>JAFIEG010000010.1 GCA_020832665.1 Pararhodobacter sp. | reverse complement strand
TGGATGTGATCGACGTGCGGCTGACCCGCACCGACCTGCCCGAGCAGAACCTCGCCGCCACCTTCGCGCGCATGCGCGCCGAGCGTGAACGCGAGGCCGCCGACGAGATCGCGCGTGGTAACGAAGCCGCGCAGCGGGTGCGCGCGCTGGCTGACCGCACCGTGGTCGAGTTGGTGTCATCGGCCCGGCGCGAGGGCGAGATCATCCGCGGCGAGGCCGATGCCGAGCGCAACCGCGTCTATGCCGAGGCCTTCGGGCGCGACCCCGAATTCTTCGCCTTCACCCGCTCGCTGACCTCCTATGAGCGGGCGCTGAGGGGCGAGAATGCCTCGATGGTGCTGCGTCCGGACAGCGAGTTCTTCCAGTTCCTGCGCAGCGACGGGCTGGATCGCAGCACCTTGCCGGCACGCCTGACACCCGAAGAACCCCAGGCCAGCCCGGACGACGATGCACAAGACCGGCAAGCGCCGGCCATCGTGAACTGAGCCATGCACCGCGCCCGCCCCACAGGGGGGCGCGGTTTTCCTTGTCGCCACGCAGACCCGCGCATCAGCCGTGAAAACCCCCTCCACCACCGGCCCTGCCATATCGGATGGCCCGGCGCTTGAAGCCGGCGAAAAGATCCTGGGCGAGTTGCGCGCCGACAAGGGCCGCTACTGGCGCGACCATGCGCTGCTCGCGGTTCTGGGCATGGCCGGCGCCGGTTCGGTGCTTTGGCTGATCGGCTCCGAGCATGTCGCCATCGGTTCGCTGGGCGCAGTGCTGGCACTGGCTGTGCGCGGCGCCTATCTCTATTCCGAGCAGATGAAGACGGTCTGGCGCCTGACCGACCGGCGGGTGATCCTGCCAGACGGCAAACGCTCGGTGATGCTGCTGGAAATCGACAAGGTGCGCCGGCTGATGGGCGATCTGCAAATCATCACACGCGCCGGCGACAAGCATCTGGTCAAGCATCTGGCCGACCCGCTGGCCGAAGTCACCCGCATAGAGACCGCCAGGGATCGCCGCGCCAAGCGCGCCCGCTAAGCCCCCCTGCCCTGTCCGCTCCAACACTGCACGCCCACCAGCCGCGCCGGGGAGGCCGGCCCTGAAGGAATGGGTTGCACATACACCGCCAGACGGTAGCGCCCGGCGCCGGGCGCGTCTATAACCGCCGACAGGCCCGAGACTCGGACATGGTGAAATGCCCCTGAACGAAGATGCCCCGCAGCCCCTGTTCTTTCGAAACGCCCGGCTGATCGACCCCGAGGCGGGCACCGACACAACCGGCACGCTGAGCCTGGCGAACGGGCGCATCGTGGCGCGCGATCAGGCCGCGCCCCCCGCCGGCGCCACGGTGATCGATTGCGCCGGGCGCTGCCTGGCGCCGGGGCTGGTGGATTGGGGCGTGAATCTGGGCGAGCCGGGTGCGCGGCACAAGGAAAGTTTTCGCTCCGCCGGGCTGGCCGCCGCCGTCGGCGGGGTCACCACGCTGATCGCCCGACCCGATACCGACCCGCCCATCGACACCCCCGAAACGCTGGAATTTGTCCGCCGCCGCGCCGCCGCCGAAACCCCGGTGCGCGTGCATCACATGGCGGCGCTGACGCGCGCGCGCGCCGGGCGCGAGATGGTCGAGATCGGCTTTATGCTCGATGCCGGCGCGCTGGCCTTCACCGATGCCGACGCCGTGGTGCGCGATACGCGGGTGATGGCGCGCTGCCTGACCTATGCGCGCGGCGTCGGCGCGCTGGTGGTGGGCCACCCGCAGGATCCTGGCCTCAGCGCCGGCGCTGCCGCCACCTCGGGCAAGCTCGCGAGCCTGCGCGGCCTGCCCGCGGTCTCGCCGATGGCCGAGCGCATGGGTTTCGACCGCGACATGGCGCTGATCGAGATGACCGGGGCACGCTACCACGCCGACCAGATCACCTGCGCGCGCACCCTGCCGGCTCTCGAACGCGCCAAGGGCAACGGCTTCGATGTCACCGCCGGGGTCTCCATCCACCACCTGACGCTCAACGAATTCGACCTTGGCGATTACCGCACCTTCTTCAAGCTCACCCCGCCGCTGCGCGCCGAGGATGACCGCCGCGCCGTGGTGCAGGCGGTGGCCGACGGGCTGATCGACGTGATCGGCTCGTTCCACACCCCGCAGGACGAGGAATCGAAACGCCTGCCCTTCGAGGAAGCCGCGCCCGGCGCGGTGGGGCTGCAAACGCTACTACCGGCAGCGATGCGCCTTTACCACGCCGGTGCGCTCAGCCTGCCGCAGCTGTGGCGGGCAATGGCGCTGAACCCGGCGCGACGGCTGGGGCTAGATTGCGGGCGCCTCACCCCTGGCGCACCGGCCGATCTGGTGCTCTTCGACCCCGACGCGCCCTTTGTGCTCGACCGCTTCACCCTG
The DNA here is from genome assembly GCA_020832665.1 of Pararhodobacter sp. Classification (GTDB taxonomy): domain Bacteria; phylum Pseudomonadota; class Alphaproteobacteria; order Rhodobacterales; family Rhodobacteraceae; genus Pararhodobacter. The sequence goes on along the minus strand of JAFIEG010000010.1, from coordinate 69,836 downwards.
CGCTCGAAATCGAAGAACACACCTTTTGACGGCGCGCGCATGGAAGGCCGCGTGCTGGGCAGCTGGGTGGCGGGCAAGCCTGTGTATCGAGAGGGTGAGGAAACATGAGACACCGGCACTGCGAGGCCTGCGCATGACCTGGCTGCCCGAAATCACCACCGCGCCGCTTGCCCTGATCGCGGTGGCCATCGGCGCCTATCTCCTGGGCTCGGTACCCTTCGGGCTGGTCATCGCACGCGCGCTGGGGCTGGGCGATTTGCGCAGCATCGGCTCGGGCAATATCGGCGCCACCAATGTGCTTCGTACCGGCCATCGCGGCGCCGCGCTGGCCACGCTGCTGCTCGATGCCGGCAAGGGCGGTATCGCGGTGCTGATTGCCCGCCTGGCGCTTGCCGAGGATGCCGCGCAACTGGCCGCGCTCGCCGCGTTTCTGGGGCATCTGTTCCCGCTCTGGCTGGGCTTTCGCGGCGGCAAGGGGGTGGCAACCTTCCTTGGCACGTTGCTGGTGCTCGCTTGGCCCGCCGGGCTCATGGCCTGCGCCACATGGGTGGCGGTGGCCGCGATAAGCCGCATCTCGTCGCTCTCGGCGCTGAGCGCCGCGGCGCTCACCCCGCTCTGGCTGGCGCTGACCGGCGGCGAGGCTGCAATCGCGCTGGCCATCATGCTGGCGGCGCTGGTCTGGCAGCGCCACATCGCCAATATCACCCGCCTGCTCAGCGGCACCGAGCCGCGCATCGGCACAAGAAACACCTGACCCCTTCTTCATCTTGCAAAATACACGCCGGGGGGTCCGCGAAGCGGACGGGGGCAGCGCCCCCTCCACTATCCACAGTCTGGACATTGCGCCGCCGCAGCCCCTAACGTGCCGGCGCATTAACATACCTGGAACGAGGCCCCGGCACATGAAACGCATCGAGGATCTGCAGCTTGCGCACACCACCATCGCGCTCGACAAAGACGGCATCGCCACCGTCTCGCTCAACCGCGCCGACAAGCGCAACGCGCTCAATGCCGCCACGGTCGAAGAGCTGATCGACATCTTCACCACCCTGCCCCGCGCCGGGGTCCGGGCGGCGGTGCTGCGCGCCGAGGGGCCGCATTTCTGCGCCGGGCTAGATCTGGTCGAACACCACCGCGAGGATCGGCGGCCCGAGGATTTCATGCATCTGTGCCTGCGCTGGCACGAGGCCTTCAACAAGATGGAATATGGCGGTGTGCCGGTAATCGCCGCGCTCAAGGGGGCGGTGGTCGGCGGCGGGCTGGAACTGGCCTCGGCGGCGCATGTGCGGGTGGCCGATGCCGGCACCTATTTCGCCCTGCCCGAGGGGCAGCGGGGGCTGTTCACCGGCGGCGGCGCCACCATCCGCGTGGCCGATCTGGTGGGCAAGGCGCGGATGATCGACATGATGCTCACCGGGCGGGTGTATCAGGGCGACGAGGCCATCGCGGTGGGGCTGGCGCAGTATCTGGTCGAGGACAGCGAGGCGAAGGCACTTGAACTGGCGCGCACCGCCGCCGCCAACCCGCCCCTGTCGAATTTCGCCATCTGCTCGGCGATCAGCCACATGCAGAACATGTCGGCGCTGGATGCGGCCTATGCCGAATCGGTGGTGGCGGGGATTGTCAACACCCAGCCGGCCAGCCGAGGGCGGCTGGCGGCCTTTGCCGACAAATCGGCACCCCGGGTACGGCCGAACGAGGGCTAGGATGAATTGCAGCAATTCGCCGCGTCAGCGGCGTCGCCGGAATGCCTGCCACAGCCAGATCAACGCCATCGAACCCAGAAGCGCGAGCACGAATGTCAGTGCCCAGTTGCCGACGGTGAGCAAGAGCCGCAGCCCCAGCCCGCCGATCAGCGCGCCAAGCACGCCCAGCCCCATCGCGCTGGGCAGATCGACATCGACACGCATCAGCCGCGTGGCAAGATAGCCAGCGGCGGCGCCGATGATGACGAGGGTGAGGATACCGGCGGCCATGGCGCTCAGTGCCCGGCTTCGGCGGCGATTTCGGCGCGACTCTTGCGCGCGCGCTCGGTCGCCGATTTCAGCTGCCCGCAGGCGGCCATGATATCCTCGCCGCGCGGCGTACGGATCGGGCTGGCATAGCCGGCCTTGTAGACGATATCGGCGAATGCCTCGATCCGCGCCCAGTCCGAGCGCTCATAGGGCGCGCCGGGCCATTCGTTGAAGGGGATCAGGTTGATCTTGGCCGGGATGCCGGCAATCAGCTTCACCAGCCGCCTTGCATCCTCGTCGCTGTCGTTCACGCCCTTGAGCATGACATATTCAAAGGTGATCCGCTCGCTGTTCGACAACCGCGGATAATCGCGCAGCGCCCCCAGCAGCGCCTTTATGTTCCAGCGCTTGTTGATCGGCACCAGCTTGTCGCGCACCGCATCGGTGGTGGCGTGGAAGCTCACCGCCAGCAGGCAGCCGATCTCTTCGGCCGTGCGCGCGATTTCGGGCACCACGCCCGAGGTCGACAGCGTGATGCGCCGGCGCGACAGGCTGATGCCCTCGCCATCCATCACCACCTTCATCGCATCGCGCACATTCTCGAAATTGTAGAGCGGCTCGCCCATTCCCATCAGCACGACATTGGATATGAGCCGGGTTTCATTCTTCGGCTGCCCCGGCACAGGCCATTCGCCCAGATCGTCGCGCGCCACCATCACCTGGCCCACGATCTCGGCGGCGGTGAGGTTGCGCACCAGCTTCTGCGTGCCGGTATGGCAAAACGAGCAGGTCAGCGTGCAGCCCACCTGGGACGAGATGCACAGCGTGCCGCGCGATTCTTCGGGGATATAAACGCTCTCCACCTCGTGCCCGCCATCGATGCGCAGCAGGTATTTGCGCGTGCCATCGGCCGAGACCTGGCGCGAGACGATCTCGGGCAGACGGATGGCGAAATGTTCGGCCAGCAAGGCACGGTAGCTCTTCGACAGGTTGGTCATCGCCGCGAAATCGCGCACGCCCCAGTGATAAAGCCACTGCCAGAGCTGCGCCGCACGCATCTTCGCCTGGTTCTCGGGGGTGCCGATATCGACAAGCGCCGCGCGCAGCTGTTCGCGCGTCAGCCCGACAATGTTCGCCCGGCCCTGGGCCGCTTGCTTGCGCGGCAGGGTGATCACGTCCTGAACGACGGGCTGCATGGCGGCCGCGCTGGCCGCGCCTTCGGCGGTGGATTCGGTCTTCATCGGCGGCTCCGGCTTGCTTTGCGCCATATAGGGTAGCAGGGGCGCCCTGAACACCCCTTGCCGTCCAACAAGGCCCCGCCGCCAAGGCCCCGCACCCGGCCGGCTGCCACTAGTTGCAGCGGCGCTGAGCTTCCTCGGTGGCAGCAGTGAAGCCGAACAGGTTGAAGGTGTCGCGGGTCTGGGTGCCGCGCGAGGAAACCCCGGTGAGCACCGCCTCGCGCCCGCGACGCATTGCCTCGAGCAGGCGGGCGTCGTCTTCAGGCGAAGCCGACCAGGCCCAGTTGCCATCGACGAAAAGCTGGAACTCGGTGTCGCCGATTTGCACATCGACGGTCGAGCCGTCGCGGAAGGGATAACCGCCGGTGAAGGAAATCTCGGCGACATCGCCCTGCCCGTCGCGATAGGTGGCGAAAAGAAGGATGTCGCCACGGCGCACGGTCACCGGCTGCCCGTCGCGGGTATTGACCGTCTCGGCCGGCGCCGAGACCGCCCAGCATTCCTGCGGGTCGCCATCGACAAAGACGCTCCAGGCGGTTTCCACCGCCACCCGGTTATCGGATTCCTGCGCCACCGCCCCGGTGGCAGCCCAAGCCACCAGCGATGCCAGCGCGACGCCCGTTCTCAAAATCGCTGCCATTTGCCTTCCAGCCTCCAGCTACCCTTGCCTCTTCCCGGTTGCACGCAATGCCTTGCCCGTCGGGGAAGGTTTCACTCTGGCATGGCGCGCACCGGTTCGCTAGCGTTGTGGATAGCGCGAAAACGCAGGGCGGCAAAACCCCTCTGGGCGGAATATTGCGCAACTGTGAAGGGAGGTTGGCGAATGCATGCCCAAATGCATGCCGGTATGGGCGCTGTGCCCATGATAGAGTTATGGCGCGCCGGTCGGGTGGAAAGTGTGCATGCCGGGCATGCAGTCATCTGCGACGGCACCGGCGCGGTGGTCGCAGCCTGGGGCAATGCACAAGCGCTGATCTATCCGCGCTCGGCGTGCAAGATGCTGCAGGCACTGCCACTTGTCGAATCGGGCGCCGGTGCCGGGCTGAGCGATGCGCAGCTGGCGCTGGCCTGTGCCTCGCATCAAGGGGCGGCGCTGCATGTTGATGCGGTGGCGCGCTGGCTGGCCGATCTGGGGCTGGGCGAGGCCGATCTGCGCTGCGGAGCGCAAGAGCCCCTCGACCGCGCAGAACGCGACCGGCTGATCCGCGCGCAGGCAACGCCCTGCCAGTTGCACAATAACTGCTCGGGCAAGCATGCGGGTTTCGTGATGCTCGCCCGCCACCTGCAGGCGGGGCCGGAATATCTGGAGATCGACCACCCGGTGCAGCGCGCCGTGCGAAGCGCCTTCGAGGATGTGACCGGTGCGCCCAGCCCGGGCTGGGGCATCGATGGCTGTTCGGCGCCCAATTTCGCCTGCACGCTGAAAGGGCTGGCGCGCGCCATGGCGCGCTTTGCCGTGGCGTGCACCGATGGCGATGCGCGTGAGCAGGCCATGGCAAGGCTGCGCCAGGCGATGATGGCGGCGCCCGAGATGGTCGCCGGCGAGGGGCGCGCCTGCACCGAGCTGATGCGCGCCGCACCGGGTCGGGTGGCGCTGAAAACCGGTGCCGAGGCCGTCTATACCGCCATCCTGCCCGGGCACGGGCTGGGGCTGGCGCTGAAGATCGCCGACGGCACCACGCGCGCGGCCGAAGCGGCGCTGGTGGCGCTGCTGGCGCATCTTGGCGTCATCGAGGCCGCGCATCCGGCGGCAAGCCGGCGTCTTGGTGGCGCGCTGCGCAACTGGCGCGGGCTCGAGGTGGGCAGGCTGCGCGCAGCACCGGGCTTTCCCTGAGCAACCGATTGCCGGCAGCATTTTGCGATGCGGAGCGCTTCTGTTAGCATCCGGGACTTTCGCACGACTCCGGCGCGCTTCCGCCGCGCCGGCTTGAGAAAGGAGAGCGCATGACCTGCCTGCCCGATACCCCCCGCGCCGACCGGCCGCCCAGACTGCCCGGCAGCGGCGCGCTGGCCGCCGCGATCGCCGCGCTGGCGCTGATGCTGCTGATGCCGCTCGCCGCTGCCGCCAGCGAGGTTACCTACCGCGTCACTGGCGTAGCCTCGAACGACGTGCTGAATGTGCGCGACCGGCCCGGCGTGCCGGGCAGTCGCATTGTCGGCATCCTGCCACCGGGCGAGCGCGGCGTCGTCTGGGACGGCCAGGCACGCCGGGCGGGCGATGGCGGCACCTGGTGGCGCATCTTCCATCCGCGCGTGCCCGATGGCGGCTGGGTGAACGCCCGTTTCCTGACCGAGGAAGCACGCCAGGCCGCCCCCGTCACCCCCGAAGCGCCCGACAGCCCGTTCATGGACCACACCGCGCACGAGCGGCTCTACCACGTGACCGGCGTGGCGGCGAACGATGTGCTCAACATCCGCTCGGGTCCAGGCGTCAATAACCCGATCGTGGGTATCTTCCAGCCGCAGCAACGCGGGATCGAGATCACCGGGCGCATCCACACCCTTTCCAGCGGCGCAGTCTGGGTCGAGGTGGTCGGCCCCAATCTGCGCGGCGGGACGGGGTGGGTGAACGGGCGCTTCCTGACACCGCATTAACGGCGGGCAACACCGAACCCGCCGGCGGGCATCAGCCGGCGGCGGCGCCCTTGTCGTCAGGCTCGGGCAGGACAATCGCCTGCACCCGCGCGCCGCGCGCCATCAGCGCCAGTTCGCCCCGGCACAGGCGCATTGCATCGGCGCCGAACAACTCGCCGCGCCAGCCGCGCAGGCAGGGCAGTTCACGCTTGCCCCCGGCCAGCGCATCCAGTTCCGACGTGCTGGCGATCAGCTTCTGCGCCACGCCCGATTCCTCGGCGCGCGCCTTGAGCAGCACACGCAACAGATCCGCCAGCGCCGGGTTGACCTGCAGCTGGCCGTTTTCGGGCTCGCTGGCGCGGGGCAAGGCCTCGGCCGGCAGCGCCATCGCCGCGCGCACCGCGGCCAGAATGCCCTCGGCGATCTCGCCGCGCCGCGCCTCGCGGGTCAACAGCCGCGACTGACCGAGCGCTTCGCCGCTCTCTGGCCGGGTCGAGGCCAGTTCGAGCAGCGCATCGTCCTTGAGAACACGCGAGCGCGGAATGTTGCGGCTTTGGGCAAATTCCTCGCGAAAGCGCGCCAGCGCCTGCACCACCGCCAGAAAGCGCGGCGAGTTCGAGCGCGTCCTGATCCGCCGCCAGGCGTCATCGGGATGCGTGACATAGGTCTCGGGCGAGGTCAGGGTGGCCATCTCCTCGTCCAGCCAATGGGCGCGGCCGTTGCGTTCCAGCATGCGCCGCAGATGCTCGTAGATCACCCGCAGATGAGTGACATCAGCCAACGCATAGCGCATCTGCGCCTCGGTGAGCGGGCGACGCGACCAGTCGGTGAAGCGCGAGGTCTTGTCCAGGTTGGCCCGCGCGATCTTGCGCACCAGCGTCTCGTAGCCGACCTGCTCGCCGAAACCGCAAACCATCGAGGCGATCTGCGTGTCGAAGAGCGGCTGCGGGATCACCCCGCCATCGATATAAAAGATCTCGACATCCTGACGCGCGGCATGCAGCACCTTCACCACCGCCGTGTCGCGCAAGAGCGCCCAAAGGGGTTCCAGCGACAATCCCGGCGCCAGCGGATCGACCAGCACGGCGCGGCCATCGCCCTGCTCGCCCTCCTGCAGCGGCAACGCCATCTGCACCAGGCAAAGTTTTGAATAATAGCTGCGCTCGCGCATGAATTCGGTGTCGAGCGTCACATAGGGCGCGCGCGCGGCCTCGTCACAAAACTGCGCCAGCTCGCCGGTATCGGTGATTATCTGCATGAAAAGCCCATCGCGCGGGGTCATCCCGCCTGTCTGCGGTGCCATAGCGCGCGGCGCCGGGAAAGAAAAGCGCGCGCCCGCCCTTCATCTTGTAAAAAAACACGCAAGCCAGCAGGCCGCCGTGGCAAAAGCGCACAAAAAAGCGCATCGCGCACCCCTCGCCATTGCGGCTAGAGAGCACTATCTTTGCGCCAGGGCCTTTCTTGAACCGGAGCCGACATGTTCTTCGCCAGCAGCAAGCAGAAAATGATCACCAAAGCCGAGGCCCTGCCAGGCCGCGCGCAACCGATCCCCACTGCCGAGACGCACGCCCTGTCCGGCCGCCCGCTAAAGGCGCCGCTCCCCGAAGGCATGAAGGCGGCGCTGTTCGGCATGGGCTGTTTCTGGGGTGCCGAGCGGCTGTTCTGGCAACGCGAGGGCGTGTGGCTGACCATGGTCGGCTATGGCGGCGGTTTCACCCCCAACCCGAGTTACGAAGAGGTCTGCTCGGGCCAGACCGGGCATACCGAACTGGTGCGCGTAATCCACGACCCGACCGTGGTTTCCTTCGAGGCGCTAATGCGCCTGTTCTGGGAAAGCCACGACCCCACCCAGGGCATGCGCCAGGGCAACGATACCGGCACGCAGTATCGTTCGGCCATCTACTGGACGAACCCAGATCAGAAGGCGCTGGCCGAGGCCAGCCGCGATGCCTATCAGGCGCGGTTGCGCGAGGCGGGTCTGGGGTCGATCACCACCGAGATCCGGCCCGCGCCGGAATTCTATTTCGCCGAGGATTATCACCAGCAATATCTGGCGAAGAACCCGGCCGGATATTGCGGGATCGGCGGCACCGGCGTGAGTTGCCCGGTCGGCCTGTCGGTCTGAGCGGGCAAGGAGGGCGCCGCCGCCCGTTCCTTCAATGAAATCGCTCCACCGGAGCGATTTCCGGGCGCTCGGAACCCCCGGAGTATTTGGGGCAAGATGAAGGGGCGCGGCGGGTGTTGACCGGTCGGGGGCCGGCGGCTATGCGCGGTGCAGCATCGAAAGGCCCTTTGAGCATGCCCACCTATTCCGCCCTCACCACCCTGCCCGTTGAGAGCCACGCGCAGGCTCTGGGCGAAGCGCTCGAATCGCTCGACCCCGCCCCCGATGGGGTTGGCGTTTTCGAACTCGAGGACGGCTCGGGTCTTTGGGAGGTGGGCGCCTATTTCACCGCCCCACCCGACACGATTGCCCTGGCACTGATGGCTGCGGCTCATGGCGCGGCGGATTTCGCCGTTTCCGAGTTGCCCGAGATTGACTGGGTGGCGCATGTGCGCCGCGAGTTGAAGCCTGTCGAGGCGGGGCGTTTCTTCGTTTATGGCGGCCACGATGCAGACAGGCTGCCGCCGGGGCGGCTGGGGCTGCTGATCGAGGCGTCGATGGCTTTCGGCACCGGCCATCACGGTACCACGCTGGGCTGTCTGCGCGCGCTCGACCGGCTGGCCGACAGCGGCTGGCAACCGCGCGCCGTGATCGATGTCGGCTGCGGCACGGCGGTGCTGGCGATGGCGGCAGCAAAGCTGTGGCCGGTGATGGTGCTGGCCAGCGACATCGATGCCGTGGCCGTCGAGGTGGCACAGGCCAACATCATGGCCAACGGGCTTGAGGGCCGTGTGCATTGCATCGAGGCGGCCGGGTTCGAGCATGAGCAGATCACCGCCGCCGCGCCCTTCGATCTGGTCTTTGCCAATATCCTCAAGGGCCCGCTGATCGATCTGGCGGGAAGCATGGCCAGTCATACCAGGACCGGCGGATACGCGATCCTGTCGGGCCTGCTTGTCGATCAGGCCGATGAGGTGCGCTCGGTCTATGAGGCCGCCGGTTTTGCACTCGAATCGCGCGAGGATATTGGCGACTGGGCGAGCCTGTGCCTGCGCCGCGCCTGAGCGCCGCATTTTTGCCGCCATCCTCTGTCAGTTTCTGCTGCTGACCGGCAATTGTGTAAACAGGGGAATGGCCGCCATGCCCGATGCCCGCTACATGGCCCGTATGGAGCGCGTGCTGGAGGTGCGCGTAAGACAGCAACGCAAGGCCCGCCGATTTACGGCAAGGCGCCTTTCGGGGGTGGCCGTCGCGCTGCTCGCGTCCACCGCCTGCTTCTTCCTGCTCAAGGCCGCGACGCTGGCCCAGCTGGGCAGCGAGCGTTTCGATGCTGTCGCCGCTCCCGTTGCGCAAGGCGAAGGCCTGCCCGCGCTGCGTTTCTGGCTGGCCGGGCCCGACCCGGTGAGCCGGCTTCTGGCCGAGGCCCTCTCCCCCGGCGTGACGACGGCCACCGGGACCGGCATGCGCGATGGCTGACCACGACGGCCGATCATGACCGCGCCATGAAAATGCCGCCCGGCCGAATGGCGGGCGGCTGCTTGATCGCGATTGAGGTAACGATCAGCGCATGCGTGCGACGATATCGGTGATATCGCCGCGGCAAAGGCCGATGTCCTCAAGCTCCCGGTCCGACAGTTTCATCAGTTCGCGGCGGGTGATCCGGCGGTCGTTCCAGGCGGCGATGCGGGCAGCAAGCGTGCCCAACGACAGTCGGAACCCGCCGGCGAACACCCCGTCGGCCACGGGGCGGGCTTGGGTGAAGAACGCCATTTCAGGCTCCTTTGAATTGCAGTGAAAAGTTCATGCCGAAGCGTTGTGCTTCACAGGGGCAGTTAGGTGAGATTTCAGGCAGCGGGTAGACGGATTCGCTTCATGGCCGCCATGCAGTTTTCGCATGTGTCGGCGCGGGGGCGATCTTGGCGCTGGCGCGTGTTCCCTTTTCGTGCTAATCGTGGGCGCGCTCAGGCAGGCAAAAAAAGAAACAGCGGCAGGAAAGCGGCACCATGCGCGTTCTCGGCATCGATCCCGGCCTTCGCAACCTCGGCTGGGGGGTGATCGAGATGCACGGCGCGCGGCTTGGCCATGTCGCCAATGGCGTGTGCCATTCAAGCGGCGCCGACCTGGCCACTCGGCTCTTGAGCCTGCATGTGCAGCTTGCCGAGGTGCTGGCGCGTTTCGCCCCCGATTGCGCCGCCGTCGAGCAGAGCTTCGTCAACAAGGATGCCGTTGCCACGCTGAAGCTGGGCCATGCCCGCGCCATCGCACTCCTGGTGCCGGCGCAGGCGGGGCTGAGCGTGGGCGAATACGCCCCCAACGCGGTGAAGAAGACCGTGGTCGGCGTCGGCAAGGCAGCCAAGGAGCAGGTGCAGCACATGGTGCGCATGCAGTTGCCGGGCGTGGTGCTGGCCGGGGCCGATGCCGCCGATGCGCTGGCGGTGGCGATCTGCCACGCGCATCACATGCAAACCGCCGGGCGCTGGCAGGCGGCGATGGGGCGCGAAAGGCCGGGGGTGGTGCAATGATCGGCAAGCTGTCCGGGCGGGTTGACTATCGCGGCAGCGATCATGTGCTCATCGATGTGCGTGGTGTGGGCTATGTGGTGCATGTCTCCGAACGCACGCTGATGGCCCTGCCCGGCCCTGGCGGCGTGGCGGCGCTCTATACCGAGTTGGTGGTGCGCGAGGATCTGATGCAGCTTTTCGGCTTTCTGACGCTGGCCGAAAAGGAATGGCACCGGCTGCTGACCTCGGTGCAGGGCGTGGGCGCCAAGGCGGCGATGGCAATACTGGGCGCGCTGGGCCCCGATGGCGTGTCACGCGCCATCGCCATTGGCGATGCGGCTGCCATCCGCCGCGCGCCGGGGGTGGGGCCGAAGCTGGCGCAGCGCGTGGTGCATGAACTGAAGGACAAGGCACCAGCGGTGATGGCCATGGCTGCCACCGGCGCCTATCTTGGCATGGAAACCGATGCGGCCTTGACCGACACGGTGATCGAAACCACCCCGCCGGGCAAGGCCGCATCGCCCCCCGCCGCCGGGCCTGGCGGCCCTGCAACGCGCCAAGGCACGCAGCAGGCGCAGGCCGACGCGCTTTCGGCGCTGACCAATCTCGGATACGCCCCGTCGGAGGCCGCGCAGGCCGTGGCGCAGGCGGCCGAGGCCGAGAGCGACACCCCCGCCCTGATCCGCGCGGCGCTGAAGCTGCTGGCGCCGAAATGACGGCGCCCTTCGCTGCCAGGCCAGACCGGCGCCCGCAAGCCGCGCTCACCGGCGCCCGCCGCTTGCCATCGCACGGCTTTCCCCACAGGCTGTACGCATGACCACGCCAGACCCCACCCTGCGCCCCGAGCCCCAGCCCGAAGACGGTGATCGCGCCCTGCGGCCGCAGAAACTGGACGAATTCATCGGCCAGCACGAGGCGCGCGCCAATCTGCGGGTCTTCATCGCCTCGGCCCGGATGCGCGGCGAAGCGATGGATCATACGCTCTTCTACGGCCCGCCCGGGCTGGGCAAGACAACGCTGGCGCAGATCATGGCACGCGAACTGGGCGTGGGCTTTCGCATGACCTCGGGCCCGGTGCTGGCGCGCGCCGGCGATCTGGCCGCGATCCTGACCAATCTGGAAGCGCGCGACGTTCTCTTCATCGACGAGATCCACCGCCTCAACCCCGCGGTCGAGGAAGTGCTCTACCCGGCGATGGAGGATTTCCAGCTTGATCTCGTCATCGGCGAGGGGCCGGCGGCGCGCACCGTGCGCATCGAACTGCAACCCTTCACCCTGGTCGGCGCCACTACAAGGCTGGGGCTGCTCACCACGCCGCTGCGCGACCGCTTCGGCATCCCCACCAGGCTGCAATTCTACAATCAGGCCGAACTGTGCGAAATCGTCGCCCGTGGCGCCAGGCTCCTGGGGGTGAAGGCCGAGGCCGAAGGCGTGTCCGAGATCGCCCGGCGCGCGCGCGGTACGCCGCGCATCGCCGGCCGGCTGCTGCGCCGGGTGGTCGATTTCGCGCTGGTCGAGGGCGACGGGCAGCTGACGCGCGCGCTCGCCGATGACGCGCTCACCCGGCTGGGGGTCGACCATTTGGGCCTCGACAGCGCCGACCGGCGCTACCTGACGCTGCTCGCCGAAGGCTATGGCGGCGGCCCGGTCGGGGTGGAAACCATCGCCGCGGCGCTCTCGGAAAGCCGCGATGCCATCGAGGAAGTGATCGAACCCTTCCTGCTGCAACAGGGGCTGATCGCGCGCACCCCGCGCGGGCGCATGCTCACCGCCAATGCCTGGCGCCATATCGGCCTCGCCCCGCCACGCCCGGCCAACGGCCAGAACGGCCTGTTCGACGAGGGTGAAACATCCGGCTGAACCGACGTCGCCGGCAGCCACGCAACCCCAGCGGAACGAAACAAGGGGTGCTCCCGCGCATCGGCGCCGCGGCCAGCGCGCGGCGCGGCCCAAGCAAGGGCAAGCCCCGGCAGGGGCGCGGGCCGTGCGCGGGAGCAGCCCGCTTTCCTGTCGCCCCGACTTTCGCTCAATCTTCCTTGGCGCCAGTTTCCAACCAACCAAGCGGGCGCGCCTCGATCACCACGAAGGCTTGTGCCCAGGGGTGATCGTCGGTCAGCGAGACATGCACCACCGCCTCATGGCCCGGCGGGGTCAGCGCCGCCAGTCGTTCGGCCGCCCAGCCGGTCAGCTGCATCACCGGCTGGCCCGTGCGCAGGTTCGATACCGCCATGTCGCGCCAGACGATACCCATGCGTAACCCGGTGCCCAGCGCCTTGGAGCATGCCTCTTTCGCCGCCCAGCGCTTGGCCAGCGTGCCCGCCTCGTCGCGCCGGCGCGCGGCCTTGCGCAGCTCGGTCTCGGTGAACACGCGCTGGCGGAAGCGATCGCCAAAGCGCGCCAGCGTGCGCTCGATACGCTCGATATTCGCCAGATCAGTGCCGATGCCCAGGATCATGCCAGAGGGCTTCATGGAAACTCGATATCCACAGCCCCGGTGGCCTGGTTGATGCGAATCTGCATCCTGTCGGGGATGGGGGAACCACCATCGACGACATAATGCCACAGCTGCATATCGATCAGCAGCCCGAATTCGGGGTCGTAGCTGGCGACGAGCAGATCGAAATCGATTTCGAAAAAGCCCGAGCCCTCCTGCGCCGAAGCAACCATGCATTGTCGGTAGACGGGGCCCTCTTCATGCCCCGATGGCGCCAGGATCAGGAGATGGCGCGCGCAGCAGACCGGCTCGCCGCCGGTGTCGAGAAGCGCGATGCGAATCGCGCCATTGGCAAAGCTGCGGCTGTTCTCTTCCCAGGGCTCGACGATATTCGCCGGGCTGCCCACCCAGCCGCATTCGCTGATCACCTGGGCGGGGGCGTGTGCCGGCGTCAGCAACAGCAGGGCAGCGGCAGCAAGTGTGGCGGCAGGGGGAAGGCGCACGGTAATACCTCTGCTGACGATTTCGGCTGCCGCAATTATCCATCAGCCGGGGGCTTTCGGCAATGGCCGGGCGGAAGGCCGCGTGCCCGCACCGCACTGCGGGGGATCGAGGCTATTCCACCCTGACCCTGCCGGTTTCCTGGTTGATGAGCAGTATCATCCGGTCGGCGAAGGGCTCTGCATCCGGCGCCGTGCCGTCGCGGTGCAGCCATACCGGCACGCTCAGCTCCAGCCCCAGATGCGGGCTGTAGCTCGCCGCGACCCCGCCGATATCGAGATCGCGAAAGCCGTGTTGATCCCCTGGTGCGACGACAAGGCATTGCCGCCCCGGCGCCCCGTCCGCCTCATCGTTCGCCTCATCGCCCGCCGGTGCGAGCACGAGCAGATAGCGCCGGCAGCATTCGGGCGCGGCGGCATCTACCAGCAGCGCCAGACGAATGGCGCCCTCGGCGTAGCTGCGTGTGTGCTCCGACCATGGCTCGACAAGGTTGCCGGCGCTGGCCCGCCCGTCGCATTCGGAGATCACCTGCGTGGATGCGGAAGTTGCGGCGCTCGCAAGCACCGCGGTGGAAAAAATCAGGGCCAGGGGCAGGCGCATGGCAAGAACTCCTGCGTTTCTTCAGCCCCTTGCATCATCCATAAGCCGGCGCATTTCGGCAATGGCCGGGCCAAGGCCGGTGAACACCGCCTCGCAGATCAGGAAATGGCCGATATTGAGCTCGCGCACTTCTTCCATGGCGGCGAAGGGGGCAACGGTGTCGTAGGAAATGCCATGGCCGCAATGCACCTCGATGCCGGCGCCATGGGCATCGCGAATGGCGCGTTCCAGCTGGGCCAGTTCCCTGGCGGCTTCGTCATGGCGGCCCTCGGCGACCAGATCGCAGTAATGGCCGACATGAAATTCGACCACCGGCGCGCCGACCCTGAGTGCGGCCTCGATCTGGCGTGCATCATGGCCGATGAAAAGCGATATCCGGCAGCCGGCATCCACCAGCGGCGCACAGAATTCGCGCAGCCGGTTGGCATCGCCCGCCACGTCGAGCCCGCCCTCGGTGGTGCGCTCCTCACGCCGCTCGGGCACCAGGCAGACGGCGTGCGGGCGGTGGAGCAGCGCGATTTGCTGCATCTCGGCGGTGGCCGCCATCTCGAAATTCAGCGGCAGCGCGATGCCCTCCATCAGCCGCGCGATATCGTCATCGCGGATATGGCGCCGATCCTCGCGCAGATGCGCGGTGATTCCGTCGGCGCCGGCGGCCTCGGCCATGAGCGCGGCGCGCAGCGGGTCGGGGTAATCGCCGCCCCTTGCGTTGCGCAGCGTGGCGACGTGATCGATATTCACACCCAGGCGCAGGGGGGGCTTGGTCATGGCTCGTCTCCTGTCTCGCGTTCGCGCTGGATCTGGCGGGCGGCCTCGAAGCGTGCCTTCAGCCTTTTCAGGCGGCGGCGCTGATAGGCCTGCACCAGCGGCAGGCACAGGTAATACATCGCGATCGCCGTGGGAATGCCCAGAATCGTGCCGCCAAGGATGAAGGGCAGGAACACCCGCCACAGGAAAACCGAGGTCTTTTCCCATTGCAGCGGCGCGCTGGTGAACAGCGCGAAGAGATTGGCCGACAGCTCGGTTGTCGCATAACCCATCGCCGCCATCACCTCGGCAAATTTCATGCTGCCGCTGCCGCCGATCAGCCAGCTGCCCAGCTCCAGCGAGGTGACCGCGATGATGGGAAAGGTGATGGGGTTGCCGAAGAAGGTGCCCAGCAACGCGGCCAGGATATTGCCGCGAAACACCCAAGCCACCAGCGCCGCGAGCAGAAAATGCAACCCCCACAGCGGCAGGAAGGAAACGAAGGTGCCGGCAGCGATACCCACGCAGATGCGGTGCGGCGTATCGGGCAGGCGGCGCAGCCGGTGCATCACATAGGCGGTTGAGCGGCGCCAGCCGCCGCGGGGATAGAAGAACTCGGCCAGCGCGCGAAGGCTGCTCTTGCGGGTTCTGCGCTTGAAGACCACGCCGCGCCGAGCCCGTCAGGGTTGCCGGCCGGGATCGCGGAAGCGCAGGACTTCAGCGACATCGGTTTCCGCGCTCAGCACGGTCAGGATGTGGTGCAGATGCTCGGCGTCGCGCACATCGACCTCGACAAAGATGCGGAAGAAATCGGGCTTGCGATCCACGAACCGCAGATCCGAGATATTGGCCTTCTGCTCGCCGATCAAGGAGCAAACGCGTCCCAGCACGCCGGCGCTGTTGGCCAACGTGATTTCCACCGCCACGGTATGCACCGGCGCGTGTCGCCCCTCATGCCAACGCAGATCGATCCAGCGTTCGGGCTGGTCTTCCAGCCCGGCGAGCACGGCGCAATCGATGGCATGCGCCACCACGCCCTTGCCGCGATAAGTGATGCCGACAATTCGTTCGCCCGGCACCGGCTGGCAGCACGCGGCGCGGCGAAAGGGCTGCCCGGGTTCGAGGCCGATCACCGGGCGGGCGCTGTCGATCTCTTCGCCCGGCAGCGAAGCCAGCTCGGGGTACAGCTTCTCGACGACATCGCGCGCGCTGGTCTCGGCGCTGCCAATGCGCGCCAGCAATTCCTGCGGATCCTTCATGCCCAGCCGGCGCGCGGCGGTGTCGATGGCCTTGTCGGTCAGCCGCCTGCCCACATGTTCGAACGCCACGCGCATCAGTTCGCGGCCCAGGCGGATGAAGCGCTCGCGGTCCTCCTCGCGCAGGCTGCGCCGAATCGCCGCCTTGGCACGGCCGGTGCGCACCAGTTCCAGCCAGCTGGCCTGCGGGCGCTGACCCTCGGCGGTGATGATCTCGACCGACTGGCCGTTGCGCAGCCGCGTCCAAAGCGGCACACGCAACCCGTCCACCTTGGCCGAGACGGTGGCATGGCCGATTCGGGTGTGGATGGCATAGGCGAAATCGAGCGGCGTTGCTCCGCGCGGCAGCTGCACCACATCGCCCTTGGGCGTGAAGCAGAACACCTGATCGGCATACATCTCAAGCTTGACGTGTTCCAGAAACTCGTCGTGATCCTCGCCGGCCTGATCCAGCCTCTCGGTCAGCGCGGCGACCCATTTCGCCGGATCGACGGCAAAGGGGTTGGCCACCCGCGCGCCGTCCTTGTAGGCCCAATGCGCGGCAACGCCGGCCTCGGCAACCTCATGCATGGCGCGGGTGCGGATCTGAACTTCGACGCGCTTGCCGTCGCGCCCCGAAACCGTTGTGTGGATTGATCGGTAACCGTTCTGCTTGGGGTTCGAGACATAATCCTTGAACCGGCCCGGCACCGCCTTCCAGCGCTGATGGATCAGCCCCAGCACCTGATAGCACTCGGCAACGTCATCGACTATGATGCGAAAGCCGTAGATATCGGACAGGCGCGAGAAGGTCAGATCCTTCTCCTGCATCTTGCGCCAGATCGAATAGGGCTTCTTGGCGCGGCCATAAACCATGCCCTCGATGCCGGCCTTTTCCAGCTCCAGCCGGATATCGCCGGTGATGCGGTTGATCACATCGCCCGATTCGCGCTGCAAGGTGATGAAACGGCGCAGGATGGAATTGCGCGCCTCGGGGTTGAGCACGCGAAAGGCCAGATCCTCCAGCTCTTCGCGCATCCACTGCATGCCCATGCGCCCGGCCAGCGGCGCATAGATCTCCATCGTCTCGCGCGCCTTCTGGCCCTGCTTGTCGGGGCGCATCGAGCGAATGGTGCGCATGTTGTGCAGCCGGTCGGCCAGCTTGACCAGAATCACCCTCAGATCGCGCGACATGGCGATCAGGAGCTTGCGGAAATTCTCGGCCTGCTTGGCCTCTGATGACGAAAGCTGAAGGTTGGTCAGCTTGGTGACACCATCGACCAGCTCGGCGATCTCGGGCGAGAAGGTCCCGGCGATCTCGGAATAGGTCGAGCGCGTGTCCTCGATGGTGTCGTGCAACAGCGCGGTGATAATGGTGGCGTCATCGAGCCGCATCTCGGTCAGGATAGAGGCCACGGCCACCGGATGCGAGAAATAGGGCTCGCCCGAATGTCGCCGCTGGCCTTCATGCATTGCCGCGCCATAATGCCAGGCGCGGCGAATCAGCGGCTCGTCGCAGTTGGGGTTGTAGTTGCGAACCAGCGCAACAAGGTCATCGGCAGTAATCACGATCGTGCCCCGCGCGCCGGCGCATGGGCTCAGCCGCGCTGGCTTTGCGCTTCGAGCAACTGGCGCAGCATCTGCTCTTCGCTCATGTCGTCGCTTGCCGGCTGATCGGGCTGCGACGTCATCAGCATCGCCATGTCGTCCTCCTCGGGCATGTCGACCTCGATCTGCGTCTGCAGACTTTCGATCAGCCGCTCGCGCAGCGCATCGGCCGATTGCGTCTCGTCAGCGATCTCGCGCAGCGCGACGACAGGGTTCTTGTCGTTGTCGCGCTCAACCGTGATCGGGCCCCCTGAGGCGATCTCGCGCGCCCTGTGCGCAGCCAACAACACCAGCTCGAACCGGTTGGGAACCTTGTCAACGCAGTCTTCTACCGTCACGCGGGCCATGCAGCACTCCAGTTCCGAAAAAGGGAGGGTCAGCCTGCCCCCTTATACCCAATGCCGGCTGTTGACAACCCGCCCGGGCAAGTGCCGGGTTCACAGCGCGATGATCGCCGCGCGCGCGGCATCATCCAGCGCGGCGACCATGGCGCGCACGCTCTGGCCCGTCAGCGGGTGCACCCAGTCCGGCGCGACATCGGCAAGCGGCACCAGCACGAAGGCGCGCTCATGCAAACGCGGGTGGGGCAAAAGCAGCGTTTCGGGGGCGAGGCAGCGCTGGTCTTCGCCGGCAAGGGTCATCCAGCGCTGCACGGTGGCGCGATCGGGCAGCACCGAATCACCCATCGCCAGGATATCGAGATCGATCAGCCGCTGGGCCCAGCGCGCCCCGCGCACGCGCCCCATCCCGGCCTCGATCGCGTGCAGGCCATCGAGCATCTCAGCAGCCGACAGCCGGCTTTCGACTAGAACGCATGCATTGGAAAAATCCGGCCCCGCCCCTTGCGGAAAGGCCGGAGTGCGATAAATCCGGCTTGTGGCCAGAACCGTGCCCAGTTTTGCACCAATGCGCTGCAGAGCCATTTCCAGCCTCTTGGCATCGTCTTGGGGGCCGGGCCCGGCATTGGCGCCAAGAGCCAGAAGGAAGGTGTTGCCATTTGCATTTTGCATACTTAAAAACACCTTCATCCGTAGCCGAGGCACCAAGTTGACGGTAGCGGCCGCCCGCCTGGCCAAGTCTGCACATCGCGGGGAAGTGTTCGTCTGTTCTCACGAATTCAAGAGCCTACCCCCAGGGAGCTTCAAGAGAAACGCATGTTCTACAAGGACGAAAGACTGGCGCTGTTCATCGACGGTGCAAACCTCTTCGCGGCCGGCAAGCAGCTTGGCTTCGATATCGATTACAAGCTCCTGCGCCAGGAATTCATGCGCCGTGGCAAGTTGTTGCGCGCCTTCTACTATACCGCCTTGCTGGAGAGCGAAGAGTATTCGCCCATCCGCCCGCTGGTCGACTGGCTGCAATACAACGGCTACACAATGATTACCAAGCCGGCCAAGGAATACACCGACAGTACCGGGCGGCGAAAGATCAAGGGCAACATGGATATCGAGCTGGCGGTGAACGCGATGGAACTCGCGCACCGGCTCGATCATGCGGTGCTGTTCTCGGGCGATGGCGATTTCCGGCCGCTGGTCGAGGCGCTGCAACGCCAGGGGGTGCGCGTCTCGGTGGTGTCCACCATACGCAGCCAGCCGCCGATGATCGCCGACGATCTGCGCCGCCAGGCCGACAGCTTCATCGAACTCGACGAGCTGCGCGACGTCATCGGCCGCCCGCCCCGCGAGCAGCGCCCCGAGCGCGACAACGGCGCCGAGGGCTGAGCACGCCAACGGGCGGGGCAAAGGGGGCTCGCACAGCCCCCGCGCCATCCGACACCAGGCCTTCGCCGCCCCGGGGGGCTGGACGCGGCGGCCATGCCGGCCTAGGTGTTGCCCAGCCCGGACCGGAGCAACGCATGACGGCAAAACCCCCTCTGACCCTCCTGCTCGCCGCCCCAAGGGGCTTTTGCGCCGGCGTGGACCGCGCCATCAAGATCGTCGAGATGGCGCTGCAGAAATGGGGCGCGCCGGTCTATGTGCGCCACGAGATCGTGCATAACCGCTATGTCGTCGATTCCCTGCGCGCGCAGGGCGCGATCTTCGTCGAGGAACTCGACGAATGCCCCGATGACCGGCCGGTCATCTTTTCGGCGCATGGCGTGCCGAAATCGGTGCCCGCCGAGGCCGAGGCAAGGCACATGATCTATGTCGATGCCACCTGCCCGCTGGTCTCGAAGGTGCATATCGAGGCCGAACGCCACCACCTCAACGGCTTGCAGATGGTCATGATCGGCCATGCCGGCCACCCCGAGACGGTGGGCACCATGGGCCAGCTTCCCGCCGGCGAGGTGCTGCTGGTGGAAACCGTGGCCGATGTCGCCCGCATCACACCGCGCGACCCCGAAAAACTCGCCTTCATCACCCAGACCACGCTCTCGGTCGATGACACCGCCGAGATCGTCGCGGCGCTCAAGGCGCGCTTTCCCGCCATCATCGGGCCGCACAAGAAGGATATCTGCTACGCCACCACCAACCGCCAGGAAGCGGTCAAGGAAATGGCGCCGAAGATCGACGCGCTGCTGGTGATCGGCGCGCCCAACTCGTCGAATTCGCGCCGCCTGGTCGAGGTCGGCAGCGCCGCCGGCTGCGGCTATGCGCAACTTATCCAGCGCGCCGACGAGATCGACTGGCGCGCGCTCGATGGCGTCCGTTCGGTGGGGCTGACCGCCGGCGCCAGCGCCCCCGAACTGCTCGTCGAAGAGGTCATCGCCGCCTTCGAGGAACGTTTCACTCTGAGCCGCGAACTGGTCGAAACCGCCGTCGAGCGGGTCGAATTCAAGGTCCCGCGAGTGCTGCGCGAACCTGCCTGAGCGCCCGACCTGTTCACACCGCTTGCCCCTTGTGCATCGCGCCCAACCCCTTCATCTTGCCCAAAATACGCCGGGGGAGTCCTTGCGCAGCAAGGACGGGGGCAGCGCCCCCATCCCCGCCTGCGCCCGCTAACGCCACATCGCCCGTGAAACCGCCCAAAAAACCGCTTCATGAAACCGCCTCGCATTGCCATCATGCTCACCGCCGCCGGCGCCCTGCCCTTTCTGGCCGGCGCTGCCATGGTGCTGGGCTTCTGGCTGGGCATGGCGCCCGCCCAGGGCCAGGCACTCCTGCAGTTCTATGGCCTTATCATCCTGTCCTTCATGTCGGGCGTGCTGTGGGGGTTTGCCGCGCGCGGCGGGCCGGGCTGGGCCTATGGCCTCAGCGTGCTGCCCGCGCTTTACGCCTTCTTCGCCGCGCCGGGGCATCCCTGGTCGATCGGCGGGCAGGTGCTTTCGCATCTCGTCGCCGGCTTCCTGCTGGTGCTGGTGCTCGATGCCGTCTTCCAGGCCCGCGGCCTGGCCCCGCGCTGGTGGCTGAGCCTGCGCCTGCCGGTCACCGCGCTGGTGCTGGCCTGCCTGTGGGTGGCGCGCATTGACTGAGCTTTTCGCCTGGACCGACGGCGCCTGCTCGGGCAATCCCGGCCCCGGCGGCTGGGGTGTGCTGATGCGCGCCATCAGCCGCGGGCGAGTGGTCAGGCAGCGCGAACTCAAGGGCGGCGAGGCGCTGACCACCAACAACCGCATGGAGCTGATGGCCGCGATCATGGCCTTGGAAACCCTGAACCGCCCCTCGGCCATCACCATCACCACCGACAGCGCCTATGTGAAGGACGGCATCACCAAGTGGCTGCATGGCTGGAAGCGCAACGGCTGGCGCACGGCCGCGAAGAAACCGGTCAAGAACGCCGATCTGTGGCAGCGCCTCGATGCCGCGCAGGCGCGCCACGATGTCACCTGGCAATGGATAAAAGGCCATGCCGGCCATGAAGAGAACGAGCGCGCCGACGAACTCGCGCGCGAGGGCATGACGCCGTTCAAATCCGAGAAAGGGGCACGAACATGAGTATCGTCACCGGGCTCGACTATCTGGCGGTGTTCATCTTCGCGCTGACCGGTGCGCTGGCCGCCAGCCGCGCCCAGCTCGATCTGGTCGGTTTTCTGTTCATCGCCTCGCTCACCGCCGTGGGCGGCGGCACCGTTCGCGATCTTCTGCTCAACCGCGACACAGTGTTCTGGATCGCCGAGCCCGCCTTCATCGGCACCGCCTGCCTGGCGGCGCTGATGGTCTTCTTCACCGCGCACCGGCTCGAATCGCGGCGCCGGGCGCTCGACTGGCTCGATGCCGGGGCACTGTCGGTGGCAGTGGCGGCCGGCGTGGGCGTGGCCATGGGGCTGGGGCACGGCCCGGCGGTGGTGGTGATGATGGGCATGGCCACCGGCGCCTTTGGCGGGCTGATGCGCGATGTGGTGTGCAACGAGTTACCGATGGTGCTGCGGCAAGGCGAGCTTTACCTCAGCGCCGCCTTCGCCGGCGCGTTGGCGGCGCTGGCGGTGGCGGCGCTTGGCGGCGGGCAGGCGCTGACGCTGATGTTCTGCGCGGCAGTCACCTTTCTGTTGCGCGCCGGCTCGCTGCGCTTTGGCTGGCGGCTGCCGATCTACCGCGCGCGCCCGCCGCGTCAATGACGCTTGCGCCGACCCTTGAACCGGGCCTTAAACCGGCCCTTGAAACCGCGCCGCCGCCTCCCCATTATGCATTCATCTAAATGAATGTGATGGAGCCCGCCATGCCAGCCGACAAGCTTCGCCTCACCTGCCCCGAATGCGGCCAGGTCAACCGCCTGCCCGCCGACAAGGCCAGCGCGCGGCCGAAATGCGGCACCTGCGGGCACGCGCTCAATGACGGGCGAGTGGCGCAACTCGATCTGCGCACGCTGGAAAAAGCCGCGAAATCCGACGATCTGCCGCTGCTGGTTGATTTCTGGGCGCCCTGGTGCGGCCCCTGCCGGGCGATGGCGCCCGAATTCGAGCGCGCGGCAAAGGCGCTGGCGCCGCATGTGCGGCTGGCCAAGATCGACACCCAAAGCCACCCCGACGCCGCCATCCGCTACGCCATCAGGGGCATCCCGGCCTTCATCCTGTTCCATCGCGGTCGCGAGGTGGCGCGGCTTGCCGGCGCCCGCCCGGCCGCCGACCTGGAGCGCTTCGTTCGCGAGAAGCTGGCGCCGACCTGAACCGCTCGGCCGCTTGCAGCGCCTGTTTCCCACCCGTGCAGCAAGCGCCGGCAGCGCCCGCTGGCACACCGTTCACCACACGCTTCGGCCTAGCCCCGTCCCGCCGCCACCATCGGCGCCAGCGCCTCGGGCATCCGGCGCGGGCGCCCCTGCGCATCCAGGCAGACGATGCTCACCAGCGCCGAGAACAGCAACTCATCGCCGCGCCGCACCTCCTGGCGCAGGGTTATCTGCGCCCGGCGCGCGCTGGAGACGCTGCTTTCCACCATCAGCACATCGTCATGGAGCGCCGGCGCCAGATAATCGGCCTCGACCCGCCGCACGGCAAAGACCAGCCCCGCGCCTTCCTTCATCGCGCGCTGATCGACGCCCAGTTCGCGCACCCATTCGGTGCGCGCGCGCTCGATGAATTTCAGGTAGTTGGCGTAATAGACGATACCGGCCAGGTCGGTATCCTCGTAATAGACGCGCAGGGTGAAACAGTGACTCATCATGGCGTGCAGCATAGAAAACGCCCCCTGCCCGGGCCAGCCCTTTCCACTCATGGGCAGTTGCAGACCGATTGCGGGCGGGCGCGACGTTGGCTAGCCTTGCGGTGCTAAAGCAAGGGGAAATGCATGAAAGCGCAACGCATCGACCATGTCCATATCGAGGTGCGCGACCGCGATGCGGCGGCGGCGTGGTATGCGCGCGTTCTGGGGCTGGAGCGGCACCACGCGCTGGCCGGATGGGCGGATGATCCGATGGGGCCGCTGATATTGTCGGCGGGCGATGGCGAGCCGGCGCTGTCGCTGTTCCAGCGCCCCTGCGCCGCGCCCTCGCGCGATGCCACCATCGCCTTTCGCGTCTCGGGCGAGGATTTCCTGCGCTTCATCGCCGCGCTGCCCGAACTGGGCCTGAGCCACGACACCGGCCGGCCCTTGGCCACCACCGATATCCAGGATCACGGTCTGTCATGGTCGTTCTATTTCAACGACCCCGACGGCAACCGGATCGAGGTTACCTGCTATGATTACGGCATGGTGGCCCGGCGCTGAGCGCGCCGCCGGCGGGATGGGCAATATTGCCCATTCTACCCCGGAACCGCCGGCCCCAACCGTGCTGCCAGCCTGAGCGCATGGCTGGCATCACTTGCCGCATCCGGCAGCACCGGGTCATAGGCCGCGCGGATCAGCGCCGCCAGTTCCGGGCGCAGCAGGGCCGCGCCATCCTTGCCGCGCAGAAATGGCGCCATACCGGCATAGCCCCTGTCTGACCACAACAAGATCGCCTGCACTGCCTGTAAAAGTGCCAGATCGGTAGCCGGCAACTCGGCCATTGCCGCATCCAAACGCACGAAAACAACCGCCGCGCGGATCGCGCCATCGGCCTCGAAGCGGAAAACGCGATACTGGTTCGCCCCCTCGCCCTTGAGCCGCGCCACCAGCGGGGTCAGATTCGGCACCAGCCGGTCAAGATCGGGCACCGCCAGAAGCTCGTCCCAGTCGTGGATGAAGAACATCATCAGATTGGCGCCCTGCTCGGGGTCGGTCTGGGCCATGCGGTGGCCGGCCAGCGCCACAACGGCCTCGAGGGCGCCCTTGACGGTGGCCAGCGTCTGCTCCTCAACGCCGAACACCACCGGCACGATGGGCCGCTGCCAGCGGGCAAAGAAATAGTCGCCATCGGCGCGGGTGAAGAGCGCGGCAATGGTCTCGGGTGTCAGGTCTTGCATCAGGCTTTTCCAAGGCTGGCGGGTATTCTGGGGTAATAGGCGGCCATCGTCACCCCGCGCACCGCATTGAGCACCATCAGCGCCGCCCAAAGCCCGTGATTGCCCCAGCCCCACAGCAACCAGAGCGCCAGCGCGTAGCAGGCCACCGACACCGCCATCGCCTTGAGCATCTCGCGCGTGCGGGTGGCGCCGATGAAGATGCCGTCAAGCATCCAAGAGGCCACGCCGACAACCGGCGCGGCGACAATCCAGGGCAGATAGCCGCGCGCGGCGGCGCGCACCTCCTCGGCGGTGGTCATGAAATCAATCACCAGCGCGCCGGTCAGCGCAAAGCCCCCGCCCAGCGCCAGCGCCCCGGCCGCGCCCCAGCCACTGGTCAGCCGCACCGCGCGCGAAAGCGCGGGCCGGGCGCGCGCCCCCACCGCCTGGCCGACCAGCGTTTCGGCGGCAAAGGCAAAACCGTCAAGCAGATAGGCGGTGACCTGCAGGAACTGCATCAATATCTGGTTCGCCGCCAGCACCGTGTCGCCCTTGCCGGCCGAGATGAACAGAAAGGCGGTGAAGCTGGCCTGCAATAGCACCGAGCGGATCATGATATCGGTATTGACCGAGGCCATGCGGCGCAACTGAACGGCATCGAAGATGCGCCCGCGCGGGCCGGAGAACGCCGCCCGGCACAGCCACAGCCCCAGCACCACGCCTGACCATTCGGCGATCAGCGAGGCCACCGCCACGCCCTGCACGCCCCAGCCCAGCCCCAGCACGAACCAGATATCGAGCCCGATATTGAGCCCGTTCATCACCAGTTGCAGCACCAGCACTGCGCGCGTGCGCTCGATGGCGATCAGCCAGCCGGTGATGGCATAACCCGCAATCGCCGCCGGCGCGCCATAGATGCGGATATCGAGATAGGCGCGGGTCAGCGCCTCGACCTCGGCGCTGGCCGAAACCAGCCGGAAGGCGCCCCAGACCAGCGGCGCCTGCAGCGCGATCAGCCCCAGCCCGGCGGCGGCGGCAATCAGCAGCCCGCGCTTGAGGATGGCACCGGTCTCGGCGGCGTCACCCGCCCCATGCGCCTGCGCCGCCAGCCCGGTGGTGCCCATGCGCAGAAAGCCGAAAACCCAGTAAACCGAGGTCAGGATCACCGCGCCCAGCCCCACCGCGCCGATGGGCGCGGCCAGGCCGAGCTGGCCCACTACCGCCGTATCGGCCAGCCCGATCAACGGGATGGTCAGATTGGCCAGCACGATGGGCAACGCGATGCGCATCACGCGGGCGTGGGTCAGGCTGTCGACGGGCAGGCTCATGCGGCGGATGAGATGCTCAGGCAAGCGACCGTATGCGCCAATGGCGCCTGAACTCGCCGACGGGCGCCCCCGAACGGCCTGCTCATTGGCCGTTACCGCTACGGCCCGGGATCAGGAAATGCCCGGTCGCCTGCGCAAAGATGCGACTACGGTTGTCCTGCCAAGCCTCGACATGCACGCTGGCGTAGCGCCGCCCCGAGCGGTTTACGCGCGCGCGCGCATAGGCATCACGCGGCAGGCCCGAGCGCAGGTAATCGACGGTGAAATCGATGGTCTTGGGCAGGCGCGGCATGTGTTCGGTATCAAGCATGCCCGGGTCGAGCTTGCCGCTTTCCATGTCTTCCCACAGCATCGACCAGCTCAGCTCGATGATCGAAGTGATTTCCAGAAAGGCCGAAGTCACCCCGCCATGCAGCGCCGGCAGGAATGGATTGCCGATCAGCTTGTCGTCGAAGGGCAGAAGCGCAGTCAGCTCGTCGCCGCGCCGATCAAAGCGGATGTCCAGAAAATGCGCGTAGGGGATGCCGCCAACAAGCGCGCGCAGCGCCTTGTCGCGGCGTTCCTTGATCACCTGCACGGGTTCGGGCTTGGGGCGCGTCACTTGCCAGCCCCCCCATCTTTCCCTTCTTCCCTGCCCTCGTGCCGCCCCTCGGCCTGCGCCCGTTGCTGCGCCGCGCCCTTGCCCCCCTCCATCGTGAAGGCAGCCGTCACCGTGGCCACCGGCAGGCCATCTTCACGGTCGCTTTCCTCGTCATGGGCGGTGGCGCGCACGAAGGCCACCGAGCGCGTGGCGTGGTAGCATTCGGCCCGCGCGATGATGCGCTGGCCGGGCCGCGCCGCGCGCATGTAGTCGGTGCGCAGATTCAGCGTAGCTGTGCCTCGCGAGCCCGGAAAGGTCAGCACCGCCGCCCCGCAGCAGGTATCCATCAATGCCGAAACTACCCCGCCAGAGATCACGCCGGTGGCCGGATCACCGATGAAGCGCTTGTCCCAGGGCATCGAGATCACCGCGCGCCCGTCGCCGATCTCGTCGAGCTGCATGCCCAGCGCGCGGGCATGGGGAATGGCCTCGATGAATTGCTGGGCGAGCGTCTTGTCGGTCATGGCGCCACTTTCCTTCACGATGTCACCGGGGCCGTCGCCAAAGCCGTGCCGATCCAACCCCGCCGCCCTGTATTGCACCCAGGTGGCGCGGGGCGCAACTGCCGCCATCGCCGGCACGTGCCGGTCCGTTGGCGCACCCGCGCCCGAGCCGTTGCTGACGTTGCGTCGCCCCGGCAGCGACGGCTGGCCGCTTTGCCCCACCCCCGCCCGGTGCTAGGCTTGTGCTGGGCGGCCACGATGCGCGCCCCGCCGCAAAGCCCGAGAAGGAGGCACCATCATGGCCCATCCCAGCCGCACCGAGGCCCTGGCCCTGCGCGAGGACGGTTTCGCCGCCGCGCCCACTTCCGCCGTGCCCGGGCGGCTCGATACCCTTGTCGAACACCGCGAGGTGGCCTTGCCGGCGCTGAAACCGGGTCAGGTGCTGATCGAGGTGATCATGGCGCCGGTAAACCCGTCGGATCTGTTCTTCATCCAGGGCAGCTATGGCCAGCCACGGGTGCAGGGGCAGGCGCCGGGCTTCGAGGGGGTGGGCCGGGTGCTGGCCTCGGGCGGGGGCGATGGTGCCGATGCGTTGATCGGGGCGCGGGTGGCCTTTCTGGGCACGGTGAGCGGCAGTTGGGCGGCGCATGCCGTCGGCGATGCGGCGCTGTGCATCCCGCTGCGCGACGATCTGCGCGACGAAGACGGCGCGGCGCTGATCGTCAACCCTCTCACCGCGCTGGCGCTGCTGGAAGGGGTACGCGCGGCGGGCACGGATGCCTTCATCCTCAATGCCGCCGGCTCGCAGCTGGGCCGGCTGATGCTGGCGCTGGCGCGTGATCAGGGCCTCAAGGCGCTGACCGTCATCCGCCGCCCCGATGATGCCGAGGCGCTGCGCGGGCTGGGTGCCGCCGAGGTGCTGGTCTCGTCCGATCCCGGCTTCGCCACGCAGGCCGGCGCCGCCATCCGCGCGCACAAGCCACGGGTGCTGCTCGATGCGGTGGGCGATCAGGGCGCCGCCGATCTGTTCTTCGCCATGCCAGCCGGGACGCGTTGGGTCAGCTATGGGAAGATGAGCGACGACGCCCCGCGGCTGAGCCAGATCGGCCAGTTGATCTTCATGGACAAGCGCATCGAGGGGTTCTGGCTGTCGCGCTGGCTGCCGGCGGCCCCGCCCGAGCGCCGCGCGGCGCTTGTGGCCGAGGTGCAGGAGCGTTTTGCCACCGGCGCATGGGAAACCCGTATCGGCGCGCGGTTGAAGCTGACCGAGGCGGTCGAGGGCATCCTGCCGGCGCTGGCGCGCGGCAATGGCAAGGTGATGCTGACGCCCTGAACGCGGGGTTGCAGGATGTTCAGGGGAAATCAGGTTCTGGTCGGCCGAGGCACGAAGAAAATGGCCGCAATGGCTTCTACCGTTCAATCTCTTGCAACCCGAGTGAAGCAGGTATCCGCGCGGCTTGATTCCCCCCGCGCCACCGCTTAGGGAAGGGCCGCATCTGCCAGGAGTCCGCGCCATGCTCGCCGCCGCGAAACCCACCGCCTGCCTTGCCCTTGCCGACGGCACTGTCTTCTATGGCCACGGCTTCGGCGCCACCGGCGAAACGGTGGCCGAGCTGTGCTTCAACACCGCCATGACCGGCTATCAGGAAATCATGACCGACCCGTCCTATGCAGGGCAGGTGGTCACCTTCACCTTTCCCCATATCGGCAATGTCGGCACCAACCCCGAGGATGACGAGACCGCCGAGCCCGTCGCCGCCGGCATGGTGGTGAAATGGGACCCGACCGAGCCCTCGAACTGGCGCGCCGCAGGGCATCTGGTGGAATGGCTGGAAAAGCGCGGGCGCATCTGTATCGGCGGCGTCGATACCCGCCGCCTGACCCGCGCCATCCGCCAGCAGGGCGCGCCGCATGTGGCGCTCGCGCATGACCCCGAGGGGAATTTCGATATCGCGGCACTGGTGGCCAAGGCGCGCGCATGGAAGGGGCTGGTGGGGCTTGATCTGGCGCGCGAGGTGACCTGCGCGCAAAGCTACCGCTGGGACGAAATGCGCTGGGCGTGGCCGCAGGGCTACCAGAAACAGACCGCGCCGCGCCACAAGGTCGTCGCCATCGATTACGGCGCCAAGCGCAACATCCTGCGCTGCCTGGCCTCGGCCGGTTGCGCGGTGACGGTGCTGCCCGCCACCGCAACAGCCGAAGAGGTGCTGGCGCTGAACCCGGACGGAGTGTTCCTGTCGAACGGGCCGGGCGATCCGGCGGCGACAGGCGAATATGCGGTGCCGATGATCCGCGCCGTGCTCGAACGAAACCTGCCCGTCTTCGGCATCTGCCTGGGCCATCAGATGCTGGCGCTGGCGCTGGGGGCGCGCACCATCAAGATGAATCACGGCCATCACGGCGCCAACCACCCGGTGAAGGATCTGGAGACCGGCAAGGTCGAGATCACCTCGATGAATCACGGCTTCACGGTTGACAGCCAGACCCTGCCCGAGGGCGTGATCGAGACCCATGTCAGCCTGTTCGACGGCTCGAATTGCGGCATCCGTCTGGCCGACCGGCCAGTGTTTTCGGTGCAGTATCACCCCGAGGCCAGCCCCGGCCCGCAAGACAGCTACTATCTGTTCGAGCGCTTCGCCGCGGCCATGGAGGCCGTCAAGGCCGCCTGAAACCACGCCCCGATTGCCCTTCCGGCCCGCCGGTCGCTGGTGCGGCAGTCCGGCGGCAGGATCATGGCAAATTTGTGGCGCGAATCGGGCAGGAATTAACCGCGCATTAACTCAGCTTTCCACATCCTTTCCTTGGGCGGCGCCAAAGCGCTGCCCGGCTGCGGCACGAGGCCGGGCCGAAAGCCGGATGGAAAGCGATGAAGAAAGCCCTCGCCCCCAAGTCACCCGATGCCTTCGGCATCGCTTCACCATCGCCCCTGCCGATTGTAGCCCCGGCACAGGCCGCCAATGCCCCCACCCATGTCACCGCGCCGGCGCACAGGCCGCTGGGGCTGGTGATGCTTGATCATGGCACGCTGGGCGGGGCCGACCTGGTGCGCGCGCTCACCATCCAGACCCGCCACAACGCCCGGCTGGGCGATATCCTGCTTTCCCATGGCATGGCCCGCGAGGGCGCGGTGATGCGCGCGCTGGCCGCGCAGTTCCGGACTTCGGTGCTTGCCCCCGATTGCGGCACCCCCGACCCGAGGCTGATCGAAACCCTTGGCCCCTCGCGCTGGCTCGAATTGCGCTGCCTGCCTTGGCGGCGGCTGGGCGCGGCAACCCTCGTCGCCACCGCCGATCCGCAGCGCTTCTTTCACAATCAGGCCGAGATCGAGGCCGCGCTTGGGCCAGTGGCGCTGGCGGTGGCGCCGCTGGGCCGGCTGCACCAGGCACTCGCCGAATGCCGGCGCGCGGCGCTAAGGCTGGCCGCCGAAACCTGCGTCGCCGAAGCAGAAAGCTGCCGCAGCTGGAACAGCAGGCGCTTCAGCGTGGTGCTCGGTCTGGTGTTTCTTGCAGTGGTTGCGGGGCTGATCTGGGCACCGGGGCCCGGCTTCATCGTGCTCTTCAGCGTGGTGATGCTGGCCCTGATTGCCGGCGCTGCGCTCAAGACCGCCGCCGCCGTCAGTCAACTCACCCGCCCCCGGCGCAGCGCGACGCCGGTCAGCGCCAGCCGGCGCCGGCTGACGCCGCGCAAGCCGGTGGTATCGGTCATGGTGCCGCTTTACAGCGAACCGGACATCGCGCCGCGCCTGGTGCGGCGACTGCAGGCGCTGACCTATCCGCGCGAGCTGCTCGACGTGATGATCGTGGTGGAAGAAAACGACCGGCTGACGCGCGTGGCATTGGCGCAGGCGCGGCTGCCGCGCTGGATCAGGGTCATCCCGGTGCCGGATTCAACCCTCAAGACCAAACCGCGCGCGCTCAACTACGCGCTCAACTTCGCGCTGGGCGAGATCGTCGGCGTCTACGATGCCGAGGATGCGCCGGCGCATGACCAGCTTCACCGCGTCGTCGCCGCCTTTGACGAGGGCGGCGAGGATCTGGCCTGCGTGCAGGGCGTGCTCGACTACTACAACCCCGCCACCAATTGGCTGTCGCGCTGCTTCACCATCGAGTACGCCGCGTGGTTCCGCGTGATCCTGCCAGGGATGGAGCGGCTGGGCCTGGCGGTGCCGCTGGGCGGCACCACGCTGTTCTTTCGCCGCTCGGTGCTTGAGCGGCTTGGCGGCTGGGATGCGCACAACGTCACCGAAGATGCCGATCTCGGCATCCGCCTGGCACGCCACGGATATCGCACCACGCTGATCGACAGCGTCACGCTCGAGGAAGCCAATTGCCGCGTCTGGCCCTGGATCAGGCAGCGCTCGCGCTGGCTCAAGGGCTATGCCATGACCTATGCGGTGCATATGCGCGAGCCACGCCGGTTGTGGCGGCAACTCGGCTGGTGGCGGTTTCTGGGCTTTCAGGTGCTGTTTCTCGGCACTCTGATCCAGTTCCTGCTGGCGCCAGTGCTGTGGAGCTTCTGGTTTCTGCTTTTCGGGCTTGGTCATCCTTTGGCCGAGAGCCTGCCGATCCTTGCCGCAATCGCCGTTGCAAGCGTGTTCCTTTGCGCCGAAATTACCAATCTGAGCATCAACATCGCCGCCGTTTCCCGCCACGGGCACCGCTTCTTGCGGCCCTGGGCGTTGAGCCTGCATCTGTATTTTCCCCTCGCGGTGGTGGCGGCGTGGAAAGGGCTGTGGGAAATGATCGCCAGCCCTTATTTCTGGGACAAGACCACCCACGGGCTGCACGATTCGGTCCCGCAGCCGGCCCTGCGATCGGCGTGATCTCGCGCAATGCCACGGGATGGCCGGGCTTATGCCCCTTTCCCGCCCTGGCGGCGCAGATCGCCCGATTCCAGCTTCAGTCTTGTCTCGAAGGCCAGCGATATATGCGACTGCAACGCGGCCTCGGCGGCCTCGCCTTCGCCGCGGGCGATGGCCTCGACAATGGCTTCATGCTCGTCGAGCGCCGCCTCGCCGCGGCCCTCGGCCTCAAGTGAGGTGGTGGCCAGAAGCGCCATCGAGCGATGCACCAGATCGAGCTGGCGCACCAGAAAACGGTTGTGCGAGGCGAGGTGAATCTGGCGGTGGAAGCGCTTGTTGGCCCGGCTCAGAGCGTTCGGATTGCCCGTCAGCATGCGGTCGGCTGCCACCATGTCGCGCAGCACGCGCACCTCTTCCACGGTTGCATGGCGCGCGGCCAGACGCGCGGCCAGCCCTTCCAGTTCGGCGCGCACCACATAAAGCTCGGCCAACTGGTTGTGATCGAGCGAGGCCACGATCAGCGAGCGGCCGTCGCGGGTGAGCAGCGACTGAGTTTCCAGCCGCTGCAGCGCCTCGCGCACCGGGGTGCGCGACACGCCGAAACGCTCGGCCAGTTCTGATTCGACCAGCCGGTCGCCGGGCTTGTAGATACCCTCGTCAATGGCGGCGAGGATCAGCGAATAGGCATCGGCCTGCGTGGGGCGGGTTTCGGTCATGGCACCATCCATCGGCGCAAAACCTAGCCCGAAGCTCCGGCGCGGGAAAGCCCGATTCGCGCGACTGGCTTGAGCCGGTCGGGTTTTCGGCCTAGGTCTGCGCAATGGTGATCGATGCATTTTCTCATGTCCGGGCCTGGGTGTTCGATCTGGACAACACTCTTTACTCGCCCGAGATGCGCCTGTTCGATCAGATCGACCGGCGCATCACCGGTTACGTCATGCGCATGCTGGGCGTCGATCACGCCGAGGCGGACCGGCTGCGCCGCCACTACTGGCACGAATACGGCACCACCCTGGCCGGGCTGATGGCGCATCATGGCATAGAGCCCGAGGCGTTCCTTATCGAGGTTCACGAGATCGATTTCTCGGTGCTCAGCCCTGATCGCGAACTGCGCGCGCGCATTCAGGCGCTGCCGGGGCGGCGTATTGTCTATACCAACGGCTCGGCCGCCTATGCCGAGCGGGTGATCGCGGCGCGCGGGCTGGCGGGACTGTTCGATGCCACCTATGGCGTCGAGAATGCGGGCTATCACCCCAAGCCGCGGCGCGAAGCGTTCGACACAGTCTTTGCCGCCGACGGGCTGGACCCGAAACGCGCCGCCATGTTCGAGGACGACCCGCGCAACCTGCATGTGCCGCATGCGCTGGGCATGCGAACCGTGCATGTCGCCCCCAGCCCGCTGCCCGCCAAAGAGGCCGGCCATATCCACCACCATACCGACGATCTGGCCGGGTTTCTGGCGCGGCTTTGAGCCCCGCGACAGGCTGCCGCAGTGCGGCATGCTGCCCGATGGCCCGTGCAAGACTTCAAACATAGATCCTCGCCTGATCATTTAATGGAGGCCAGGATGAAACCGCTGGACACGCACCCACCCGCCCCGGCACAGGCCATCGCCATGCCCACCCGCCGCCCGCTTCTGTGGCGCGTGCCCATCCTTGGCGCCATATTGCGCGAACTGGCCGAGGGTGACGCTGATTTCGGCCTCTATCTTGGGCTCATCTTCTTCAGCCTGCTGGGTTGCGCGGTCATCCTTTGGGGCCTGCCCGCGCTGGTGATCGCGGCGCTGGTGGCAACGCCGATTTCGGGCCTTCTGCTGGTGGCGCTCACGCGCGGCTGAACGCCGCCTCGCCCCCGCCGCGCCGGCGCGCTATATCGTTGGTGCAGGCAGGAGGCGGCGGCGATGCGCGATTCGGTTGAAATCCTGGTGGCGGGCGGCGGCGTGGCGGGGCTGGCCGCCGCGGCGGCCTTTGGCAGCGCGGGATACAGCGTGCTTTGCGTCGATCCGGCCCCGCCGGTAACCGAGGCCGACGCCCCGGGCGCCGATCTGCGCACCACTGCCTTTTTGCAACCCTCGATCCCGGTGCTGCAAGCCGCCGGGCTGTGGGAACGGCTTGTCCCGCATGCCATGCCGCTGCAGGTCATGCGCATTGTCGATGCCGGCGGCGACGAGCCGGTGGCGCGGACAAGCCATGAATTCGATGCCGCCGATGTTTCCGAACAACCCTTTGGCTGGAACCTGCCCAACTGGCTGCTTCGGCGCGAGTTTCTGGCGCGGCTGGGCGAATTGCCCGGCGTGCGCTTCGAACCCGGCATCGCCGCCACCGGGCTGCTGACCCGCGAGAGCGAGGCCATCATCACCCTCAGCGACGGGCGGCGCGTCTCGGCGCAGATGCTGATCGCCGCCGACGGGCGCAGTTCGCCCATGCGCGCGGCGCTGGGCATTGGCGTGCAGACCTTTCGCTACGGGCAAAAGGCGCTGGCCTTCGCCGTCACCCATGACCTGCCGCATGAAAATGTCTCGACCGAAATTCATCGCTCGGGCGGACCCTTCACGCTGGTGCCGCTGCCCGATCTGGACGGCAAGCCCTGCTCGGCCGTGGTCTGGATGGAAGCCGGCCCCGAGATCGCCCGCCTGCAGGCGCTGGCGAAGGATGCTTTCGAGGAGGCGATGAATGCGCGCGCCTGTGGGCTGTTCGGGCGGCTGCGGCTGGCCTCGGGGCTGACCGTCTGGCCGATCATCGCGCAGATCGCCGAGCGTTTTCATGGCGAACGCAGCGCACTGGTGGCGGAAGCGGCGCATGTGGTGCCGCCCATCGGCGCGCAGGGGCTGAACATGAGCCTGGCCGATCTGAAGGCGCTGATCGACCTGGCCCGCCCCGAAACCCTGGGCAGCGCCGAAATGTTGCTGGCCTATCACCGCCGCCGCTGGCCCGAGGTGCGGCTGCGCCTGGCCGGTGTGGACATGCTCAACCGGGCCTCGATGGTTGCATCCCGCCCACTGCGCGACGCGCGCGCGACGGCGCTCAATGCGCTGTATTCGATGCGCCCGGTGCGTCACGGGCTGATGCGGCTGGGAATCGGCATGCGCTGAAGGCGCGCGCCGCCTTGTTGCGCCCGCCCGGCGATGGGCGTAGTCTGCCGATCACGCGAGCGTGCGACACCGTCGCTGCTGGACAGGAACCGGAGCGGGAACGGCCCGATGAGCGAGAAACGGCTGAATTTCAAGGAGATGTGCGCCCGTTTCGAGGTCACGCCACGGACCTTGCGTTATTACGAATACATCGAGTTGCTCAGCCCTGAAAAGGAGGGCCGCAATCGCTTCTACGGCCCGCGCGAGATTGCCCGCATGACGCTGATCCTGCGCGGGCGGCGCTTCGGTTTCAGCCTCGAAGAGATCCGACAGTGGCTGGAAATCTACGAAACGCAGGGCACGAAGCCACAGCTGGAAAACTGGATCGAGATGTCCGACCGCCAGCTTCTGGAACTGGCCCGCCAGCGCGAGGAGCTGGACCAGGCCATCGAGGATCTGCACGCGCTGCGAAACGAGGCCGCGACGCTGCTGGAAAGCGGCGACTTCAAGCGCTGAAGCCGCCAGCCCCCCTTGCCTGATCGGGCAGGCGCCTTGCGACCCTGCGTCGTGGCGCCGTTTTGACGTGACGTTCGGGGTTACGTTAACGTCAACTGCCCTG
The DNA here is from genome assembly GCA_020832665.1 of Pararhodobacter sp. GTDB lineage: Bacteria > Pseudomonadota > Alphaproteobacteria > Rhodobacterales > Rhodobacteraceae > Pararhodobacter. The sequence goes on along the minus strand of JAFIEG010000010.1, from coordinate 34,702 downwards.
TTAATCCTGCGCGCAAGACCCACATCATCGGCAATGCTACCCGAAACGGGCCGGCCCTGCCGAAGCGGCCAGCCCAGCTGTGATCAGGTGCGACATGGAAGACGAAGAGTTGATGACGATCCGCGAAATGTGTGCCGCCTTCGGCGTCACGCCGCGAACCTTGCGCTTCTACGAGGCGAAAGAGCTGCTTTTTCCGCAACGCGAAGGTCAGAAGCGGCTTTTCACCCGCCGCGATCGCGGGCGGCTGAAGCTGATCCTGCGCGGCAAGCGCTTTGGCTTCAGCCTGGAAGAGATGCGCCAGTTGCTTGATCTCTATGACCGTGGCGATGCGCAGGAAGAGCAGCTCAAGCGCACCTATGAAGTGGCGCGCGAGCGGCTGGCGCAGATGGAACGCCAGCGCGACGAGTTGAACGAGGCCATCGAGGAACTCAAGGGGCAGCTGGAATGGGGTGCCGAGATGATCGCCTCGTTTCGCCGGCCCGCGGCCGAATAGGCGGCCGCTCCGCAATACCGACACCGACGAGTCGCGCCCCCAGCGGCGCTGAAGGGAGAACGCCATGCCCAGCTACACCGCCCCCGTGAAGGATTTCCAGTTCATCCTGCACGAGCTTCTCAAGGCCACCGAGGCCGGCATCCCCGGCTATGACGAGCTTGAGCCCGATTTCACCAATGCGATCCTCGAAGAGGCGGGTAAGCTGGCCTCGGAAAAGCTTGCCCCGCTCAATTCCTCGGGCGATGCCGAGGGCTGCGTGCTGGAAAACGGCGTCGTGCGCACCCCTTCGGGCTTTCGCGAGGCCTTCGAGGCGGTGAAGGAGGGCGGCTGGAACGGGCTGGACCTGCCCGAGGAATTCGGCGGGCAAAACCTGCCGGTGCTGATGGGCTCGGCGGTGGGCGAGATCATGTGCTCGGCCAATATGGCGCTGAACATGTATCCGGGCCTGACGCATGGCGCGATCAACGCGCTGCTGGCGCATGGTTCGGACGAGCAGAAGGCCACCTATCTGCCCAAGATGGTATCGATGGAATGGACCGGCACCATGAACCTGACCGAGCCCCATTGCGGCACCGATCTGGGACTGATCCGCACCAGGGCCGAACCGCAAGAGGATGGCAGCTATGCAATCACCGGGCAGAAGATCTTCATCTCGGCCGGCGAGCACGACATGGCCGAGAACATCATCCACCTGGTGCTGGCCAAGGCGCCGGGCGGCGGCGAGGGCACCAGGGGCATCAGCCTGTTCGTGGTACCCAAATTCCTGATCAACGACAATGGCAGCCTGGGCGATCGCAACGGCGTCTCGGTGGGCAGCATCGAAGAGAAGATGGGCATCCACGCCAACGCCACCTGCGTGATGAATTATGACGGCGCGAAGGGCTGGCTGGTGGGCGAGTTGCACAAGGGCATGCGCGCCATGTTCGTGATGATGAACGAGGCCCGCCTTGGCGTCGGCGTGCAGGGCTATGCCCAGGCCGAGGCCGCCTATCAGAACGCGCTGGCCTATGCCAAGGACCGCCTGCAGGGCCGCGCTGTCACCGGCGCCGAAAACCCCGACGGGCCGGCCGACCCGCTGATCGTGCACCCCGATATCCGCCGCTCGCTGATGGATCAGAAAAGCTTTGCCGAAGGCGCGCGCGCCTTCGCGATGTGGGGCGCGCATCTGATCGACCGCTCGCACCGCGCAGATGATGCCGATGCCGAGGGGCTGATCTCGCTGCTGACCCCGGTCATCAAGGGCTTTCTCACCGATCGCGGCTTCGACATGACGGTGCAGGCGCAGCAGGTGCTGGGCGGGCATGGCTATATCGAGGAATGGGGCATGTCGCAATTCGTGCGCGATGCCCGCATCGCCATGATCTATGAAGGCGCCAACGGCATCCAGGCGCTCGATCTGGTGGGCCGCAAGCTGGCCGCCGATGGCGGCAAGCCGGCGATGGCCTTCTTCGAGATGGTCAAGGGCTTCATCAAGGAGCATGAAGGCAACGAGGCGCTGAAGGCCGATTTCCTCGACCCGCTCAAGGCGGCCTCGAAAGACTTGCAGACGGCGATGATGTACTTCATGCAGCAAGGCATGAAGAACCCCAACGCGGCGCTGGCGGGCTCAACCGATTTCATGCATCTCTTCGGCCATGTCTGCCTGGGGCTGATCTGGGCGCGCATGGCGGTGGCGGCGCAGGCGGCGCTCGATGCCGGCAAGCCTGACGCCACGTTCTACAAGACGAAGCTGGCCACCGGGCGCTACTATATGGCGCGTCAGCTGCCGGCCACCGCGCTGCACCTGGCGCGCATCCAGACCGGCGCCGACACGGTGATGGCGCTCAAGGCCGAGGAATTCTGATAACCCGGGGGGCGCTGCAAGCGCCCCCTTCGCCGCTGTGCCCGAGGAGGGGCCATGCCCAGACGCCTGCGCCTGACGCGCCGCTTTCCCGTCGCCATGAGCGAAGACGGCTATCGGCGGCTGCGACGCTTCGCCTCTGATGCCGGGCTCGACGAGGGCGAGGCGCTGTCATTCCTGTTCGAGAATTTCGACAGCGTCACCGACCGCGACAACCTCACGCACCGCCTGCGCCTGTTCAACGCCGAACTGGAATCGCGCAAGCGCTGAACTTGAACACCATGGTCTTGGGAGGGACCACGCCGATGACATTCCCCATGCTGCCATCACCCTGGATGACCGACGAGCACCGCATGCTCGAACAGATGACGCGCGATTTCATCACCGAGAAATGGGCGCCGCATTTCGAGCGCTGGCGCAACCAGGGCGAGATGGACCGCAACACCTGGCAGCAGGCCGGCGAGATGGGCCTGCTCTGCGCATCTGTCCCCGAGGAATACGGCGGCGCCGGCGGCGATTTCGGCCATGAGGCGGTGATCTACATGGAGGCCCCGCGCCAGAACCTGTCAAGCTGGGGCAACGGCATCCATTCCGGTATCGTGGCACATTACATCCTCGCCTATGGCACCGAAGAGCAGAAAAAACGCTGGCTGCCAAAAATGGCCTCGGGCGAGATGGTCGGCGCGCTGGCGATGACCGAACCCTCGGGCGGCTCGGATGTGCAGAATCTCAAGACCCGTGCGGTGCGCGACGGCAATGTCTATCGCCTGACCGGCTCGAAAACCTTCATCACCAATGGTCAGCACGCCAATCTGATCATCGTCGCCGCCAAGACCGACCCCAAGGAAAAGGCGAAGGGCGTGTCGCTGGTGGTGGTGGAAACCGACGGCGCCGATGGTTTCCGCCGCGGGCGCAACCTCGACAAGGTGGGGCTGAAGGCGGCCGACACCTCGGAGCTGTTCTTCGATGAAGTGCCGATCCCGCCCGAGAACATCCTCGGCGGGCAGGAGGGGATGGGCTTCTACCAGATGATGCAGCAACTGCCCCAGGAACGGCTGATCATCGGCTGCGGCGCGGTCGGCGCGATCGAGGGCGCGGTTGAGCGCACCATCGCCTATTGCAAGGAGCGCGAGGCTTTCGGCCAGCCGATCATCAACTTCCAGAACACCCGCTTCAAGCTCGCCGAATGCAAGACCAACGCGGCGGTGGCAAGGGCGTTCCTCGACAGTTGCATCACGGCGCATCTGAAGGGCGAACTTACCGTCGAGATGGCGGCGATGTGCAAATACTGGCTGAGCGACCTGCAATGCGCGGTGATCGACGAATGCGTGCAGCTGCATGGCGGCTATGGCTACATGAGCGAATATGCCGTGGCCGAGATGTGGACCGATGCACGGGTGCAACGCATCTATGGCGGCACCAACGAGATCATGAAAGAACTGATCGGAAGATCGCTGTGAACGCCGCGTCGATCGCAAACAATGCGCCCGAGGGCGCTCCCGCGCCTCGTCAGGCCGCGCGTGCCGCGCGACCTTCCTCGGCTTGGGCCGGGCGCCGCGCCTGCGGCGCGGCGTGCCTTCGGCGAGCGTATATTGGGCAAGATGAAACCGCCATGTGCGCACCCCGTCGCGCGGGGAGCAACACTCGAGCCGGGCAGCGGGGTGACTTCACCTTGCGCGGTCATCGGCTCGCCAGCCTGTACCGCATGGCCATGCTTGATCAGACAGAGTTAAGAACGCCTTTCCGCGCCCATTCATCTTGCCCAAAATACTCAAAAACCGAGCTTTCAACCTGCGCAACACCAGAATGGAGGGCATGATGGCAGCCACGCTTTACTGCTTTGGCGAATCCGGCAATGCCTACAAGGCGGCGCTGACCATGCAGCTTTGCGGATATGAATGGCAGCCGCGTTTTGTGGATTTCTTTGGCGGTGAGAGCCGCTCAGCCGGGTTCCGGGCGTTGAACCCGATGGGCGAAGTCCCCGTGTTGGTTGAGGGCGATATGGTGCTCACGCAATCGGGCGTGATTCAGGATCATGTAGCGCGGCGCACGGGCAGGATGGCTGGCGCCAGCGACCCCGAGGTGCTGCGCTGGCTCTTGTGGGACAATCACAAGCTGTCATCTCAGGCCGGGATGACGCGGTTCCTGATGAATTTCCTGCCCGAGGACAAGCGCCCGGGCGAGGTGATCCGCTTCATGCAGGGCCGGCTGAAGGCCGCCTATGCCACGCTCAACGCGCATCTCGACGGGCGCGAATGGATCGCGGGCGAGGCGCCCTCGCTCGCCGATTGTGCCTGCGCGGGCTATCTATACTACCCCGAACCCTTCGGTTTCGAGCGTACAGCGTGGCCGCATATCGATGCCTGGCTTGCGCGCCTTGGCGCGCAGCCAGGCTGGAAACACCCTTATGATCTGATGCCCGGCTCACCCGCCGACCGGCAATGAAGGAGAGAGCGATGAGTGATGTCTATATCTATGACGCCGCCCGCACCGTGCGCGGCAAGGGCCGCAAGGATGGCAGCCTGCACGAGGTGACTGCGGCGCGGCTTTCCGCCACCGTGCTCAACGCCATCAAGGCGCGCAACGATCTCGACACCACCGCCATCGAGGATGTCATCTGGGGCAATGTCACCCAGATCGGTGAGCAGGGCGCCTGTCTGGCGCGCACCGCTGTGCTGGCCTCGGATTTCGCCGAATCGGTGCCCGGCGTCAGCATCAACCGTTTCTGCGCCTCGGGGCTCGAGGCGGTGAACATGGCCGCCAACCAGCTGCGCGGTGGGGCCGGCATGGCCTATGTCGCCGGCGGGGTGGAATGCATGAGCCGCGTGCCGATGGGCAGCGATGGCGGCGCCATTGCCGTCGATCCGCAGATCGCCATGAGCAACTATTTCGTCCCGCAGGGCATTTCCGCCGACATCATCGCCAGCATGTATGGCTACAGCCGCGACCATGCTGACGCCATGGCGGTGGAAAGCCAGAAGCGGGCCAAGCGGGCCTGGGACGAGGGGCGCTTTGACAAGACCGTGGTGCCGGTGAAGGATATCAACGGCCTGACCATCCTTGACCGCGACGAATACATGCGCCCGGAGACCGACATGCAGAGCCTGGGCGCGCTCAAGCCTTCGTTCAAGGACATGGGCGAGGTGATGCCAGGCTTCGACAAGGTCGCGCTGATGAAATATCCGCAGTTGGAGCGGATCGAGCATATCCACCATGCCGGCAACTCCTCGGGCATTGTCGATGGCGCCGCCGCGGTGCTGATCGGCAACAAGGAGTTCGGCGAGAAACACGGGCTGAAACCGCGCGCGCGCATCCGCGCCACCGCCAAGATCGGTTCGGACCCCACGATCATGCTGACCGGGCCGGTGCCGGTGACCGAGAAGATCCTGCGCGAGAGCGGCATGTCGGTCGATGACATCGACCTGTTCGAGGTCAACGAGGCCTTTGCCGCCGTGGTCATGCGTTTCGAGGAAGCATTCGGCGTCGATCACGCCAAGGTCAATGTCAATGGCGGCTCCATCGCCATGGGCCACCCGCTGGGCGCGACCGGGGCCATGATCCTGGGCGCGCTGCTCGACGAGCTGGAGCGCTCGGGCAAGGGCACCGGGCTGGCGACGCTGTGCATTGGCTCGGGCATGGGCGCGGCCACGATCATCGAGCGGGTGTGATGCCGAAGATCGACCCCGATCAGGCACCGGTCAAGACGGATTCGGTTTATCCCGAACCCTACTCCAGCCAGATGGCCGGGCGTTCTTCGCGCCGGCTGGGCGAGTTGGCGGGGCTCACCCAGTTCGGCGTCAATCTGGTAACGCTGGAGCCGGGCGCGGTGGCCTCGCTGCGCCACTGGCATCTGAACGAGGATGAATTCGCCATTGTCGTGGCCGGGCAGCTGACCCTGGTCGAGGATGAGGGCGAAACCCCGATGGCGCCGGGCGATTGCGCCGCCTGGAAGGCGGGCGTGGCGAACGGGCATCGCTTCATCAACCGTTCGGATGCACCGGCAAGCTTTCTGGTGGTGGGCAGCAAGGCCCCCATCGAGGTGGCGACCTATTCGGATGTCGATCTGCAACTTCACATCAAGGGCGGGGATATCCGCTTCACCTATCACGACGGCAGCGACTGGGCGGGCCACCGCGACATCGCGCCGAGGGGAGAAAGAAAATGACCGAATTTCATTACAGTGTCGATGGCGACGGCGTCGCCACCATTACCTGGGACGTGCCCGGCAAGAGCATGAATGTCATGTCCTTCGAGGGGCTGAAAGAGCTGGGCGCGCATATCGACAGCGCGCTGGGCGATGATGCCGTGAAGGGGGTGATCATTACCTCGGGCAAGGCCGATTTCGCCGGCGGGATGGATCTGAACGTGCTGGCCGATCTGGCCAGCGCTGGCGGCGACAACCCCGCCCAGGCGATCTTCGACGGGATCATGGACACCCATCACCTGTTTCGCCGGATCGAGCGCGCGGGCATGGACCCGAAGACACTGAAGGGCGGCAAGCCCATCGTCGCCGCCCTGCCCGGCACTGCCATGGGCATCGGGTTGGAGCTGCCGCTGGCGTGTCATTACATCATTGCCGCCGACAACCCCAAGGCAAGGATCGGCCTGCCGGAAATCATGGTGGGCCTGTTTCCCGGCGGCGGCGGCACCATCCGCCTGGCCTTCAAGCTGGGCGCCATGGCCGCCGCGCCCTTCCTGCTGGAGGGCAAGGCACAGGAACCGAAGAAAATGAAGGCCGCCGGCGTGATCGACGAGGTGGTGGCGCCCGGTGAATTGCTGGCGCGCGCCAAGGAATGGGTGCTGAATGCCAAGGATGGCGATCTGGTCAAGCCCTGGGATGCCAAGGGTTTCAAAGTGCCGGGCGGCGCACCCTATCATCCCTCGGGCTACATGACCTTTGTCGGTGCCTCGGCGATGGTGAACGCCAACACATGGGGCGTGTATCCGGCAGCCAAGGCGCTGCTCAGCGCGGTCTATGAGGGGCTGCAGGTGCCCTTCGACACTGCGCTGAAGATCGAGGCGCGCTATTTCACCAATGTCCTTCTGGACCCGCGCTCAGGCGCCATGGTGCGTTCGCTCTTTGTCAACAAGCAGGCGCTGGAGAAAGGTGCCAACCGGCCCGATGTGCCTGATGAGAAGGTCAAGAAGGTGGGCGTGCTGGGTGCCGGAATGATGGGTGCCGGCATCGCCTATGTCAGCGCCAATGCCGGCATCGAGGTGGTGCTGATCGATGCCAGCCAGGAAGCCGCCGAGAAGGGCAAGAGCTATTCCACCGGGATTCTCGACAAGGGCATCAAGCGCGGCAAGGTCAGCGAGGCGAAAAAGGAGGAGGTGCTCGGCCGTATCCTGCCGACGACCGATTACGCAAGGCTTGAAGGCTGCGATTTGATCATCGAGGCGGTGTTCGAGGATACCGGCGTCAAGGCCGAGGTGACGCAAAAGGCCGAGGCCGTGATCCCCGAAAGCGCCATCTTCGCCTCGAACACCTCGACCTTGCCGATCACCGAGCTGGCCAAGGCCAGCAAGCGCCAAGAGCAGTTCATCGGCATCCACTTTTTCTCGCCGGTAGACAAGATGCTGCTGGTCGAGATCATCAAGGGTGCGCAGACCGGCGAGCGCGCCGTGGCCAAGGCGCTGGACTATGTGCGCCAGATCCGCAAGACGCCGATCGTGGTCAACGATGCGCGTTTCTTCTACGCCAATCGCTGCATCATCCCCTATATCAACGAGGGCATGCGGCTGGTGCGCGAGGGCGTGACGCCGGCGCTGGTGGACAATGCCGCGCGGCTTCTGGGTTTCCCGGTAGGGCCGTTGCAGCTGGTCGATGAAACCTCGCTCGATCTGGGCGCCAAGATCGCCAAGGCCACCAAGGCCGGCATGGGCGATGCCTATCCCGACGATGAGGTGGACGAGGTGGTGTTCTGGATGGTCGAGCAAGGCCGGCTGGGGCGCAAGGCCAATGCCGGCTTCTTCGATTATGACGAGAAGGGCAAGCGACAGGGCTACTGGCAGGGCCTGGCCGAGCAATTCCCGCGGCGCAACGAGCAGCCCGATGTGGAAGAGGTAAAGAACCGGCTGATCCTGCCGCAGGTGCTGGAGGCGGTGCGCGCGCTGGAAGAGGGCGTGCTGGAAGACATCCGCGAAGGCGATGTCGGCGCCATTCTTGGCTGGGGTTTCGCGCCCTGGTCTGGCGGGCCGTTCGGCTGGGTCGACATCAAGGGTGCGGCGGCAGTTGTGGCGCTGTGTGACGATTTTGAGGCGCGCTTCGGCGCGCGCTACAAGGCACCGAAGTTGCTGCGCGACATGGCCGCCAAGGGCGAAAGCTTCTACGGCAAGCCGGGCCAGCGAGCGGCCTGAGCGGGGCCGGGAAGCGGCGATTCGCTTATGTTTCGCCAACCGGCAGGATGGGCAATATTGCCCATCCTGCCGGTTCGGCACCCGCCAAGCGATCAGACGGCTTGCATAGCAGCATATGTCATCGCCCCTGCCGGCCCGATGGCCACCTCAGCGGATGAAGGCGTCGGAGAAGCCCATCGCGCGGGCCTGACCCAGCGCTTCGCGCACGGCGGCGGGGCTGTCGAAGGGCCCGGCCAGCACCACCTGCATGGCGCGCCCGCGATGGCGCAGATCGCCTCTCGCTACCGGCAGGCCCCGCGCCTGCAGCCGGGCGACGGTGTTCTGCGCATTGGTCGGCACGGCAAAGGTACCAACCTGCACATAGCGCCCGCCCGTCTGCGATGAATGGATCGCCCCCTCGGGCATGGCCCGCTGCCCCGGCGGCACGGCGCGGGCGCCGAGCCCGGCTTGCAGTCGCTCATAGACTTCGCGTTCAAGGCACACGATATCGCGCCCGCGATAGCGGCGCGGGCAGGGCACCGTGGGGATGTCGGCCTCATGGTGCGACAGCACGGCGGCATCGGTCATCACCGGCGCGGCCGCCGGAGAGCGCGGATGGGTGGCGCGGGCGGTGCGCTGCGTTGGCTGCGACGCGGCCGGCTGGCGCGCCGACCGCGCGGCGGGCTCGGCGGGCGCCCGCGCCGTCTCGGTGGTCGCGGCGACAGCGGGCGGGGCAACCTCAGGCGTGCCGGCGGGCCGGGAAGTGGCCAGGCTCGGGGTCTGATCGCAAAGCGGCGTGCGATCGGCACGCAGGCGCGGCACCCAGCGGATCTGGCCATTGATCTGCACACGCCCGAAGGCGCAGCCCCGGCTGTCTACATATTGCTCGGCGTCGAAACCGATGGGCGGCATTTCCGCCGGTCCCTGCGCACTCTGGGCCGACGCCGCACCGTGATCCAGCAGCACAAGGCCCAGGACAAGGCCCAATACCGGCGCATGAAGCTCCTTCAGGAATTCCAGCTTGCCGGCACACAGCCAAGAGCCGCCAACAGCGCAGCGTAATGCAGACATCGTCAACCTCCCCAGGATAACGCGGCAAGCTTGCACCGTCGGCGTGCGCAGGTAAAGACCGAACCGGCCTGTCACGCCCGCGCGATGCGTTCCTACAACGTGCCGTAAAGCCGGTCGCCTGCATCGCCCAGGCCGGGCAGGATGAAGCCCTGCGCATTGAGCCGCTCATCAAGCGCGGCGGTAAACATGCGTAGATCGGGATGTGCCTCGCGCAGGCGCGCCACCCCCTCGGGCGCAGCCAGCAGGCAGGCCAGCACGATATCGCGCCCGCCCGCCTGCTTTACCAGATCGACCGCCGCCGCCGCGGTGTTCCCGGTGGCCAGCATCGGATCGACCATGACCACCCGCCGCTCTTCCAGCGCCGGCGGCAGTTTGCAGAAATACTGCACCGGTTTCAGCGTCGCTTCGTCGCGATACAGCCCGACAAAGCCGGCGGGGGCCATTGGCAGCATCTCCAGCGCGCCGTCCAGCAACCCGTTGCCCGCGCGCAGGATCGACACCAGCGCCGGCGCCGGTCCGGCCAGTCGCGGCGCCTGCATGCCGCCCATCGGGGTTTCGATACCGGCGTCGATCAGCGGCAGGTCGCGCGTGGCCTCATAGGCCAGCAGCATGCCGATCTCGCGCATCAATTGGCGAAACTGCCCCATCGCGGTGGCCTTGTCGCGCATGATGCTCAGCCGGTGCTGCACCAGCGGATGCGAGACGATGGTGAGATAATCGCTCATGCCGGCACCTCCAGCCGCGAAAGGATCCGCTCTTGCGTCGCCCGGTCACAAAAGGCGGCGCGCGCGGCCTCGATGTTGATGGCGCGGAAATCGGCCTCTGTCCAGCCGAAGGCGCGGGCAAGCGCGTCATATTCCGCGCTCAGGCTGGTGCGGAAAAAGAGCGGATCGTCGGTGGAAAGCGTGACGCGCACACCCGCCTCGCGCAGCCGGGCCACCGGATGCGCGGCGAAAGACTGGTATAGCCCCAGCGCCACATTCGAGCCCGGGCAGGTTTCAAGCACGGTGCCGGCCTCGGCCAGCCGCGCCACCAGCGCCCGGTCCTCGATGGCGCGCACACCGTGACCGATGCGCGCCACCCGCCATTCATCGAGTGCCGCGCGCACCGATTCGGGGCCGGCCCATTCGCCGGCATGCGCGGTCAGGCCCAGCCCGGCCTCGCGGGCGCAATCGAATCCCCAGTTGAACTCGCGCGCCGCACCGGCGCTCTCGTCGCCGGCAATGCCGAAACCGGTGACGAAATCGCCCGCGGTTTCGGCCGCGCAAAGCGCCACGCGCCGCGTCTGCGCCGGGCCACGATGGCGAATTGCGGTGACGATGGCGCGCATGACGATGCCCTCGCGCGCCTCGGCGGCGGCGGCGGCCTCATGGATGGCAGCAAGATGCTCGCGCCAGGCCGCCAGATCGCCGCCGCCGCAGAAATCGGGCGACAGGAATATCTCGGCATAGATCACCCCGTCGGCGGCGCGCGCCTCGAGCACCGCCTCGGTCAGGCGGCGGAAATCCTCGGGGCGCTGCAACACCTGGCAGGCGGCATCATAGGCGCCCAGGAAAGCGGCGAAACCACGAAAGGCATAACCGCCATCGGCATCGAAGATGCCACCAATATCGACATGGCGCTGTTGTGCCAAGTCGCGGATGAAAGCGGGCGGGGCTGCCCCTTCAAGATGCAGATGCAGCTCAACCCTGGGCATGGAAGGATCGATGGGCGCGGGTTCGTCGCTTGCTCGCATCTGGCGGGGCTCCGGCTGTTGCCTGGCGCGCACGGCGCCTGAACGGTCTGCCACCTGGCCGCGGCAACGGCAATCCCCGGCGCCCTTGCGTGCATGGCCAACGCTTGCCGGCAGCAGGCAGACGCGCTTGACAGCCCCCGCCGGCGCCGCCATGGCTGCCTTCATGCCTGATATCAGACCCGTCGCCCATGTCATCGGCCTGCTTCTTGTCGCGTTTGGAATGACCATGCTCGTTCCGGCCGGTGTTGACCTTGTGCTGGGCGACAATTCGTGGCCGCACTTCCTGCGCGCGGCCTTCGTCACCACACTGAGCGGAGCGGCAATGGCCATGGCAACGGCCAATGCGCGCAGCGAGGGCCTGACGCTGCGCCAGTCATTTCTGCTGACGACACTGACCTGGGTGGTGCTGGCGGCCTTCGGCGCCATTCCCTTCATGCTGGCCGACAACGGGCTGGGCCTTACCGATGCGGTTTTCGAATCGATGTCGGGGATGACAACAACCGGCACCACCGTGATGACCGGGCTGGACAGCCAGCCCGCCGGCATATTGCTGTGGCGCTCGATCCTGCAATGGCTGGGGGGGTTGGGCATCATCATCGTGGCGCTGGTCTTCCTGCCGGTGATGCGCGTCGGCGGCATGCAGCATTTCCGCTCGGAAGGCTTTGACAGCATGGGGAAGGTGCTGCCGCGCGCGCGCGACATCTCGCTGATGCTGCTGGAAATCTATATCGGCCTGACGGCGCTGGCCGCGGCGGCCTATGCGCTTTCGGGCATGAGCGGCTTTGAAGCCGTCAACCACGCCATGACCACCATCGCCACCGGCGGTTTCACGACCTCGGACCAGTCCTTCGACATGTTCCCGGTCCCGGCGCAATATGTCAGCCTGGTCTTCATGTGGCTCGCCGGGCTGCCCTTCATCCGCTACATCCAGCTTGTGGCGGGCGAGCCCAGGCCGCTGTTTCGCGATATCCAGGTGCGCGCCTATTTCCGCTGGACGGCCTATGCCGTGGGGCTGATCATGATCTACCGACTGGCGACCGCCGAGGCCGGTTTCGAGGAAGTGCTGCGCGAGAGTGCCTTCAACACCGTGTCGCTGTTTTCCGGCACCGGCTATGGCATCGGCGATATCGAAAGCTGGGGCGACTTTCCACTGCTGGTGGTCTTCGTGGCCGGCTTCATCGGCGCCTGCACGGCATCGACCGGCTGCTCGATCAAGATCTTCCGCTATCTGGTGCTGATCGAGGCGATCAGGGCCCAGCTGCGCCAGCTGATCCACCCCAACCGCGTGGCGCCGCTGCATCTGGGCGGCAAGCGGCTGGAAGATGACGTCATCTCGTCGGTCATCGTGATGTTCACCGCCTTCGTCATCGGCTTTGGCGTGCTGGTGATCCTGCTGTCGCTGACCGGGCTGGAGATGCGCACCGCGATCACCGCCGCCTGGACCTCGATCTGCAATATCGGCCCGGCCTTTGGCCGCGAAGTGGGCGCCACCGGCGCGGTGGACGGCTTTCCTCAGACATCAAAATGGCTGATGATTCTGGGCATGCTGATGGGACGGCTGGAAATGGTGGCGGTGCTGGTTCTGGTGCTGCCGCGCTTCTGGCGGACGTGATCCGGTGGCGGCTGCGCGCCGAAACAGCCCTTGGAAGCGCCTTTTCCGGACAAGCTCGACGCCCCCGTTCAGCCCTCAGGCCGCGCCGCCTTCTCTTCAAGTCCCGAGCGCGCCTCGCGGCGCGCCAGCTCGGCCTCGATATCTTCCAGGCTGACGCCGCGCGCCGCACACATGACCAGCAGGTGAAACACCACATCCGCCGCCTCGGCGGTTAGCCGCGCGCGATCTCCCTTCACCGCCTCGATCACCGCCTCGATCGCCTCCTCGCCGAATTTCTCGGCGCATTTCTCGGGGCCCTTGGCCAGCAGTCGCGCAGTCCAGCTCAACTCTGGGTCGGCACCCCGGCGTGCCTCGATGGCGGCGGCCAGACGCGCCAGCGGGCTGTTGACGGGGGCGCTCATGTCAACCGCACCGGAATGCCGACGGCGGCCATATGCGCCTTGGCCTCGCCAATGCTGTATTCGCCGAAATGAAAGATCGAGGCCGCCAGCACCGCCGAAGCGCCGCCAATCGTCACCCCCTCGACAAGATGATCGAGCGTGCCCACGCCGCCCGAGGCGATCACCGGGATCGGCACGGCATCGACGATGGCGCGGGTCAGTTCCAGATTGAATCCCACGCGCGTGCCGTCGCGGTCCATCGAGGTAAGCAGGATCTCGCCCGCGCCCTTGCCGGCAACTGTGCGGGCAAATTCCACCGCATCCACCCCCGTGGGCCGGCGCCCGCCATGGGTGAATATCTCCCACCGCCCCGGCGCGACGGTCTTGGCGTCGATGGCCACCACGATGCATTGGCTGCCGAAGCGGTCGGCGGCGCGAGTCACCACATCGGGGTCAGCCACGGCGGCCGAGTTGAACGACACCTTGTCGGCCCCGGCCAGCAGAAGCGCGCGCACATCCTCGGCGCTGCGCACCCCCCCGCCCACGGTCAGCGGCATGAAGCATTGCTCGGCGGTGCGGGTGACCAGATCGAGCATCACGCCACGGTTTTCATGCGTGGCGTGAATGTCGAGAAAGCATAGCTCGTCGGCGCCGGCCGCGTCATAGGCGCGCGCCGCCTCGACCGGGTCGCCGGCATCGACGAGATTGACGAAATTCACGCCCTTGACCACGCGGCCATCGGCAACATCAAGGCAGGGTATGATGCGTGTCTTGAGCATGGCTCGCGTTTACACCCCGTCCATGCGCCGATACAAGTGCCGACGCAAACGCCTTGAAAACCGGTGCCAACCATGCGCGCGCTTCTGATCCTGCTGGCCTTCGCCCCGCTCGCCTGCGCGCCTGCCAGCATGGCCACCCGCCCCGCCGCCACGGCAACCGCCGACCCGGCGGCGCGAATCGCGGCCGAATGCGCCATGCTCGAACGCGCGCAGGCAGAAACGGCGGCGCGCGGGTTGCGCGACTGGCCCGATGTGCTGGTTGACTGCCCGGGCCATGAAGGGCTGACCCCCGCCATGACCATGGCGCAGGCTTCCGAGGTCACGCGCCTTGCCAATGCCGCCGCATTGCCCGAAACGCTGCGCGAGGCGGGGCCGCGCGCCGATATCGTCTATCGCCGGATGATCACCCGCGGCGTGCCGCTGCCGGTGGCTGAATTCATGGCCACCACGCCGGAATTCGCCGCCGCGCTGCGCTGAGCCGGGCCGCTATCGCGGCGGGGGACGTTACCCCCCGGATCCCCCAGCGTATTTCAGGCAAGATGAAGGGGCGGTCAGGCCTTGAGCAGGGCGATCGCCTCGGCCAGATCGAGCTTGCCATCATAGAGCGCACGGCCCGAGATGGCGCCATTCAGCGGTGCCCCGCAATCGCGCAGGGCGGTCAGATCGGCCAGGGAGGAGACGCCGCCCGAAGCGATGACCGGGATGTTCACGGCCCTGGCCAGCGCCGCCGTGGCGGCAATATTGGGGCCCTGCATGGCACCGTCGCGCTCGATATCGGTATAGATGATCGCCGCCACGCCGGCATCTTCAAAGGCGCGGGCCAGATCGGTGGCCTGCATGTCGGTCTGGTCGGCCCAGCCACGGGTAGCCACGCGGCCGTCGCGGGCATCGATTCCCACCGCCACGCGGCCGGGAAAAGCGTGCGCGGCCTCGCGCACCAGCGCCGGGTCTTCCACCGCCACCGTGCCCAGGATCACTCGCGCCAGCCCCTTTTCCAGCCACATGCCGATCGTCGCCATGTCGCGAATACCGCCGCCGAGTTGGCAGGGAATGCTCACCGCCGCCAGAATCGCCTCGACCGCCACGGCATTGACGGGCCGTCCGGCGAAGGCGCCGTTGAGATCGACCAGATGCAGCCATTCGGCGCCTTGAGCGGCAAAGGCGCGGGCCTGGGCGGCGGGGTCGTCGCCGAAGACCGTCGCCTTATCCATGTCGCCCTTGTAAAGGCGCACGCACTGGCCGTCCTTGAGATCGATCGCGGGGTAAAGGATCATGGCGGGGCTCCTGTCTTGGTCTGCGCTCTAGCCCGCCGGGCCGGCAGATGCAATTCGCTGCCGCCGAACGCTCGCCTGTTGCGCGAATCATCGGCAGCAGCGAAGCTGGAAACGGGGAGGAACGAGGGATGAGAACGAATTTGCATGTCGGCCTGATCGCGGTGGTTGCCGGGCTGGCGCTGGCGCTGCCGGCGATGGCCGATCCGGTGCTGGGGCATTGGCGCACCGCGCCGGATGACAACAACAACACCGGCATCGTCGAGATCGCGCCTTGCGACGACAGGATCTGCGGCACGTTGATAGAAGCCTATGACGGCGAGGGCCAGCCGATGAGTTCGCCCAATGTCGGCCGGCTCATCGTCTGGGACATGGAGCCGCGTGGAGGCGGGCGTTATCGCAGCGGGCGCGTCTGGGCGCCCGATCGTGACCAGACCTACAGCGCTCGCATGGAACTCAGCGGCGACCGGCTTTCGGTTTCGGGCTGCGTGCTGGTGTTCTGCCGCGAGGCGATCTGGACGCGGGCGAACTGAGCGGCGCGGGCGCGCCGGATCAGCCGCCCGCCACTTTGAGCACGATCTTGCCGATATGGGCCGAGCTTTCCATGCGCGCATGGGCATCGGCGGCCTGATCAAGGGCGAAGCTCTGATCCATCACCGGCGCCACGCGCCCCGCTTCCAGCAGCGGCCAGATCTCGGCTTCGAGCGCGGCAGCGATGCGCGCCTTGGCGGCGTCGGATTGCGGGCGCAGGGTCGAGCCGGTGATGGTGAGCCGCCTTGTCATGATTTGGGCGAAGTTCAGCTCCGCCTTGGGCCCTTGCAGAAAGGCGATCTGCACCAGCCGCCCGTCATCGGCGAGCGCCTTGATGTTGCGCGCGATGTAATCGCCACCGACCATGTCGAGGATCAGATCGGCGCCGCCCTGTTCCTTCATCACCGCAACGAAATCCTCTTCGCGGTAGTTGATCGCCCGTTCCGCGCCCAGCCTTGTGCAGGCGGCGCATTTTTCGGCCGAGCCGGCACTGGTGAAGACCCGCGCGCCGCGCGCATGGGCAAGCTGGATTGCCGTGGTGCCGATACCGGAGGAGCCACCGTGAACGAGGAAGCGCTCGCCGGCCTGAAGGCGGCCGCGCTCGAAGACATTGGTCCAGACTGTGAAGAATGTCTCGGGCAGGCAGGCGGCCTCGCGCAGGCCAAGGCCGGCGGGCGCGGGCAGGGCATGGGCGGCCGGGGTGGCGACATATTCGGCGTAACCGCCGCCGGGGGTGAGCGCGCAAACCGCGTCGCCCTCGCGCCAGCGTGTCACACCGGGGCCGATGGCCGCCACATGGCCCGCCACTTCCAGCCCCGGCAGGTCAGACGCGCCTGGCGGTGGCGCGTAGGCGCCGGCGCGCTGCAACGCATCGGGCCGGTTCACCCCGGCCCAGGCCACACGGATGACGATTTCGCCGGCGCGCGGCACCGGCACCGCCCGCTCGGCCGGCACCAGCATCTCGGGCCCGCCCGGTGCGGAAATCTCGATCACGCGCATGCGGTGCGACAGACTCATCGGCTTATCCTCCGTTACTGGGCGGCAGCATAGGCGGGCCGGCCGAGGTTGCAAGCGGCCCGACACAACCCACGGCGATCAGCGCGAATGAGCGAAATCCCAGTAAAGTTCGCGCGCGCGCGCTGCGATGCGTGGCGCGTCGAGCGAGCGATCCTCGAACCGCGCCACAGGCATGACCTTGGCGATGTTGCCGGTGACGAAGATCTCGCTCGCCTCGTGGAAATCCTCGACCCTCAGCGTGGTTTCCACCACCTCGATGCCATCGGCGCGCAACAGCGCGATAACCCGCTGGCGGGTGATGCCGTTGAGGAAGGTGCCGTTGGGCACCGGCGTGAGCACCACCCCGTCGCGCAGCATGAACACATTGGTCGAGGCGGTTTCGGCCACATTGCCATCGGGGTCGCGCGAGAGCGCGTTGGAAAACCCGCGCGCGCGCGCCTCGGCCATGATGCGCCCGTTATTGGCATAAAGCGAGGCGGCCTTGGCCTCGGTCAGGGCCATGTCGGGGCGCGGGCGCGAATAGGGCGAGACGGTGAGCGAGAAGTCGCCAGGCTCGGGCATTTCCAGCGCCTCGATACAGATGGCGAAGCCGGTGCTTTCGGGTTCAAGGTCGATGATGCCCGGCGTCGAATCGCGCGCCCACATCATCGGGCGCAGATAAAGCGCGGCGCCGGCGGGGAACATGGCGCAGCCCTCCTCCAAAAGCCCCTGCACGGTCTCGGCATCGACCGGCGGCACCATGCCCATCGCCGTGGCCGAACGGATGGTGCGCGCGGCGTGCAGGTCGATATCGGGGCGCACCCCTTCGAACTGGCGCGCGCCGTCAAAGATGGCGCTGCCAAGCCAGGCGGCGTGATCGGCGGCATTGATGATCGGCGCATTGCCCCGGTGCCAGCGCCCCTCATACCAGGTGACGATTTCCTTGCCGACGGCCATGACGGTTCTCCCTCGAATGGCGGTGAGCAAGGGTTTATCCACAGCCCGGGGCTGCGTCAAGCGCACGCAACATTATTGCGCAAAAAAGCAATAATGTTACTCTGCCTGCTTCGCGGGGTGCCACCTGCCCGGCAGAGTGCCACCCGTGGCGGCGGGCTTGTGAATTGCGCCCATCACCGCCAGCGGCAGGGCAAAGACGGTGCGCAGGAACGGGCTTTTCTGCACCTGCGCCTTGGCCTGCTCGAAGCGCATCACCTCGTCGATGCGCCGGTCGAGAAAGGCCCAGCTGTCGGCATGCCCCGGCGAATCGTCGCCCAGCCAGTAAAGCAGAGTCGAAGAATAGACGCCGGAAAGAATCGCGCGTTTTGTGTACCAGTTGCCATCTTCCGAATTGTCGCCCAGTGCGTTCCAGATGGCATCGGCCGTGTTCCAGATCGCGCGCACGCCATCGGCGGCGTGTTGCGGCAGGGAAAAGAGCACCGCGCCACGGCGGACGATCTCGCGGTCGGCCCCTTCAAGCCGCGCGCGGATGGCCAGCGACACCCGCTCGCGCATGCGCATCGAGGCCAGGTCGTGCCTGGCCAGCCGCTCAAGCATCAGCTCATCGCCCCGGCGGTGAAAGGCCAGCGCCATGTCCAGCCCGCCGCGCGGAAAATACGCGCGCGCCAGCGCCGCATCGGCACCGGTATCATTGATGGCGGCGCGAAAGGCTGCCTCGCTCCAGCCATCAAAGGGCACATGCTCGAGCGCGGCATCAAGCAACATATCGCTGGTTACGGTCATCGCGCGCCCCCGCCGAGCAAACACCATTGTAACGCTGCCAAAAGCCGATGCACGGCCCGGCAACACCTGGCAGACTCTAGTGCAGTTTGCGCAAACGCGCAAAGGCCTTCGAGAAAATCCGTTTGCCACGCAAGATCGCGCCGAGCATACTTTGGTCCGCACGACACTCTCGCAAACGCCGCTTTCCCCGGCAGCATCTGGCGTCCACCATGCGCAAAGCAATGCCATTGTCGACTGACCACCCCCGCTGCCTGATCGTCGCCGAAAACGCATCGGCACGAATGGGCGGCGAGGCGATTTTGCCGCTGAAATATTTCACCCTGTTGCTGGAACGGGGCCGCGATGTGCTGCTCCTGACGCATGCACGCAATCGCGAAGAGCTTTTCAGCACCCCGGGCCTGCCAAGCGAGCGCATCTATTTCATCGAGGATACCGCGCTGCACCGCGCGCTGTGGAAACTCGGCGCCGCACTGCCCGCCGGGTTGCGCGATCATCTTGTCGGCAACGCTCTGCAACTGCACACGCAGGGCGCGCAGCGGCGCATTGCCCGGGCGCTGGCAAGGGAGGGAAGGATCGACCTGATCCATCAGCCGATCCCGGTTTCGCCGGCCGCCCCTTCACGGATGCACGGGCTTGGCGTGCCGGTGATCATCGGGCCGATGAATGGCGGCATGCATTACCCGCCGGGCTACGAGGCCATGCAGGGCCGGCTGTCACGGCTCTACATGCGGTTCGGCCGGCGTGCCGGGCGCATTGCCAACCACCTGCTGCCGGGCAAGCGGCACGCGCGGCTTCTGCTGGTGGCCAACGCGCGCAGCCGCGAGGCGCTGCCGGTGCCCCATCCCGCCATCGCCGAACTCGTCGAGAACGCGGTCGATTTCCGCATCTTCACCCCGCCGCCGCCGCGGCCCTTGCGCACCAAGCCCGGCCTGGCGCTGGTCTTTGTCGGCCGGCTGGTGAAATGGAAGGCGATCGATGTCACGCTCGATGCTCTTGCCCGGGCGCGCATGCTTGCGCCGGGTATCGAGCTCTCGCTGGACATCATCGGCGACGGCCCCGAGCGCGCGGCCTTGCAGGGCCGGGCCGGGGCGCTCGCGCTGGGCGACAGCGTGCGTTTTCATGGCTTTCTGCCGCAAACGGAAATCACCGGGCACCTGCGCCAAGCCGATGCGCTGATCCTGAATTCCTTGTACGAATGCGGCGGTGCGGTGGTGCTCGAGGCCATGAGCCAGGCCCTGGCGGTCATTGCCTCGGACTGGGGCGGCCCGGTGGATTATCTGGATGACTCCTGTGGCGTGCTGGTCTCGCCCACGCCCAGGCAGGATTTTGCGCAGCGCCTTGCCGAGGCGATCGTCGCGCGCGCACGCAAGCCGGCCGGCACAAGGGCGATGGGCCAGGCCGGCCTGGCCAAAGCTCGGGCGCAATTCGACTGGCAGCAGAAGATCGACCGGATCGAGGCGCTCCATGCCCAAGCCCTGCGCCCGGGCTGAGCGCAGCGGCCGCCCGGAGGGCTGGACAGGCGGCGCGCATTCTGCTAGCTGCCGGCTTCCTGCAATTGACTGTAACTCTAGCTTGGAAAGGTGGTGAAAACCACATGCAGGTAAGTGTTCGCGACAATAATGTCGATCAGGCACTGCGCGCGCTGAAGAAGAAATTGCAGCGCGAGGGCGTGTTTCGCGAGATGAAGCTCAAGCAGCATTACGAGAAACCGTCCGTCAAGCGGGCCCGTGAACAGGCCGAGGCGATCCGCCGTGCGCGCAAGCTGGCGCGCAAGAAGGCCCAGCGCGAGGGGCTGCTCTGAACGCCGTGCCGGTCTGACCGGCGACACGGAAAGGTCGGTGAAAGCCGGCATGATCAACCCCCGCAGCGCCTTTCCGGCCACGGGGGTTTTTCAATGCGCATGGGTGCTTGGCGATAGGCAGGTGGCATGCGAGGCTTGGTGCCTTCGGCAGGCTGACCAGGAACTTATAATGACCCGTTCAAACTTTTTCAGCGCCAACGGCTTGTATGACGGGCGGCGACCGCCCGAGATGGGTCCGGGCGGGCGCTGCCCGTGCCTGCGGCACGGGCCGGAAACTCGCCAGCCGAGTGCGACTGCAGATCCGGCTCTGGCCCTGCCTGAGCGCCACCCATGACCATCCATCTTTCCGCCGCACCGGGCGAGATTGCCGAAACCGTGCTCATGCCCGGCGACCCGCTGCGCGCGCGCTGGGCGGCCGAACGCTTCTTGCAAGACCCGGTGCAAACCAACCGCACCCGCGGCATGCTGGGCTTCACGGGGCGCTGGCGCGGCGAGCGCGTGACGATCCAGGCATCGGGCATGGGCATGGCCTCGATGGCGATCTATGCGCGCGAACTAATCGTGGATTACGGCGCGCGCCGGCTCATCCGCATCGGCTCGGCCGGGTCGCTGCAGCCCGAGGTGGGCCTGCGCGATCTGGTGCTGGCGCAGGCCTGCACCACACTGTCACTGCCCTCGCGACCGATCCTGCGCGAGGTGGCGCTGGCGCCTTGCGCCGATTTCGCCCTGCTGGCGGCGGCGCATCGCATCGCCAACGCGCGCGGCTGGCCGACGCATGCGGGCAATGTCTTCACCTCGGATCTGTTCTACGAGGAACGCGACGATCTGCGCGCCATCATGCAACGCCACGGCGTGCTGGCGGTCGAGATGGAGGCGGCCGAGCTCTACGCCACCGCCGCGCGCCACGGCGCGCAGGCGCTGGCGGTGCTGACGATCTCGGATCATCTGCCGACGGGCGAGGCGCTGTCGCCCGAAGAGCGCGAGACGGGGTTTGCCATGATGGTGGAGCTGGCGCTGGAAACCGCCTTTGCATGAGGCCATCGCCGGTGTGGGCGGGTTCAGCCCAGCAAGAGCCCAGCGGCAAAGGCCAGCAGGGCGGTGCCGGCACCGGCGGCGAACCACCATAGCGGGTGCAGCCGTGCGGGTGGCGGCGGTGGCGGCGCCGGGCGGCGCAGGCGGATAAGCGCCTCTTCGGCCAATGCCGGCAGATGCGGCCCGAACCGCCCCAACACCTGCGCCGTGCGCGCCAGATCGCGAGCCAGCGCCACCGGTCCGAGATTGCGGCGGATGTATTCCTCGACCACGGGCCCGGCCACCTTCCAGATATTCACCGCGGGGTTGAGCGAACGCGCCACCCCCTCCACCACCACCATGGTGCGCTGCAGCAAGATGAGTTCGGTGCGGGTCTGCATGCCGAAACGTTCGGTGACATCGAACAGATAGTTCAACAGCCGCGCCATCGAGATATGCGTCGCATCCATGCCGAAGATCGGCTCGCCCACCGATCTGAGCGCGCGGGCGAATTCGTCGATATCGCGGTCGGCGGGCACATAGCCGGCCTCGAAATGCACCTCAGCGACGCGGCGGTAATCCTTGCGGATGAAACCCATCAGGATTTCGGCATAAACACGGCGGGTGTATTCGTCGATCTGGCCCATGATACCGAAATCATAGGCGATCAGATCGCCGTTCGCCGCCACCTTGAGGTTGCCCTGATGCATGTCGGCGTGAAAATAGCCGTCGCGCAGCGCGTGCTGCAGGAACAGCCTGATCACCCTTTCGCCCAGTTCCAGCCGGTCCACGCCCAACGCGTCGATGGCGTCGTTGTCACCCAGCGGCACGCCCTCAGCCCAGCCCAGCGTCATCACAGAGCGCGAAGACAGGTGCCAGGTGGGGCGCGGCACCCGAAAGCCCGGGTCGTTCTCGGTATTGGCGGCGAATTCGGCCGCTGCGGCGGTTTCCAGCCGCAGATCGAGCTCGCCCATCACCACGCTTTCGAAATGCGCGATCACGTCGCTCGGCCTGAGCCGGCGCGTGCGCGGCAGCAACACCTCGATCACCCCGGCGGCAAAGTAGAAGGCGTCGATATCGCGGCGAAAGGCGCGCTCGATCCCCGGGCGCAGCACCTTGACCGCCACATCCTCGCCCGAGCCTGCCAGCCGCGCCCGGTGCACCTGCGCGATCGAGGCCGCCGCGACCGGTTCGGAGAAGGTCTCGAACAGCGCCTCTAGCGGGCTGTCCAGTTCGTCCTCGATCATGGCGCGCGCCTTCTCGGTGGGAAAGGGCGGCAACTTGTCCTGAAGGTAGCGCAGTTGGGTGGCCAGCTCATCGCCGACGATATCGGGCCGGGTGGAAAGGATCTGTCCGAACTTGATATAGGCCGGCCCCAGCGCGGTCAGCGCACGCGTGAGCGGCGGCAGCGACGGATCGCCCTTGAGGCCCAGATATTTCCACGGCCAGCCCATCACCCGCGCAAGGATGCGCAGCCGCGGCGGCAGCTGCAGGGCGTTCAGCACCTCTGCCATGGCACCGGTGCGCTCGAAGGTGGCGCCGGTGCGGACCAGCCGCCAGATGTTGTGCGGGCCGCGCATCGCTCAGATCTTCCAGCCCGAATGCAGCGCCGCGATGCCCATCGACAGGTTACGGTATTTTACCATTTCGAAGCCTGCGGCGCGGATCATCTCGGCGAATTTTTCCTGATCGGGGAAGCGGCGAATCGATTCGACAAGATACTGGTAGCTGTCGCGGTCACCCGCCACCAACTGCCCCATGCGCGGAATGACATTGAAGGAATAAAGGTCATACAACTCCTGCAATGGCCGGCTGGGGATCTGGCTAAATTCCAGCACCATCAGCCGCCCGCCCGGGCGCAGCACGCGAAAGGCCTCTGCCAGCGCGTCCTCGATACGGGTGACATTCCTGATGCCAAAGCTGATCGTGTAGGCATCGAAGCTGTTCTCGGCAAAGGGCAGCGCCATGGCATCGCCCACCACCCAGTCCAGCTGCCCGGCCATCTGCTCGGCCTCGGCGCGGCGCCGGCCTTCGGCGAGCATCGATTCGGTCAGGTCGAGCACCGTTGCCCGCGCGCCCCCACCAGCGCGCTTGAGAAAGCGAAAGGCAATGTCGCCGGTGCCGCCCGCCACATCAAGCAGATGCTGGCCGGGGCGCGGGGCGAGCCAGTCCATCATCGCATCCTTCCAGATACGGTGGATGCCCGCGCTCATCAGATCGTTCATCAGATCGTATTTCGAGGCCACGCTGGTAAAGACCCCGTGCACCATGCCGGCCTTCTGCCCCTCGCCCACCTCGCGAAAGCCGAAATGGGTGGTCCGCTCGTCATCCGCACTCATGCCGGCTCCTGTCGGATCTTGCGCCTGCCCTCTCCTTACCCGATGCTGCCTTGCCTGCACAATGCGACGCCGAGGCCACCATGCCTGAACTGCCCGAAGTGGAAACCGTGCGCCGCGGCCTGGCCCCGGCGATGGAGGGCGTGCGCATCATCCGCGCCGAGATTCGCCGTGAGGGGCTGCGCTGGCCCTTCCCTTCGGGGCTGGCCGGGCGGCTGGAAGGCGCGCGCGTCGATCGGCTGCGGCGGCGGTCGAAATATCTGCTCTCTGATCTCGACACCGGCGAGACAATGCTGGTCCATTTGGGCATGTCGGGGCGGATGACGGTTTCGGGCCTTGCCACGACGCATGTGCCAGGGCGTTTTCACCGCGCGCATCCGCCGGTGGAAAAGCACGACCATGTCATCCTTCATATGGAGAACGGCGCGCGCATCGCCTTCAATGACGCGCGACGCTTCGGCGCGCTGGATCTGCGCGCCAGCACCGCCATCGATGCCCACCCGCTGCTGGCCGGGCTGGGCCCCGAACCGCTGGGCAACGAATTCGGCGCCCCCTATCTGGCGGCGCGGTGGCGCGGGCGCAAGGCGCCGGCCAAGGCGCTGATGATGGATCAGCGAATCGTTGCCGGGCTAGGAAACATCTATGCCTGCGAGGCGCTGTTTCGCGCGCGCATCCACCCCGCGCGTGCCGGCGGGCGCATCGGCGCGGCGCGGATCGAGGCGCTGGCGCATGCCATCCGCGCGGTGCTTCTGGAGGCGATCGAGGCCGGCGGATCGAGCCTGCGCGACCATCGCCAGACCGATGGCAAGCTGGGATATTTCCAGCACAATTTCCGTGTCTATGACCGCCAGGACCTGCCCTGCACCACGCCGGATTGCACCGCCACGGTGCGGCGCATCGTCCAGTCTGGGCGGTCGAGCTACTACTGCCCCGCCTGCCAGAGATAGCTTGAACCCCGCTCGCAGGCTGCTATGCACGGGCGCGAAACGGCTCAATCGGGGGAACCCAAATGGCGTATGAGACCATCAACGTCGACACGGCGCAGCATGTCACGCTGATCAAGCTGAACCGGCCAGAAGCAATGAACGCACTGAACTCGAAAATGCTGGGCGAACTGGCCGAAGCGCTGAAAGCGGCCGATCGCAACGACAAGGTGCGCTGCATCGTCATCACCGGCTCGGAAAAGGCCTTTGCCGCCGGCGCCGACATTTCGGAGATGGCGCCGAAAAGCTTTGTCGAGATGTTCGAAAGCGATTTCTTCACCCCCGAAACCGAAACCATGCTGGCGGTGCGAAAGCCCGTGATCGCCGCCGTGGCCGGCTACGCGCTGGGCGGGGGCTGCGAGCTGGCGATGATGTGCGACTTCATCATCGCCGCCGACAACGCCAAGTTCGGCCAGCCCGAGATCAATCTCGGCGTGGTGGCGGGCATCGGCGGCACGCAGCGGCTGACGCGCTTTGTCGGCAAGTCCAAGGCGATGGACATGCATCTGACCGGCCGCTTCATGGATGCCGAAGAGGCCGAGCGCTCGGGCCTTGTCAGCCGCGTGGTGCCGGCCAAGAAGCTGATGGACGAGGCGATGGCGGCCGCGCAGAAGATCGCCGCGAAATCCATGGTCACCACCCGGGTGGTGAAGGAATGCGTGAACCGCAGCTACGAGATGACACTGCGCGAGGGTATCCTGTTCGAGCGCCGCAGTTTCCACGCACTCTTTGCCACCGAGGACCAGAAGGAAGGCATGAGCGCCTTCGTCGAGAAGCGCGAGGCGCAGTTTCGCGACCGCTGATCCGAGCCGCCGGGCAAGGCCCTTTGAAGGGACTTGCACCGCGCTGCCGCAAGCGGTCGGCACCAGGCGGGCGGCAGCGCGACCTCGCCTCTGTCTAATCCGCCTACACAACCCTTCGAAGGGCTGTGCCCCGCGCACGCATCCGGTGCGGTCGATTCGCACTTTTCATCGCCCGAACTTTACCCTATAGGCTTGCCGCACATGCGCGTGGGCCCGCTTGGCAGCAATCACCCCCGGTCACCCCAGACCGGGCGCGGGTCTATGGCGCAACCGAAATGCAACTGACCCGAGAGACCCAAAACCCATGGCCAATACACCCCAGTCCAAGAAACGCGCCCGCCAGAATGAGCGCCGTTTTGCCATCAACAAGGCGCGCCGCTCGCGCATCCGCACCTTCCTGCGCAAGGTCGAGGAAGCCATCGCCAGCGGCAATGCCGAAGCCGCACAGCAAGCGCTGCGCGCCGCCCAGCCGGAGTTGGCCCGCGGCGTCACCAAGGGCGTGCTGCACAAGAACACCGTAGCGCGCAAGTTGTCTCGCCTGTCGGCACGGGTGAAAGTGCTGGGCGCCTGAGGACGGCATTGCGCGGCCCCGGCCGCAGCAGGAAATTTTTTCAAGGGGCGCGGCCGGGCTGCGCCCCTTTGCTTGTCCTGCATGGTGCCCTGTACGATCCTGGCGCGGCCGGGCTGTGGCGGGAAACCCACGCCGCCGCCGATTCTGGGCACGGCCGGGACTGTCAAGCGCTTTGTTCGATTGCCTGCGCCCCGGCCGGCTTGCTAGCTTGCCGGTGCGACTCGCCACGTTCCTGGGGGGATGGCGGCGTACCACGCAGTAGAGCTGACCAAGTTACCGCTTTCCTCGTATCCCTCTGCAAGGAGGGAGGCTTGTTACGTTTCCTGTACCTGCCTTCATCTCCCCGCCAGCAACTGGGCGCATGCCCTCGCTCCGGCCCGTTACCGGCCCGGCGCGGCATGTGCTTGTGCTTGCTCCGCGAATTCGTGGCGGGCATGGAGAGAAAAACAAAAAGGCTGCCACCGATTTGGTGACGCGGCGAACAGGTCGGAACGGTATGACAGACGCACAGTGGGAGACAGTCCAGAATGGTTTGCGGGATCTGGTCGGAGAAAACAGCTTCATCACCTGGATTGCCCCCCTGCGCGTTGCGTCGGTCGACAACGGCATCGCAAGGCTGACCGCGCCGACGAATTTCGTAGCCAACTGGGTCAACCGCAACTACACGCAGCAGCTGCGCCACGCCTTCGCCGCCGCCGGCCAGCCGGTCGAGCGTATCGAGATCGCGGTGTCGGCCCAGCCGGTGGCAGCATCGAAACGCGTGCAAAGCGCGCTCGATGCGCCCTCTGAAACGGCGTTGCCCGCCAGCGAACGCGGCCAGGATGACGGCGAACTGCCCAACGCCGCGCTCGATGCCCGTTTCACCTTCGACAATTTCGTCGTCGGCAAGCCCAACGCGCTGGCCCATGCCGCCGCCCGCCGGGTGGCCGAGGGCTCGCAGGTCACCTTCAACCCGCTGTTTCTCTATGGCGGCGTCGGCCTCGGGAAGACCCATCTGATGCACGCCATCGCCTGGGAGCTGCATGCCCGCAAACCCGAGGCGCGCGTGCTCTATGTCTCGGCCGAGCAGTTCATGTATCGCTTCGTGCAATCGCTGCGCGACCGCCAGATCATGGATTTCAAGAGCCTGTTTCGCTCGGTCGATGTGCTGATGGTCGATGATGTGCAGTTCATCGCCGGCAAGGAAAGCACGCAGGAGGAATTCTTCCACACCTTCAACGCGCTGGTCGATCAGGGAAGGCAGATCGTCATTTCCGCTGACCGCGCGCCGGGCGAGATCAAGGATCTCGAGGACCGTATCAAGTCACGCCTGCAAAGCGGCCTCGTGGTCGATCTGCACCCCACCGATTACGAGCTGCGCCTGGGAATCCTGCAGCGCAAGGTGCAGCTCAACCGCGCCACCTATGGCGATGTGGCGATCGGCGAGGGCGTGCTCGAATTCCTCGCCCACCGCATCACCACCAATGTGCGCGTGCTCGAAGGGGCGCTGACCCGGCTCTTTGCCCTGGCCAGCCTGGTGGGGCGCGAGATCACGCTAGATCTGGCGCAGGATACGCTGGCCGACATCCTGCGCTCGTCGGAACGCAAGGTCACGGTCGAGGAGATCCAGCGCAAGGTCGCCGAGCATTACAACATCCGTCTGTCCGACATGATCGGCCCGAAACGGCTGCGCACCATCGCACGGCCGCGGCAGGTGGCGATGTATCTGGCCAAGCAGATGACCACCCGCTCGCTGCCCGAGATCGGTCGGCGCTTCGGCGGGCGCGATCACACCACCATCATGCATGGCGTGCGCAAGGTCGAGTCGCTGCGCAGCACCGACAGCCAGCTGGCCGAAGACCTGGACCTGCTGCGCCGGCTGCTGGAAAGCTGAGCGGTGGCTTGACGGGCGCGCCAAAGCGCCGCAAACAGTGATCAGGACAAACGGGCCGGGCTGGCAAGCGCCAGCGCCGGCCTGTGCCGTCGCTGGGCGGCATGTCAACGGGTGAGGGGATGCAGGGCGAGGGGATGGCCGC
This sequence comes from Pararhodobacter sp., assembly GCA_020832665.1. Classification (GTDB taxonomy): domain Bacteria; phylum Pseudomonadota; class Alphaproteobacteria; order Rhodobacterales; family Rhodobacteraceae; genus Pararhodobacter. The sequence continues at coordinate 6,398 of JAFIEG010000010.1, read as the reverse complement.
ATGAAACTGAGCATCGAACGCGCAACGCTGCTGAAGGCCGTCGCCCAGGCGCAATCGGTCGTCGAGCGGCGCAACACCATTCCGATTCTCGCCAATGTGCTCATCGAGGCCGAGGGCGGCAGCATCAGCCTGCGCGCCACCGATCTCGATATCGAGGTCGTCGATCGCGCCCCGGCGCAGATTGAGCGCGCCGGGGCCACCACCGTCTCGGCGGTGATGCTGCACGAGATCGTGCGCAAGCTGCCCGACGGCGCGCTTGTGCAGCTTTCCGACGACCCGCATAGCGGACGGCTGAATGTGCAGGCCGGGCGCTCGACCTTCGCGCTGGCGACGCTCCCGCGCGAGGATTTCCCTGTCATGGCCTCGTCGGAATACCAGGTCAATTTCGCCGCCCCCGCCCCCCATCTGCGCCGGCTCTTTGAAAAGACCCGCTTCGCCGTCTCGACGGAAGAGACGCGCTACTACCTCAACGGCGTCTACATGCATGTCGCCGATGGTGAGGACGGGCGCGTGCTGCGCTGCGTGGCCACCGACGGCCACCGCCTGGCGCGGGTCGATGCGCCCCTGCCCGAGGGTGCCGAAGACATGCCCGGCGTGATCGTGCCGCGCAAGACGGTGGCTGAGCTGCGCAAGCTGCTTGAAGACGACGAGATGCAGATCGCCGTCTCGGTGTCGGAAACCAAGCTGCGCTTCGCCACCCCCGAAATCGCGCTCACCTCCAAGGTGATCGACGGCACCTTCCCCGACTATTCGCGCGTCATCCCGCTGGGCAACACCCGCCGGCTCGAAGTCGATGCCAATGATTTTGCCCGCGCCGTGGACCGCGTCGCAACCATCTCGTCGGAACGCTCGCGCGCGGTCAAGCTCACGCTCGAGGAAGACAAACTCACCCTCGCCGTGAACGCCCCCGACAGCGGCATGGCCCAGGAAGAGCTGGTCGTCGCCTATGCCGACGAGCGGCTCGAAATCGGCTTCAACGCGAAATACCTGCTGGAAATTTCCGGCCAGATCGACCGCGAGAACGCCGTCTTCCTGTTCAACGCCGCCGGCGACCCGGCGCTGGTGCGCGAAGGCAACGACACCAGCGCGGTCTATGTGGTCATGCCGATGCGGGTCTGATCCCCCTGCCCCTTCATCTTGCCGAAAATACTCCGTGGGGTGAATGGGCGCAGCCCAGAGGGGGGCAGCGCCCCCCAACCCCGTCCCGGCCTCATCCCCGCCCGCCGACAGGGCCCCGCAGCAGCATGGCGCTTTACCTCACTTCGCTCACGCTCAGCCAGTTCCGCTCGCACGGGCTGAGCGCGGCATGCTTCGACGGCCGGGTGGTGGTGCTGACCGGGCCGAACGGGGCGGGCAAGACCAACCTGCTGGAAGCCATCTCGCTTCTTGCGCCAGGGCGCGGATTGCGCCGCGCGGCGCCCGAGGATCTGGCCCGCCGCCCGGGCGCCGAGGGCTGGAAGATCACCGCCGCGCTCATCCGTGACGGGCTGCCGCACGAGATCGAAACCACCGCGCGCCCGGGCGAGGCAAGGCGCGTGCGCATTGACGGCAAGACCGCCCCGCAGGCGGCGCTGGGCAGGCTGGTGCCCATGCTGTGGCTCACCCCGGCGATGGACCGGCTGTGGCTCGATGGCCCCGAGGGCAGGCGGCGCTTTCTCGACCGCATGGTGCTGGCCTTCCGCCCCGACCATGGCGAGCATGCGCTGGCCTATGAAAAGGCCATGCGCGAGCGCAACCGGCTTTTGCGCGAGGGCATCGCCAACCCCGCCTGGCACGCCGCGCTCGAGGCGCAGATGGCGCAATCCGGCACCCAGCTTTCGGCGGGCAGGCGCGCGCTGCTGGCCCGGCTGGCGCGCGACAACGACACGGGCGGCGCGTTCCCCGCTGCCGATCTGGCGCTTGAGTGCACTGCGCCCGAAACATCCGAGGGGCTGGCCCGCGCCCTGGCCGAGGGACGCCAGCGCGACATGGCTGCCGGGCGCAGCCTGACCGGGCCGCACCGCGCCGATCTGAGCGCGATCTGGCGCGCGCGTGGCATGCCGGCGGCGCAATGCTCGACCGGCGAGCAAAAGGCGCTGCTCATCTCGCTGCTGCTGGCCCATGCAAGGGCGCTGACGCAAGATCAGGGCAAGCCGCCGATCCTGCTGCTCGACGAACTCGCCGCCCATCTCGACCCGGCGCGGCGCGAGGCGCTTTACGACGCGCTGTGCGATCTGGGCGCGCAGGCATTCCTCACCGGCACCGAGCCCGAACTCTTTGCCGCTCTCGGCCCGCGCGCGCAGCATTTCTCCCTCTCCGAAGCGCCAACGGGCGCTATGTTGAACGAGGTGACGCCATGACCGCTTCACCCGCCGAGTTAGCTTTCTATGCCGGGGCGATCTTCATCCTCTTCGCCACGCCCGGCCCGGTCTGGGTGGCGCTGACGGCGCGGGCGCTCTCGGGCGGCTTTGCCTCGGCGGCGCCGCTGGCGGTCGGGGTGGCGCTGGGCGACATGCTCTGGCCGCTGGCGGCCATCTTCGGGCTGGCCTGGATCGTCTCGGCCTATGCCGGCGCCATGGAGATTCTGCGCTGGGTGGCGGTGGGGATGTTCGTGTTCATGGGCTGGCAACTGATCGCCCATGCCGCGCGCGCACTGAGCGCCGACAGCCGGCTTACGCGGCCAGGAAAATGGAGCGGCTTCGCCGCCGGGATGACGGCGATCCTGGCCAACCCCAAGGCGATCCTGTTCTATATGGGCGTGCTGCCCGGCTTTTTCGATCTCAACCGCATCACCGGCGCTGATATCGCCGCTATCGTCGCCATATCGGTGCTCATTCCAATGTTCGGCAATCTGGTCATGGCCGGGCTGATCGGCCGCGCCCGCACAATGTTGCGCTCGCCTACCGCTCTGGCCCGAACAAACCGGATTGCCGGGGTGCTGCTGATCGGGGTGGGGGTCGTCATCGCGCTGGGTTGAGCACCGCCTGCGCTCACCCATCGCGCCGGGTCGAGACCGCCGCCCGGAACGCGCATTTCATAACCCTCGCCCTTACCCGCGCAAACCACCAAATCTTGTGGCTGGCGCGTGACATTCCCCCCGCGACTGCCTATAAGATGCGCAGATGTCTCAAGGGAAAACGGCATGAGCGCGCAACCCGCGGAACAAGCTGATTATGGCGCCGAATCCATCAAGGTTCTCAAGGGCCTGGATGCCGTGCGCAAGCGTCCTGGCATGTATATCGGTGATACCGATGACGGCTCGGGCCTGCATCACATGGTCTATGAGGTGGTCGATAACGGCATCGACGAGGCGCTGGCCGGCCATGCCGATGCCGTAAGCGTCATCATCCATGCCGATTCCAGCATTTCGGTCGCTGATAACGGGCGCGGCGTGCCCACCGATATCCACGCCGAAGAGGGGGTCTCGGCCGCCGAGGTCATCATGACCCAGCTGCATGCCGGCGGCAAGTTCGACCAGAACAGCTACAAGGTTTCCGGCGGGCTGCACGGTGTCGGCGTTTCGGTGGTTAACGCGCTGTCCGACTGGCTGGAACTGCGCATCTGGCGAAACGGCAAGGAGCATTACGCCCGTTTCGAGCGCGGCGAAACGGTGGAGCCGCTCAGGGTGGTGGGCGAGGCCGAGGGCCGCAAGGGAACCGAGGTGCGCTTCCTGGCCTCGCTCGATACCTTCTCGAACCTGGATTACAGCTTCCGCACGCTCGAAAACCGGCTGCGCGAACTGGCCTTTCTCAATTCGGGCGTGCGCATCGTGCTGGAAGATCACCGCCCCGCCGAGCCGCTTCGTTCGGAGCTTTTCTACGAGGGCGGGGTGCGCGAATTCGTGCGCTGGATCGATCGGTCGAAGACCTCGGTCATGCACGAGCCGATCCATATCTCGGGCGATCGCGACGGCATCGGCATCGAGGTGGCGATGTGGTGGAATGACAGCTACCACGAAACCGTGCTGCCCTTTACCAACAACATTCCCCAGCGCGATGGCGGCTCGCATCTGGCTGGCTTTCGCGGCGCGCTCACCCGCACCATCACCCGCTACGCGCAGGAAAGCGGCATCGCCAAGCGGGAAAAGATCAGCTTCACCGGCGACGATGCCCGCGAGGGGCTGACCTGCGTGCTTTCGGTCAAGGTACCGGACCCGAAATTTTCCAGCCAGACCAAGGACAAGCTGGTCTCAAGCGAGGTGCGCCCGGCGGTGGAGAACCTGGTGGGCGAAAAGCTGTCCGAATGGTTCGAGGAGAACCCGGCGGCGGCAAAGACCATCGTCGGCAAGATCATCGAGGCAGCGCTGGCGCGCGAGGCGGCGCGCAAGGCGCGCGACCTGACAAGGCGCAAGACGGCGCTTGATGTGGCCAGCCTGCCCGGCAAGCTGGCCGACTGCCAGGAGCGCGATCCGGCCAAGTCCGAGCTTTTCCTCGTCGAGGGCGACTCGGCCGGCGGCTCGGCCAAGCAGGGCCGCTCGCGCCAGAACCAGGCGGTACTGCCGCTGCGCGGGAAGATCCTGAATGTCGAGCGCGCGCGCTTCGACCGGATGCTCGGCAGCCAGGAGATCGGCACGCTGATCACCGCGCTGGGCACCGGCATCGGGCGCGACGAGTTCGACATCTCCAAGCTACGCTACCACAAGATCGTCATCATGACCGATGCCGATGTGGACGGCGCGCATATCCGCACGCTTTTGCTGACCTTCTTCTTCCGGCAGATGCCCGAGTTGATCGAGGCCGGGCACCTCTATATCGCCGAGCCGCCGCTCTACAAGGTGGCGCGGGGCAAGTCCGAGGTCTACTTGAAGGACAAGCCGGCACTGGAGGATTATCTCGTCGGACAGGGTGTCGAGGGGGCCGCGCTGCGGCTGGCCTCGGGCGAAGAGATCGTGGCGCAGGATCTGCGGCGCGTGGTGGATGAGGCGCGCCAGGTCCGGCGCAGCCTCGAAGGTTTTCCCACCCATTACGCGCGCAGCATTCTCGAACAGGCCGCCATCGCCGGGGCGCTCGACACCGCCGCGCTGGATCGCGATGCGCAGGGGGTGGCCAACCGGCTGGCCGCGCGGCTCGATCAGATCGCTCCGGAGTACGAAACCGGCTGGCAGGGGCGGCCGACGCAAGATGGCGGCATCAAGCTTACGCGCCTCTTGCGCGGGGTCGAGGAGGTGCGCCTGCTCGACGGCCCGGTGCTGCGCTCGGGCGAGGCCCGTCGGCTGGCGCGCTTCACCACCTCGCTGCAGGAAACCTATGGCCGCCCCGCGCAGCTGATCCGGCGCGAGCGCGGCCAACCCATCCACGGCCCCGTCGCGCTGCTCGAGGCGATCCTGGCCGAGGGCGAAAAGGGGCTGAGCCTGCAGCGCTACAAGGGCCTGGGCGAAATGAACCCCAACCAGCTATGGGAAACCACGCTCGACCCGGACGCGCGCACGCTGCTGCAGGTCAAGATCGACGATTTGGCCGAGGCGGAAGAGATCTTCTCGAAGCTGATGGGCGACGTCGTCGAACCGCGCCGCGAATTCATCCAGCGCAACGCACTCAATGTCGAGAACCTCGACGCGTGAGGCAGTTGACCATTTCCTGATGGCTAAGGGGTTGCGCAGGAGCGCAATGCGGGGAAGAACATCCATGCACGAGCCGAGCGGCTCGACATTCGCGAATGGTCAAAGTGACAGGGGAGTTGCCGCCGATGGAGCTTGACGCCGTCGAATCCAGCTATCGCCGCTGGGCGCCAATCTATGACAGCACCTTCGGGCGCATCACGCAGATGGGAAGGCGCCGCGCCGTCGAGGCGGTCAATGCCGGCCAGGGACGGGTGCTCGAAGTTGGTATCGGCACCGGTTTGTCGCTATCGCGCTACGCGCCGCATCTCGAGGTGACCGGCATCGACTATTCCGACGATATGCTCGCGCGCGCGCGCCGGCGGGTCCAGGCCGAGGGGCTGGCCCATGTGCGCGAACTGCGGCAGATGGATGCGCGGGTGCTGGATTTCCCCGACGGGCATTTCGATACCGTGGTGGCGATGTATCTGGTCTCGGTTGTGCCCGAGCCCGAGCGCGTGATGGCCGAGATCGCGCGCGTGTGCAAGCCGGGCGGACAGGTGATCATCGTCAACCATTTCGCCCGCGAAAAGGGGCCGATGGCCTGGATCGAGCGCGCCTTTTCCCCGCTTGCCGACCGACTGGGCTGGCACCCCGACTTTCCGCGCCGGCGCGTCATGGGCGAGGCCTCGCTCTCGGTGACCGAGGAACGCCGGCTCGCACCGCTGGGCCTGTTCACCTATCTGCGTCTCGAGAAGAGCTGAAACACCGGGCCCCGGGGGCGCTCCCGCGCCCGGCCCGCGCCCCTGCCGGGGCTTGGCCTTGCTTGGGCCGCGGGGGGGGGGGGGGGGGGGGGGGGGGGGGGGGGGGGGGGGGGGGGGGG
>JAFIEG010000097.1 GCA_020832665.1 Pararhodobacter sp. | reverse complement strand
TCTTCTGGATCAGATCGCCGATATAGACGATGTTGTCGTTCTTCAGGCAGTTGGCCGAACGGACGCTGAGTTCCAACTCGTCCACCTTCTTCAGCAGAAGCGGGTTGAACTCAAGCCCGTCATCGGTGTCGCCGCGGCCGGCGGCCTCGGGCTCCTCGAAATTGACGAAGATCTGCAGCTGATCCTGCAGGATGCGCGCGGCATAGGCCACTGCATCATCGGGGGTGACAGCGCCGTTGGTCTCGATCTTCATGGTCAGCTTGTCATAGTCCAGCACCTGGCCCTCGCGGGTGGGCGTGACCTCATAGGCGACCTTCTTCACCGGCGAATAGATCGCATCGATCGGAATCAGCCCGATCGGCGCATCCTCGGGGCGGTTCTTCTCTGCCGCGACATAGCCCTTGCCGGTGTTGACCGTCAGTTCCATGTAGAGATCCGCACCCTCGTCAAGATGGCACAGCACATGCTCCTTGTTGAGCACCTCGATGCCGGCGCTGGTGGCGATATCGCCCGCGGTGACAACCGCCGGGCCGCGTGCCGAGACGCTCACCCGCTTGGGGCCGTCGACCTCCATCAGCAGGGCCACGCCCTTGAGGTTGAGCACGATGTCGGTGACATCCTCGCGCACCCCGGCCACCGAAGAAAACTCGTGCAGTACATTGTCGATCTGCACCGAGGTCACCGCCGCGCCCTGCAGCGAGGACATCAGCACCCGGCGCAGCGCATTGCCCAGCGTCAGCCCGAAGCCGCGCTCCAGCGGCTCGGCGACAACCGTGGCCTTGCGCGCAGGATCGGCACCCGGCCTGACTTCAAGCTGCGCCGGCCTGATGAGTTCCTGCCAATTCTTGTGGATCATGTAGCTCGCCTCCATTCCTGCAACCGGCCCATGCCCGAAAGCCGGTCGCGCCCGAGGACAAGGGCCTTGACGGCCCGTAACGTCAGATACGGGCCCGCGCATCTGGCGCAGCCCGTGCCGTTTCCTGCACCGTCAGACGCGGCGCCGCTTCGGCGGGCGGCAGCCATTATGCGCCAGCGGGGTCACATCCCGAATCCCGGTGATGTTCAGCCCGGCCGCGGCCAGCGCACGCAGCGCCGATTCGCGCCCCGAGCCGGGCCCCTGCACCTCGACCTCGAGCGTGCGCATGCCATGATCCATGGCCTTCTTCGCGGCGTCCTCGGCAGCGAGCTGCGCGGCATAAGGGGTCGATTTGCGCGAACCCTTGAAGCCCATCGTGCCGGCCGACGACCACGAGATCGCATTGCCCTGCACGTCGGAAATCAGGATCTTGGTGTTGTTGAACGACGAATTCACATGCGCCACCCCGGCTGCAATGTTCTTGCGTTCCTTGCGCTTCACGCGCGTCTTGTCACGAGCCATGTCTCCGCCCCCTTATTTCTTCTTGCCGGCGATCGGCTTCGCCGGGCCCTTGCGGGTGCGGGCGTTGGTGTGGGTGCGCTGGCCGCGCACGGGCAGGCCGCGACGATGGCGCAACCCGCGATACGAGCCGATATCCATCATGCGCTTGACATTCATCTGCACTTCGCGGCGCAGATCGCCCTCGACAGAGAGATTGCCGTCGATATATTCGCGAATCGCCAGCACCTCGTCATCGGAAAGCTGGTTGACCCGGCGCGCCGGATCGATCTTGAGCGCCGAGACGATCTGGTTGGCAACAGAAGGACCAATGCCGTGGATATAGGTCAGCGCAATGGGGACGCGCTTTCCCGTGGGAATGTTTACGCCAGCAATTCGTGCCACGCGGGGTTTCCTTTCGTTGCGGTTCCGTAATGCCAGAACCTTTTTTCACAACACGGGCCGCTGTGGCCGTGCCAAATGAACGATCCGAGCCGCGCGCGACTCGGATCGCAGGATCAGGCGCTTCGCCTAGGGTGTTTTGCGCCGGGCGTCAAGAGGCGTTTGTACCCCTGCGCGAGCTGCCGCTCAGCCCTCGAGCGCCGCGGCGATGGCGGCTTCGACATCACCCATCAGCGCCAGCCCGTCAACGCTGCGCAGCTTGCCCTTGGCGTGGTAGTAGCCCACCAGCGGCGAAGTCTTCTTGTAGTATTCCATCAGCCGCTGGCGCAGGCTTTCCTCGTTGTCGTCAGCGCGCCGGTTCAACTCGCTTGAACCGCAGGCATCGCACACGCCTTCGACCTTCGTGGGCTTGCTGCGCTCATGATAGGCAGCCCCGCAGGCGCCGCATGAATAGCGCCCGGTGATGCGCTCGACCAGGGCTTCGTCATCGACGCGCAGCTCGATCACGGCATCGAGCGACAGCCCTTTACCCGACAGCAACTCATCCAGCGCGTCGGCCTGCGCCAGGGTTCGCGGGAAACCGTCAAAGATCACCCCGCCCGACGCGGCAGCGCCATCGAGTGCTTCGTCAATCAGCCCGATCACGATCTCGTCGGTGACCAACTCACCCCTGTCCATCACATCGGCCACGCGCTTGCCCATGGCCGTGCCTGATGTGCGCGCCGCGCGCAGCATGTCGCCGGTGGAAAGCTGGACCATGCCGCGCTTTTCGACAAGCATGCCGGCCTGCGTGCCCTTGCCCGCCCCCGGCGGCCCCAGAAGAATGATGTTCATCGCAGCCCCGGCCCCTTCCTTGGCGTCTTGCCACCACGTGCGCCGCCCTTGTCGCGCCCGCGCCCGCGCAGTTTCGCTTTCTCCAGCAGCCCCTCATACTGATGCGCCACGAGGTGCGACTGGATCTGGCTCATCGTATCCATCCCCACCACAACGACGATCAGCACAGACGTGCCGCCGAAATAGAACGGAATCTGCAATTGCGCGCGCAGCACCTCGGGCATCAGCGCCACGCCGGCCAGATAGAGCGAACCAACGGTCACGATGCGGATGACGACGTAATTGAGGTATTCCTCGGTGCGCTTGCCGGGCCTGATGCCGGGAATGAAGCCGTTCTGGTTTTTCAGGTTCTCGGCTACATCTTCGACCTTGAAGGACACGTTGAGCGTGTAGAAGAAGGTGAAGAAGATGATCATCGCCGCGAAGAACAGCAGATAGAGCGGCTGGCCGGGGCCGAAATAGGCCAGGACGGTTGACATAACCGGTCCCGTGGCCTGGCCCGAAAAGGTGGCCAGCGTGGTCGGCAGCAACAGAAGCGACGAGGCGAAGATCGCCGGAATCACGTTGGCCGGGTTCACCTTGACCGGCAGATGCGAAGACCCGCCATCGAACACCTTCATGCCCACCTGCCGGCGAGGATACTGGATATGTATCTTTCGAAGGGCTCGCTCCATGAACACCACGAAGGTGATGAGCAGGATCATCATTATGATGATGCCCAGCACCACCGCCGGGCTGATGGCACCGGTGCGCCCCTGGCCAAGAAACTGCGCCAGCGCAGCCGGAATCTCGGCAATGATGCCGACGAAGATGATCAGCGAAATGCCGTTGCCGACGCCACGCGCGGTGATCTGCTCGCCCAGCCACATAAGGAACATGGTGCCGCCGACCAACGTGATGACGGTGGAAACGCGGAAGAACCAGCCCGGATCGGTGGCCAGTTCGCCCGCCTCGAGGCTGATCGCCAGCCCGTAGGATTGCATCGTCGCCAGCAGAACCGTGCCGTAGCGGGTGTATTGCGTCAGCTTGCGCCGGCCCAGCTCACCCTCTTTCTTCAGCTGCGCCCAGGGCCCGTACATGGCCGCGACAAGCTGCACGATGATCGCCGCCGAGATATAGGGCATGATCCCCAGCGCGAAGATGCCCATACGGGCAATGGCGCCGCCGGTGAACATGTTGAGCATGCCGCCGATACCGGTGGCTGCCTCGTCCATGAACTCGCGCAGCGCGCCGCCATCGATGCCGGGGACCGGGATGTAAGTGCCAATTCGATAGACGATCAGCAGCCCGATGGCGAAAAGGATCCGCTGGCGCAGGTCCTTGGCCTTGGCCAGTGCGGCCCAGCTGGTGTTGGCCGCCATGCTCTCTGCAGCTGTTGCCATATGCCCTGTCTCTTTCATGACAGCGCCGCCATACCGGTTCCCGGTTGGCGGCGCAGGAAAACCTGTGTGCTGATGTATGCGCCCGGGCCGCCGGGCTCAACACCTTATTCGGCGGCCGCCGCCTCGGCTGTCGCGGTTTTGAGCGATCCGCCGGCCTTTTCCACGGCCTCGACCGCCGCCTTCGAGGCACCCGAGACGACGAGATCGAGCTTGCGGGTGATCTCGCCCTTGGCCAGCACGCGAATGCCGTCGCGCTTGCGCCGCACCAGCCCCGAGGAAACCAGCGCCGCCTCGTCGATCACCGCAGCGGGATCGAGCTTGCCTGCCTCGACGAATTTCTCGATGGCGCCGAGATTGACCACCGCCCATTCCTTGCGGTTGGGCTTGGTGAAGCCGCGCTTGGGCAGGCGCCGGTAGATCGGCATCTGGCCGCCCTCGAAGGCGTTGAGGGCCACGCCCGAACGGCTCTTCTGGCCCTTGACGCCGCGCCCGGCGGTCTTGCCCTTGCCCGAGCCGGGCCCGCGCCCAACGCGCTTCTTGCGCCGTGCCGCGCCTTCATTGTCTCGCAGTTCGTTCAGCTTCATGTCGCTTCTCCTTTGCCGGAATGCCCCGCCAGCGACGGGAAGGGGCAACGCGGCTCATGTAACGGCGGGGTTATCCCCCCGCCCAGTATTCGGCGCCTGGGCGCCCAAGTGATCTGCAGGGCGGGGTTCACCCCGCCGCACCCGTCACCCGCGCTCTTCGACGATTTCCACCAGATGCGGGATCTTGGCGATCATGCCGCGCACCGACGGGGTGTCTTCCAGCTCGCGCGTGCGATGCATCTTGTTCAGCCCCAGGCCGATCAGCGTTGCACGCTGAACGGCGGGGCGGCGGATCGGCGAGCCGATCTGCTTGACGACGATGGTCTTTGCCATGCTTCCCACTCCTTACGCCTCGGCCGGCTCGGCGGCCTCGGCCGCTTCGGGTTCGGGCTTGCGCAGGATATCGGCCACCTTCTTGCTGCGCCGTTGCGCAACCTGCCGGGGGCTCGCTTCCTTCTTCAACCCGTCCATGGTGGCACGGATCATGTTGTAGGGGTTCTGGCTGCCCAGGCTTTTCGCCACCACATCCTGCAGCCCCAGCATTTCGAACACCGCGCGCATCGGGCCGCCGGCGATGATGCCGGTGCCGGGAACGGCGGCGCGCATGACCACCTTGCCAGCGCCGTGGCGGCCCTCGATATCATGATGCAGCGTGCGGCCCTCGCGCAGCGGCACCCGGATCATCTGGCGCTTGGCCTGCTCGGTGGCCTTGCGGATCGCCTCGGGCACTTCCTTGGCCTTGCCCTTGCCGAAGCCCACGCGGCCCTTCTGATCGCCGACGACGACGAGCGCGGCAAAGCCAAAGCGCTTGCCCCCCTTCACCGTCTTCGACACGCGGTTGATCGCCACCAGACGATCGGCGAATTCCGGTGTCTCGTCGCGGTCGCGACGGTCCCGGCGGTTATCTCTTTCTGCCATGATCGTCTCCTTCAGAACTTCAGGCCGCCTTCACGAGCGGCTTCGGCAAGCGCCTTGACCTTCCCGTGAAAGAGAAACCCGCCGCGATCGAAATAGCATTCCTCGACCCCGGCAGCCTTCGCCCGCTCGGCGAGCGCGGCGCCCACCTTCGCGGCAGCGTCGACATTGTTCGCGCCAACCACGCCCAGATCCTTTTCCAGCGTCGAGGCCGCCGCCACCGTCACCCCGCGCAGATCGTCGATCAGCTGGGCGCTGATGTTGCGGTTCGAGCGATGAACCGACAGGCGCAGCCGGCCATTGGCCGTCTTGCGCAACTTGTTCCGCACGCGCAGGCGGCGTTTCTGGAACAGCTTTCGTTTCGTGTTCGCCATCTGATGCGCCCTTACTTCTTCTTGCCTTCCTTGCGGAAGATATACTCGCCCTTGTAGCGGATGCCCTTGCCCTTATAGGGCTCGGGGCGGCGCCACTCGCGAATGTTTGCTGCAACCTGGCCGACCTGCTGCTGATCGGCCCCCTCGATGACGATCTCGGTGGGCTTCGGCGTGGAAACGCTCACGCCTTCCGGCACGTTGAAGATCACCTCGTGGCTGTACCCCAGCTGCAGCTTCAGGTCCTTGCCCTGCATAGCCGCGCGATAACCCACGCCGACCAGCTCCAGCTCGCGCTTGAAGCCCTCGGTCACACCCTGGGCGAGATTCGCCACCATGGTACGCGACATCCCCCATTGCTGGCGGGCGCGCTTGGACTGGCTGCGCGGAGCCACGTTGATGACATTGCCATCGAGCTTGATGTCGATGTCGTCATTCGCGGTGAAGCTGCGCGTGCCCTTGGGGCCCTTGACCTCGATGGTCTGGCCCGACACGGTGGCCGTGACGCCCGAGGGCAGTTCCACCGGCTGCTTGCCAATACGAGACATTTCAGCCCTCCTCAGAATACGCGGCAGAGCACTTCGCCGCCAACATTGGCCGCGCGCGCTGCCGCATCCGACATCACGCCCTTGGACGTGGAGACGACCGAAACACCCAGGCCGTTGCGCACCTGCGGTATCTCTTCGACCCCGGCATAGACGCGCCGCCCCGGCGTGGAGACCCGCGAAATCTCGCGGATAGCCGGTTCGTCGCCCGCATATTTCAGCGAGATTTCCAGTTCCGCATGCCCATCGGCACCCGTCACCCGCTCATAGCCGCGGATATAGCCCTCGTCCTTGAGCACATCGAGCACCCAGGCACGCAACTTCGACGCAGGCGAACGCACCGTGGACTTGCCACGCATCTGTGCGTTGCGGATGCGCGTCAGCATGTCGCCGAGAGGATCGTTCATCGACATATCGTCCCCTCCCTTACCAGCTCGATTTGACCATGCCGGGAATCTTGCCGAACGAGCTAAGCTCGCGCAGCATGATCCGGCTGAGTTTCAGTTTGCGATAATAGGCCTTTGGCCGGCCCGTAAGCTCGCAGCGATTGTGCAGGCGCGTCGGCGACGAATTGCGCGGCAGCTTCGCCAGTTTCAGATTCGCCTTGAAGCGCTCTTCCATCGAAAGATTCTGGTCATTGGCGATTTCCTTCAGCGCGGCGCGCTTGGCGGCGTGTTGCTGCACCATGCGCTGACGCTTCTTCTCGCGTTCGACCATGGATTTCTTTGCCATGTTTCTCTCTCCTTCCGCGTCAGCTGTTGAAGGGCATGTTGAAATTCTTCAACAGCGCCTTGGCTTCCGCGTCGGTTTTCGCGGTGGTGCAGATGATCACGTCGATGCCCCAGACCTCATCGACCTTGTCATAGTCGATCTCGGGAAAGACGATATGTTCCTTGACGCCCATGGCGAAGTTGCCGCGCCCGTCGAAGGACGAGCCCTTGACGCCGCGAAAGTCACGCACGCGCGGCAGCGCAACCGTGATCAGCCGGTCGAGGAAATCATACATCCGGTCGCCGCGCAGGGTGACCTTGGTGCCCAGCGGCATGCCCTCGCGCACACGGAAACCCGCGATCGAGTTCTTCGCCTTGGTGATCACCGCCTTCTGCCCGGCAATCGCGGTCAGGTCTTCCTGGGCCGATTTCACCTTCTTGGTGTCCTTGACCGCCTCGCCGATACCCATGTTCAGCACGATCTTTTCGAGCTTGGGGATCTGCATGTCGTTGCCGTAGCCGAATTCCTCCTTCATCGCGGCGCGGATGCGCTCGCGGTAAAGGGCCTTCAGCCGCGGGGTGTAGGTGGCTGCGTCGAGCATCAGATCGCCTCCCCGGTGGTCTTGGCATAGCGAACCTTCTTGCCGGCATCGTCGAGACGGAAACCCACGCGGGTGGGCTTGCCGTTGTCATCGACCATCGCCAGGTTCGACAGGTCAATCGGCATCGGCCGGGGCAATCGGCCGCCCTGGCTGTTCGCGCTTTGCTTGGTGTGACGGATCGAGATGTTGACGCCGTCAACCACCGCCTTGTTTTCCTTCGGCATGACCTGAGTGATCTCGCCGCGCTTGCCCTTGTCCTTGCCGGCAAGCACGATCACCTTGTCGCCCTTTTTCAGCTTCGCAGCCATCAGAGCACCTCCGGCGCCAGCGAAATGATCTTCATGAAGTTCTTCGCACGCAGCTCGCGCACCACCGGCCCGAAGATACGGGTGCCGATGGGCTCGCCCTGGTTGTTCAGGATGACGGCGGCGTTGCGGTCGAACCGGATGGCCGTGCCATCCTCGCGGCGCACTTCCTTGGCGGTGCGCACGACGACGGCCTTGCGCACGTCGCCCTTCTTTACGCGGCCCTTCGGGATGGCTTCCTTGACCGACACCACGATGATGTCGCCCACCGACGCATAACGCCGTTTGGAACCGCCCAGGACCTTGATGCACTGAACCCGGCGCGCGCCGGAATTGTCAGCGACATCCAGATTGGTCTGCATCTGGATCATTTGGTTTCTCCCGACCTTTGGGAACCGGCCTTCTTTGCGGTCCCAGGGTTTCGATCAAACCGGAAGATGGGATCAAGCCGAAGCTTCGGTCACCACCCTCCAGCGTTTGGTTTTCGAGATCGGCGCGCATTCCTCGATGCGGACAATGTCGCCGACCTTGAAGCTGTCTTGCGGATCATGCGCGCGGTATTTCTTGGTCTTGCGCACGGTTTTCTTCATCACCGGATGGGTGAAGCGGCGCTCCACCAGAACGGTCACGGTCTGGGCGTTCCGGTCGCTGGTCACCGTGCCTTGCAGGATGCGTTTGGGCATGTGCGTGCTCCTCAGTTCGCCGCCGCTTCAGCGGCTTTCTGGTTCAGCACGGTCTTCACCCGCGCCACGTCACGGCGCACCTGACGCATGCGCGCGGTGTTCTCCAGCTGGCTCGTCGCCTTCTGGAAGCGGAGGTTGAAGGCCTCCTTCTTCAGCGCCAGCAGCTGATCGCGCAGCTGATCAGGCGTCTTCTGTTTCAACTCGTCGGCTTTCATGGCCTTTTCCTTCACGTCAACAATCACCGGAGAGCCCCTGTTGCAGGGTGACCCTGTATTCCGGCGGAGATGGATGCCGCGCTATAAGCGGCTTTGCCCCGCTTGGCAAGCGCCGCGGCGGCGCAGGGCGGGATTAATCCCGCCCTGCCCGTCATACATGCGTCCCGTAGGGCAGGGTTAACCCCGCCTTACCAGTCCTCGCGCGCAACGACGCGGGTCTTGATCGGCAGCTTCATCGCCGCCAGGCGCAGCGCCTCGCGCGCCACGACCTCGCCGACGCCGTCGATCTCGAACATCACACGGCCGGGCTTGACCTTGGCGGCCCAGAAATCGACCGAGCCCTTGCCCTTGCCCATACGCACCTCGGTCGGCTTCGAGCTGACCGGCACATCGGGGAAGATGCGAATCCACACTCGCCCCTGGCGCTTCATGTGGCGCGTCATGGCACGGCGCGCGGCCTCGATCTGGCGCGCGGTGATCCGCTCGGGCTCGACCGCCTTCAGCCCGAAGGAGCCGAAGTTCAGATCGAAACCGCCCTTGGCTTCGCCCTTGATGCGGCCCTTGTGCTGTTTGCGGAACTTCGTCCGTTTCGGTTGCAGCATCTCTTTTCTCCTGTCAGGCCGTCAGCGGCGCGGGCGCGGGCCACCGCCGGCTTCCTGAAGCTCGCTCGCGCGGCGGTCGCGTGCCTGCGGGTCATGCTCCATGATGTCGCCCTTGTAGATCCAGACCTTGATCCCGATCACCCCGTAGGGCGTCTTGGCCTCGGCAAGCGCGTAATCGATATCGGCGCGAAGCGTGTGCAGCGGCACCCGGCCCTCGCGATACCATTCGGTGCGCGCGATCTCGGCGCCGCCCAGACGACCGGCGACATTGACCCGAATCCCCAGCGCACCCATTCGCATCGAGTTCTGCACCGAGCGCTTCATCGCACGGCGGAAGCTGACCCGGCGTTCGAGCTGCTGGGCGATCGATTCCGCCACCAGCTGCGCGTCCAGTTCCGGCTTGCGCACCTCGACGATGTTGAGATGCAACTCGCTGTCGGTCATGTTCGCCAGCTTCTTGCGAAGCGTCTCGATGTCGGCGCCCTTCTTGCCGATGATCACGCCCGGCCGTGCGGTGTGAATGGTCACACGACACTTCTTGTGCGGGCGCTCGATGATCACGCGGCTGACACCGGCCTGCTTGCACTCCTTCTCGATGAAGTCGCGCATGCGCAGATCCTCAAGCAGCAGATCGCCGTAATGCCTGTCCTCGGCGAACCAGCGGCTGTCCCAGGTGCGGTTGACCTGCAGGCGCATGCCGATCGGATTGACCTTCTGACCCATTACGCTTGCTCCTCGCGCTCACGCACCTTGATGGTGATCTCGGAAAACGGCTTCATGATCTTGCCGAAACGGCCGCGCGCACGCGGACGGCCACGCTTCATCACCAGGTTCTTGCCTACCCAGGCCTCGGCGACGACGAGATTGTCGACATCGAGCCCATGATTGTTCTCGGCATTGGCGACTGCCGACTGAAGGCATTTCTTCACGTCGATGGCGATGCGCTTCTTCGAGAAGGTCAGATCGGCCAACGCCCGGTCCACCGGCTTGCCGCGGATGAGCGCAGCCACGAGGTTGAGTTTCTGCGGCGAGGTGCGCAGCATGCGCGTCTTCGCCATCGCCTCGTTCTCGGCCACGCGGCGGGGATTTTGTTCCTTGCCCATGGCTTATTTCCTCTTGGCTTTCTTGTCGGCCGCGTGCCCGTAATAGGTGCGCGTGGGCGAGTACTCGCCGAATTTCTGGCCGATCATCTCTTCGCTCACATTCACCGGAATGTGCTTCTTGCCGTTATAGACCCCGAAGGTGAGGCCGACGAATTGCGGCAGAATGGTCGAACGGCGCGACCAGATCTTGATGACTTCGTTACGCCCCGATTCGCGCACTTTCTCGGCTTTTTTCAGCACATGCGCATCGACAAAGGGGCCCTTCCAGACTGAACGTGGCATGGATCAGCGACCCTTCTTCCTGGCGTGGCGCGAGCGGATAATGAACTTGTCCGTCGCCTTGTTCGAACGGGTGCGGCGGCCCTTGGTGTCCTTGCCCCAGGGCGTGACCGGCGTGCGGCCGCCCGAGGTGCGGCCCTCGCCGCCACCATGCGGGTGATCGATCGGGTTCATGGCGACACCGCGCACCGAGGGGCGCTTGCCCATATGCCGGGTACGCCCGGCCTTGCCCAGGTTCTGGTTCGAATTGTCGGGGTTCGACACTGCGCCAACCGTGGCCATGCATTCCTGGCGCACCATGCGCAGCTCACCCGAGGAAAGGCGGATCTGCGCGTAACCGCCATCGCGGCCCACGAATTGCGCATAGGTGCCTGCAGCGCGCGCGATCTGCCCGCCCTTGCCCGGCTTGAGCTCGACATTGTGCACGATGGTGCCCAGCGGCATGCCCGAGAACGGCATCGCATTGCCCGGCTTCACATCGACCTTGGCACCCGCGATCACCCGGTCGCCCACCGCCAGGCGCTGCGGCGCCAGGATATAGGCCTGCTCGCCATCCTGATAGACGATCAGCGCGATGAAGGCGGTGCGGTTCGGGTCATACTCGATCCGCTCGACATTGGCCGGGATATCCAGTTTCCGGCGCTTGAAATCAACGATGCGATAGAGACGCTTCGCGCCCCCGCCAATACGGCGCGCCGTGATCCGTCCGGTGTTGTTCCGACCACCCGATTTGGTCAGACCCTGCGTGAGGGCCTTGACCGGGCGACCTTTCCAAAGCTCCGAACGGTCGATCAGCACCAGCCCGCGCTGGCCAGGCGTCGTCGGCTTGTACGACTTGAGTGCCATGCTTCCTGTCTTCCGTCAGCTTCGGACCAATTGGTCCCGTTTACAGTCTATGGGCGGGCCTTGCCGCCCGGCTCACGCATGCGCCGCACCCTCGGGGCCGCGTCACCTGCCATGAAACAATCAACGGCCCCGAAAGCCCGGGGCCGCTGAGTCGCGCCTCTTTATCAAAGGCCCGTGCTCACGTCGATAGCGTTTCCTTCCTCGAGCGTGACATAGGCCTTCTTCACATCCTTGCGCCGACCGGGAATGCCGCGAAAGCGCTTGGTCTTGCCCTTGGTGATGGAAGTGTTGACCGCCTTCACCTTGACACCGAACAGCGCCTCGACCGCTTCCTTGATCTGCGGCTTGGAGGAATCGATCGCCACCTCGAAGACCACGGCATTGGCTTCGGAGGCCATGGTCGCCTTCTCGGTGATGACCGGCTTGCGGATCACGTCGTAATGCTGTGCCTTCGCGCTCATGCCAGTCGTGCCTCCAGAGCTTCGACACCCGCGCGCGTGAGCACCAGCGTGTCACGCTTGAGGATGTCATAGACATTCGCCCCCATCGACGGCAGCACATCAACCCCTTCGAGGTTGCGCGCCGCCACGGCGAAATTCTCGTTGACCTCGGCGCCGTCGATGACCAGCACCTTGCGCCAGCCCAGATCCTTCGCGGCCTTGGCCAGCAGCGCGGTCTTGGCCTCGGGCAGATCGGCGGTGTCGAGCACCACCAGCTTGCCGGCCTTCGCCTTGGCCGAAAGCGCATGCCTGAGCCCCAGCGCGCGCACCTTCTTGGGCAGGTCATGAGCATGGCTGCGCGGGGTCGGGCCCTTGTAGACGCCACCCTTGCGGAAGATCGGCGCGTTGCGATCGCCGTGACGGGCGCCACCGGTGCCCTTCTGGCGATAGATCTTCTTGCCCGAATAGCTGGTCTCCGAGCGGGTCTTGACCTTGTGGGTGCCGGCCTGGGCCTTGGCGCGCTGCCAGCGCACGACGCGGTGCAGGATATCGGCGCGGGGCTCGAGGCCAAAGACGGCCTCGCTGAGCTCCACCTCGCCGGCCGGGGCCGCCTGCAGGTTGATGACGTCGAGTTTCATGTCACTCGCCTTCCTTCTTGTCGGCCTCGATATCCGCCTCGGCCTCCTTCAGCGCGGCCTCCTGCTCGGCGGCCTCGGCCTCCAGCGCGGCCTGACGCGCGGCCTCTTCCTCGGCAGCGGCCTGGGCGGCGGCTTCCTCGGCAGCCTTGCGGGCCTCGGCGGCAGCCGATTTCAGCGCGGCGGGCAGGATCGCGTTCTCGGGGAACGGCTTCTTCACCGCATCCTTGATCGTCACCCAGCCACCTTTTGAGCCCGGCACCGCGCCCTTGACCATGATCAGCCCGCGCTCGCTGTCGGTCTTGACCACCTGCAGATTCTGCGTGGTTATCCGCACCGCGCCCATATGGCCGGCCATCTTCTTGCCCTTGAACACCTTGCCCGGGTCCTGGCACTGGCCGGTCGAGCCATGCGAACGATGGCTGATCGACACGCCATGCGATGCCCGCAGCCCGCCGAAATTGTGCCGCTTCATGGCACCGGCGAAACCCTTACCGATCGAGGTGCCGGCAATATCGACATACTGACCTTCGAAGTAATGGTCAGCGGTGATTTCTTCACCGACATCGATCAGATTCTCGGGGCTGACGCGAAACTCGGCCAGCTTGCGCTTGGGCGCGACATTGGCCACGGCGAAATGCCCGCGCATCGGCGCCGGGGTCCGCTTGGCCTTGGCCGTGCCGGCGCCCAGCTGCACCGCGGTGTAGCCGTCGCGATCGGAGGTGCGCTGCGCCACCACCTGCAACTCGTCGAGTTGCAGGACGGTCACCGGCACCTGCCGCCCGTCTTCCATGAACAGCCGGGTCATGCCCAGCTTCTTTGCAATCACTCCAGAGCGCATGGTTCTGGCTCCTTAAACCTTGATCTCGACATCGACACCGGCGGCAAGGTCGAGCTTCATCAGCGCATCGACCGTCTGCGGCGTGGGATCGACGATGTCGAGCAGCCGCTTGTGGGTACGGATTTCCCACTGATCGCGGCTCTTCTTGTCGATGTGAGGCCCACGGAGCACCGTGAACTTCTCGATCTTGTTGGGCAGCGGAATCGGCCCGCGTACCTGGGCACCCGTGCGCTTGGCCGTGCTTACGATCTCGGCGGTGCTGGCATCGAGCACGCGATAATCGAAGGCCTTCAGGCGGATGCGGATGGTCTGACCTTGCATCTTCTTCTCTCCGGTTTCGTAGGATGGGCAATATCGCCCATCCTACCGGCATTGGCCCTGGCGTT
>JAFIEG010000009.1 GCA_020832665.1 Pararhodobacter sp. | reverse complement strand
CCCCCCCCCCCCCCCCCCCCCCCCCCCCCCCCGAACCGTCCTCTCAGCCGCCGAGTGGTCTGAGCAATTCGCGGCTGATGATGTGGCGCTGGATTTCGCTGGTGCCCTCCCATATCCGTTCGAGCCGCGCATCGCGCCAGATCCGCTCCAGCGGCAGTTCATCCATCAGGCCCATGCCGCCATGGATCTGGATTGCCTCATCCGCGACCATGGCGAGTACCTCGCTTGCCTTGAGTTTTGCCATCGCCATGTCGGCATCCGTGACGCTGCCCTGATCGAATTCCCAGCCCGCTTCCCAGGTCAGCAATTCGGCGGCTTTCAGTTCCATCGCCATATCGGCCAGCTTGAAGCTGACACCCTGGAACCTGCCGATCTGCTGGCCGAACTGGCGGCGCTCGGCCGCGTGGCGGATGGCGAGGCCGAGCGCCCGGTCTGCACGGCCAAGGCAGGTTGCCGCGACCTGCAACCGGGTTGCGCCCAGCCATTCATTGGCCACGTCGAAGCCCTTGTGCACCTCGCCGAGGATGTTCCCGGAGGGCACGCGGCAATCGTCGAATTCGAGGATCGCATTGGTGTAGCCGCGATGGCTGACATTGCGATAGCCCTCGCGCACGGTGAAGCCCTTCATGCCCTTGTCGACCAAGAAGGCGGTGATCCGTTTCTTTGGCCCGCGCGGGGTGTTCTCGGTGCCGGTGGCCATGAAGGCGATGGTGAAGCCCGCGATATCGGCATGGCTGATGAAATGCTTGGTGCCGTTGAGCACCCAGTCGCTGCCATCGGGGCGCGCGGTTGCCTGCATGCCGCGCAGGTCCGACCCGGCGCCGGGCTCAGTCATGGCCAGGCAGTCCCATGTCTCGCCTCGGATGCAGGGGTAGAGGTATTTCTCGCGCTGCTCTGGCGTACCGGCCAGAAGAATGTTCGATGGCCGCGCCACGCAGGTCCAGTGCAGCGCGTAATTCGCGCGCCCCAGTTCGCGCTCGTAGAGAAGCCATGTCAGCGTATCGAGCCCGGCACCGCCGACTTCCTCGGGCATGTTGGCGGCGTAGAGCCCGGCCTCGATCGCCTTGGCCTGCACTTCGCGGATGATTTCCATCGGCAGATGCCCGGTGCGTTCGACCAGCGCTTCATGCGGGTAGAGCTCGGATTCGACGAAGGCGCGGGTGGTATCTGAAATCATGCGCTGTTCATCGGTGAGGGCGAAATGCATCAGCTCTTCCTTTCTCCGACATGGCGGCCTGCCTGGGCGGGGCGCGGCAATGTGGCATGGGCATCGCGGATCGGCAGCAGCCGATCCAGCACCGCCGGTGCTGCCGGGCAGGTTCGGCCCGCTTTCATGTCCACATGCAGCAATATCTGTTCGATTGTGGCGACGGGCACTTTGTGGCGCGCAATGGTGACGAAGATGTGCAGGCGTTTATCATCGGCGCCCAGAACCTGTACCGACCCGGTCAGATCGTCACCGAGCCTGGCTTCACCCAGATGCGTGATGTGGCTTTCGGCGGTGTAGTAGCTGTGCCCGCCGCCGACATAGGTCATGTCGGCGCCGATCAGCCGCAACAGCGCGTCCGAGGTCTCGGACGCCGCGAAGAGATAGCGGCTTTCCGCCATGTGGCCGTTGTAGTCGATCCAGCCGGGCAGGACCTGCATCTGCGTCAGCACCAGCGGCGCGGCCATGTCGGGCTCAGGGCCGGTCGAGGCGGCGGGCATCGCGCTCTTGCGCCTGGCGTCATGGTCGTTCAGGACCTTTCCCGCGCCCCAGTTGCGCTCTTTCAGGACGCGCAGGAAGCCGACCAGGTTGCCGTCGCGGATGCGTTCCAGCTCGCCGATCGTATGATGGCCCGATTGCGCGTCGGACTGGCTGGCGATCAGATCGACCAGTGCGTCGTTGAATTCGGGCACGTCCATCAGCTTCGTCCAGGGCGAGCTCAGGCAGGGGCCGAACTGGGCCATGAAATGCTTCATGCCCGCCTCGCCGCCGGCGATGCGGTAGGTCTCGAACAGCCCCATTTGCGCCCAGCGCAGGCCGAAGCCCATGCGGATCGCCTCGTCGATTTCCTCGGTCGTGGCAATGCCATCCTTGACCAGCCACAGCGCCTCGCGCCAGACGGCTTCGAGGAACCGGTCGGCGATATGGGCGTCGATCTCCATGCGCAGATGCAGCGGGAACATGCCGAGGTCGCGCAACAGGCCTTTCACCCGCTCGATCAGCGCGGCGTCATGGGCCGGGCCGGGCACGATCTCGACCAGCGGCAGCAGATAGACCGGGTTGAACGGATGCGCCACGAAGATCGCTGCGGGGTTGCGTGCGCCGTCTTGCAGCTCGGAGGGCTTGAAGCCCGAGGTGGACGAGCCCAGCGGCGTATTCGGGGCCGTGCGCTGGATCTCGGCATAGACGCGGTGTTTCATTTCCAGCCGTTCGGGCACCGATTCCTGGATGTAGTCGGCGCCGGCCACCGCCTCGGCCAGCGTGTCGGCAAAGCGCAGCTGCCCCTCGGCTTGCATCGGCAGATCGGACAGCGCGGGCAGGCTGGCGCGCGCGTTTTGCAAGATCGCGTCCAGCTTGCGCGGGGCTTGCGGGTCGGGGTCGAAGATGGCGACATCCCAGCCGTTGAGCAGGAACCGCGCCGCCCAGCCGCCGCCGATGACGCCCCCGCCGATGATTGCCGCCTTCGCCATCACGTTACCCTCTCATTAAGTCCATCCACCGCCAGCGCCTGCCCGCTGATCGCCGCCGCCCCCGGCGAGGCGAGAAACAGCGCCGACGCCGCCACTTCCTCAGCCGACACGAAGCGGCGCAGCGCGGCGCTTTCGGCAAAGCGCGCGCGCACCGATGCTTCGGTCTCGCCCCGCGCCGCGGCCTCCATCGCGACCACCCGATCCATCCGCGGCCCCTCTACCGCGCCGGGGCAGATCGCGTTGACCCTTACGCCATGGGGCCCAAGCTCGGAGGCCAGCGCCTTGGTCAGCCCCACGATCCCCCATTTGGCCGCGACATAGGGCGTGCGCCAGGGAAAGCCGAACAGGCCCGAGACCGAACTGGTCAGCAAGATCAGCCCCGCCCCTTGCGCCTTCATCACCCGCGCCGCCCAACGGCAGGTCAGGAACGCCCCGTCGAGGTTCACCGACAGGCAGCGTTGCCAGTCGGCGAAATCGAGCGCCTCCACCGGCCCCGCCGGCCCGCCGATCCCGGCGTTCGAGATCACCACGTCGGCTCCGCCCCATTCGGCCTCGATCCGCGCGAGGAAGTCGCCCATCGTTGCCTCGTCGGTCACGTCCGCCACCTCGGCGCGCATGCCCGCGGGCGTCCCTGCCACCGCTGCCGGGTCGGCATCGCAGACCGCAACGTGGTCGCCCTCGCGCAGGAAGGCGCGTGCCATGGCAAGGCCAAGGCCCGAGGCGCCGCCGGTGATGACGACGCGGCGACTCACACCGGCGCTCTTTTCGCCAGTCCCAGCCGCTCGCGCACCGCATCCGGGCCGATCACCCGCGCGCCCATGGCCTCGACGATGGTTGCCGCGCGTTCAACCAGTTGCGCGTTGGTGGCCAGCACGCCTTTTTCAAGATACAGGTTGTCCTCCAGCCCCACGCGCACATTGCCGCCGGCAAGGACCGAGGCCGCGACATAGGGCATCTCGTTGCGCCCCAGCGCAAAGGCCGACCAGTGCCAGCCTTCGGGCACGTTGTTCACCATCGCCATGAAGGTGTTCAGGTCATCCGGCGCGCCCCAGGGTACGCCCATGCACAACTGCACCAGCACCGGGTCGGGGATGATGCCCTCGGCAACAAGCTGTTTGGCAAACCACAGATGGCCGGTGTCAAAAGCCTCGATCTCGATGCGCACGCCGCTGCCCACCATCCGCTGCGCCATCTCGCGCAGCATGCCCGGCGTGTTGACCATGATGTAATCGGCCTCGGCAAAGTTCATGGTGCCGCAATCGAGGGTGCAAAGCTCTGGCCGGCAATCCACGACATGCTGCACGCGCTCACCCGCGCCGATCATGTCGGTGCCGGCGACGGGCGGCAGCGGGCTGTCGGTGCCGCCCAACGTCAGATCGCCGCCCATGCCGGCGGTCAGGTTCAGCACCACATCGACCTCGGCATCGCGGATGCGCTCGGTCACCTCGCGGTAAAGCGCCGGGTCGCGCGCGGGCGCGCCGGTTTCGGGGTCGCGCACATGGCAATGCACGATGGCCGCGCCAGCCTTGGCCGCGTCGATGGCCGAGGCGGCAATCTGCGCTGGCGAGCGCGGCACATGGGGCGATCTGTCCTGCGTGCCGCCCGAGCCGGTCACGGCGCAGGTGATGAAGACCTCGCGGTTCATGGTCAGTGGCATCCTTGTCTCCCTTCGTTGCGCGATCGGTCTGTGCCCGACCGCCTAGTGGCATCCCAGCGTTGGCCGGGTTGCGGCATCCGCAAACCAGCCGCCGAGGGCTTGTTCATAGGCCAGACCGATGCGCAGCACGTCAGCCTCGGCCCAGGGGCGCCCGACGATCTGCATGCCGGTTGGCACCCGATTAGTGGCATGGCCGGTGGGCACGGCCAATACCGGGCAGCGACCCAGCATGTTGAACGGCAGCGTCAGCTTCCAGCCGTAGAAGGGATGCACCGGAACGCCGTCAACCACGGGCACATCGCGTGACTGGTCGTAGTCGGCAGCCGGGGCGGGCAACCCGTTCGTGGGGCAGATCAGCGCGTCGAAGCGTTCGAGAAGGGGGCCGAGTGTGGCATACATTGCGCCGGCCGATTGATAGCAACGCATCAATGCCGTGCCCGGCACATCCCGCGCGGTCTCGATCAGGTCGCGGGCATAGGTGGTCAGCTTCGCTTCGTGTCCTTTCGTGGCGTCGTGCAGGACATTGCCCATCAACAGCTTCAGGTAGTTCAGCCCGTCTTCCAGCCATTCCTCTTGCCAGCCCAGATCTACCTCTTCAATCTGCGCGCCAAGATCGCGCAGCACATCCAGCGCGGCTTCGGTATTGCGGCGCACCTCGGGTTCCACGCGGAAAATGCCCAGATCGGGTGAATACGCGATCTTGGTGCCGCGAATCGATTCCGGCGCGCGGGGCAGAACGGGCGTGTCGCGCTGGGTGGCGATATCGAGCGGGTGCGGCCCGGCCATCACGTCGAGCATGAGAGCGGCATCGCCGACACTGCGCGCCATCGGGCCCTGATGGCAAAAGATGTCCAGGTTGTAGGGTGGCTCCTCGGGGACGCGGCCATAGGCGGGCTTCAACCCCACCACCCCGCTTGCCGAGGCCGGAATGCGGATTGACCCGCCGATATCCGAACCTGAAGCAAGTGTGCAAATGCCGGCCGCCAACGCCGCACCCGAGCCGCCGGACGAGCCGCCCGGCGTAAACTCAAGGTTCCAGGGGTTTCGGGTGATCCCCCACAGGCGCGACCAGGTGTATCCGGCGCATGAAAACTCTGGTGTGGCGGTGCGGGTGTGGACAATAGCCCCGGAATCAAGCAGCCGCTGATTGACCGGCGAGGTGTAATTCGGGATCGTTCCATCCAGCAGCAGCGAGCCGTTTGAGAGCGGCTTTCCCTTGATTGCCCCCTCATCCTTGACCGCCAGTGGCACACCGTCAAGCGGCCCGGCAGGTGCGCCGCGCGCATAGCGGGCCTCGGCCGCGCGGGCAAGTTCCAGGGCCTCGTCGAAATGGGTGTAGGTCAGCGCGTTGATCTGCCCCTCGACGGCCTCTGCCCGGCTGATCACCGCCTGCATCAACTCAACCGGTGACAGCGACCTGTCGGCAAAGCGCGCCAACGCCTCGGTCGCGCTCATGTAGCAAAGCTCGTCATCCGTCATTGCGCCCTCCTGTCGCAGCACCGGCAATTGCCGATGACCATTGTTGCAACACTTTCGCCCGGTTTTCAGGATCGGGTTTCCATCTCGTTGCGATCGCAAACCGGCATCAACGCGAGTTTTCGCGCAAATGACGATATCCGGCACGCCGACCGCCCGTCATCTTCCCGAACGCCCGCCCTTTCGGCCAGTTTCGGCACCATACGCACAAGGCTCCTATAAATGAACAAACGTTCATACATAATTCTGCTCTCATATCGAACCCGCCCGTGTCAAGCGCGTTGCTCGGATCATAGACGTGAGCACCGTCACACAAGGCACAGCGGTTGACAATGAATGTACGGCCATTCATAATTATACTGGCGAGAACGCGCACACAGGTGAAAAACATGCGTAACAGTGACTTCGATTCCATCAGCAAATGGGATCAGATGAACTTCGTTCATCCCTGGGAAGGCATGGAAACGCTGGGCCATGCTGAAAGGTCTTTCGCGGAAAGCGCCGACGGTGTGCGGGTGACCCTTGAAGATGGGACAAAGCTGATCGACGGGCCGGGTGGCATGTGGTGCGTCCAACTGGGGTATGGGAACAGGGAAATAGCCGAGGCAATGTCCCGGCAGGCGCTTGAGATGGCCTATTTCTCGCCGTTCACGTCTTCGAGCTCGGTCAGCGCAAGGCTTGCTCACGAGATCGCAAAGCGGGCCCCTGGCGATCTTAATCGCGTGTTCTTCACCACTGGCGGGTCAACTGCCGTGGATACGGCGTTGCGCTTCATCCAGTTTCGCAACAACATCCTGGGCAAGCCGAACAAGAAAATCATCATCTCGCGCGAGAAGGCCTATCACGGCTCAACCTATCTGGCGGCCAGCGTCAGCGGCAAGGAGCGTGATCGCAACTGGTTCGATCAGGCCGATCATCTGACCCATTTCCTGCCCGATGTGAACCCCTACCGCCGCCCCGAGGGCATGAGCATCGGGGATTTCCTCGATGCCAAGGTCGCGGATCTGGAGCGTGCCATTCAAGACATCGGCCCCGAGCGAGTCGCGGCCTTCATCGCCGAGCCCGTTCTGGCCTCGGGCGGCGTGGTAGTCCCGCCGGAAGGGTATCATCGCCGCTGTCTGGACGTTTGCCGCCGGCATGACGTGCTGTATATCTCGGACGAGGTGGTTACCGGGTTCGGGCGGCTTGGGCATTGGTTCGCCTCGGAGCCGGTTTTTGGTATCGTTCCGGATATCATCACCTGTGCGAAGGGGCTGACATCGGGCTATTCGCCCATGGGCGCCTGCATCATTTCCGACAGCCTCATGCAAGATATTGCCGGCGATGCCTCGCGCGGGGCGACCTTTTCGAACGGCTACACATTTTCCGGCCATCCCGTCAGCGCCGCTGCGGCGCTCAAGACGATCGAGATCATCGAGCGCGAAGGCATCCTGGACCATGTGAAACGAATAACACCGCTTTTTCAGGAACGCCTTGCGGGCCTGGCAGAACTGCCAACGGTGGTAGATACGCGCGGAATCGGGCTTGTCGGATGCGTGGAATGCAAGGCTGACGGTGGCGCAGGCTCGAATGCGCTGGAGCTGGATATGCATCTGGGCGCGCGCATCGACGCGCATTGCCAGGCGCTGGGCCTGATGCTGCGCCCGATCATCAACATGTGTGTCTTCTCGCCGCCGCTCATCATCGGGGCCGACGACATCAATTTGATGTTCGACATACTCGACAAGGGCATTCGCCGGACCGCCGACGATCTTGCGCGCGAGCGGCGGCATCATGCGTGACAAGCGGATCGTACCCTATGAAGACCCGGGACAAGGTGTAACGCGATGAGCGACAACAACCGAACCGGTGTCTTGCTGGCCTTGCCGGCGACTGCCTATGTCGGGTTGTTGGTGGCGGCCCCGCTCGGCGTTCTTGTTCTCTACAGTTTCTGGACCCAGACCTATATCGACATCGACCGGAGCTTCACCTGGGAGAACTATCGCACCGCGTTCAGCGACCCGCTGGTGCGGCACCTTCTGATCCGCTCGATCTGGATGGCCGGGCTGGTGACATTTGTGACAGTCGCCTTGGCCTATCCCATTGCCTATTTCGTCGCCTTCCGCACGCGCAACAAGACCTTCTGGCTGTTGTTGATCACGATTCCATTCTGGATCAGCTATCTTTTACGTGTCTTTGCATGGCGAGTGATCCTTGGTTTCAACGGGCTGATAAACAGCACGCTCATGTCGGCCGGGCTGATCGATGAGCCGCTGGATTTCCTGCTCTACAACGAATTTGCGGTGATAATGACACTGGCCCACGCCTGGGCGCCCTTCGCGATCCTGCCGATCTATGTTTCGCTTCAGAGGATCGACCGCAGCCTGCTCGAAGCGGCAAGCGACCTGGGGGCCGGTCGGGTGGAATGCTTCCTGCGCGTAACCCTGCCGCTGACGATACCCGGCATCATTGCGTCGTCCCTGATCATCTTCATACCGACCGTCGGCGATTATGTGACCCCCGCCCTGGTGGGCGGGTCTGACGGCAAGATGGTCGCCAACCTCATCCAGGTCTATTTCGGCGCTGCCAACAACTGGCCCCTTGGCGCGACATTGTCGTTGATGTCCATGGCGGCGGTAGGAATGGTTGCCGTGGCCTTTGTCGTGCTGTTGCGCAGCGCGGGAAAGGCCATCCGATGACACGATTGTCCAGATTGATGCCCGGGCTAAGGGCATATGTCCTTCTTTATCTGGTGTTCCTGTATCTGCCGGTTCTGCTGATACCCTTGTTCTCCTTCAATGATGGCACTGTCGTTGCGTTCCCGATCACGGGGCTGACCTTGCAGTGGTATGGGCAGCTTGCCTCAGAGGATGCGCTGCTGCGATCGCTGCGCAACAGCTTCATCGTGGCCGGGGCGACGGCGGTGTTCAGCACCATGCTGGGCCTGTTTGCCGCGCGGGCCTATGTGCGCAACAGATTTCGCGGGCAGCGATGGTCGGAAGGGCTGGTGATGCTTCCGCTCGTGACCCCGGTCATCATCGTGGCGTCGGCCATGTTGACCCTGTTCATGCTGATCGGACTGCGGCCATCGCTGGCCACCGTTGTTCTGGGCCATACCTTTCTTACCCTGCCTTTTGCCGTGGCGATCCTGAAATCGGCATTCGAGGAATTCGACCCATCACTTGAAGAAGCCGCCTATGATCTGGGCGAAACCGTCCCGGGGACCTTTCGGCGGGTAACCTTGCCCATTGTCGCGCCGGGTATCGTGGCCAGCCTGCTGGTGACATTCACCGTGTCCTTTGACGAGTTCGTTCTGGCCTTCTTCCTGTCGGGCGACCGGCCCACCCTGCCCGTCTATATCTGGAGCCAGATCCGGTTCCCCGCAAGACTGCCGAACACGCTCGCACTCGGCTCGCTTCTGCTGGGCTTTTCCGTGCTGCTTCTGATCCTGGCCGAGTATTTCCGCCGCAAGACCAGGCGCATTGCGGCCGATGCGAAAAGGTGAAACCGACATGACCGGCAGATCGATGATCGAGCTCATCGGCATTGAAAAGCGCTACCACTCATTCCAGGCGCTGGCGGATCTGAACCTCACCTTGCAAGAGGGCGAGTTCTTTTCGCTGCTTGGCCCGTCGGGATGCGGCAAGACAACCGCCCTGCGGATCATTGCCGGATTTCTTGAGCCAACGGCAGGCATTGTCAGAATTGCCGGTCAGGACATGCAAGGCGTCCCGGCAAACCGGCGGCCAACCAACATGGTGTTCCAGAGCTATGCGATTTTTCCGCATCTGAATGTGGGTGACAATGTCGGCTTCGGCCTTTCCAGATCGGGACTTTCGCGCCGGCAGCGCAAGGCGCGTATCGAGGAAGCGCTGGCAATGGTTGCGCTGGAAGGGTTCGAGGATCGCCACGCCGACGCGCTATCAGGGGGGCAGCGCCAACGTGTCGCCCTTGCCCGGGCGCTGGTCATGCAGCCCAAGGTGCTGCTGCTGGATGAGCCGCTTTCGGCCCTCGACAAGAAGCTTCGCGAATCCATGCAGTTCGAGTTGCGGCGCCTGCAGCAATCTGTCGGGATAAACTTCGTGATGGTCACGCATGACCAGTACGAGGCCATGACGATGTCCGACCGTATCGGCGTGATGTTTGACGGTCGACTGGCGCAGGTCGATACGCCAACGCAACTCTATGCCTTTCCGGCCAATCGCAAGGTGGCGGCATTCATCGGCGGGATGAATTTCCTGCCGGCGCAGCTTGTCGGCGAACCTGCGGGGCGGCTGGAGGTCATGGTGGCCGGGTTGGGTGGGCTCGATATCGCCAGAAATCAGGGGGTTGCACGCCATGACAGGGAGCTTGTTGTCGGCCTGCGCCCTGAACAGCTTCATATCAGCCGCGACGAGCCCGCCGGTTTTGACGCGCGCGCGCAGGGCACGGTGACCGACGCGGCCTTTTACGGTGAAACCGTGCACTACCACGTCGAAATCGCGGGTGTGCCCGAACCCGTCGTGGTGTCCGTGCCCAACCATTTTCACACGGTCGACTTCAAGCGCGGCGATCGGGTCTGGATCGCGGCGCAAGGTGCTTCGGTAATCGATCTGGGCGCCAGAACGGACAATTGACCAGGAAAACCAAGCAAGGAGGGAAGCGACATGTTTCACCAGGTGACAAGATTGGCGGGCCAGACCGCGCTGGCAGGGGTGCTCGCAGGGGCAGCATTGGCTGACGGGTCTGATCTGAGCATCTTCGACTGGTCGGGATACGAGGATCCGGGCTTCTACGGTGCGTATATCGAAACCTACGGCGTAGGCCCGCGATATTCGTATTTCGCCAATGAGGACGAAGCCTTTGCCAGGCTGCAATCGGGCTTTCGGGCCGACCTGGCCCATCCATGCAGCTACGTCACGCATAAATGGGCGGATGCCGGCCTGTTGCAGCCAATCGACACATCGCGGCTGGAGCACTGGGACGATCTTCTGAGCGGGATCAGGACAGTCGACGGCATATCCTTCAACGGCGAGACATGGATGGTGCCGTTCGACTGGGGCAACACCGGGCTGATCTATCGCACCGACGAAATCTCGCCCGATGACATTTCGCTGGAAATACTGACCGATCCGTCTTTGCGGGGCAGAATTTCGCTGCCAGACGGGGCGCTGGAAGCCTTCACGCTGGCGATCCTTGCAACCGGGGCGCAGGATGACTTTCCCGATCTTTCCGAAGAACAGTTCCAGGCGGCCCTCGACTACCTTCGCGCGGTGCATGAGAACGTCCGCTTCTACTGGAGCGACGCCACACAGCTTGACCAGGCCCTCGCCAGCGGCGAGGTAATTATGGGCTGGGGCTGGAACCAGACCGAGATCAACCTGATCAGCAACGGCGTGCCGGCGGAAATGATGCGCGATGTCGAAGAAGGTATCGTGACCTGGGTTTGCGGCTATGTTCATCTGGAAGGCGCTTCGACACCCGATGAACAGGTCTATGACATGCTGAACGCGCTGACCGCCCCCGAGAGCGGGCAGTATATCATCGAGAACTGGGGCTATGCCCATTCCAACGCCCGGGCCTTCGAGCGCGCCGATCCCGATCTTGTCGAAGCGTTCGGCCTGGCGGATCCTGAAACCTTTTTCGATGGTAGCCTGTTCAGTGTTCCTCTCTCGCCTCAACTGGATCGGCGGCTGCGCGAGGAATACGAGCGGATCAAATCCGGTTTCTGATGTAAAAGGCGATTGTGGCGCGCCCTGTGTGCTTTCGGGCCGCAGGGCGCCTACCCTCGCCCGCAACGAGAAGTCGGGTATAACAGGGACGATCCCTGTTACATGCGGCGGCCCGAGGCGTTAAGGCAATGCCGGCGGTAGCGAAAAAGCAGCAGTGCCTGACGGGCTCCGTTGCAACTTCCGGCACCATGATCCGTTCCGAACTTGATGGACAGGAAACATGACCAAACAGAAATCGAGCCGGGAAGGACCGACAGCAAGAGAACTCGGTAAGGCCCGTCATAGACGTGTGCTGCTGAATGCTGCGGCAGAGGTTGTCTATCGGCACGGTGTGCGCGACGCGACCGTGGGCCGTATTCAGGAGTTCTCGCAGCTTTCGCGCGGAATGATCAATCTTCATTTCGGGTCCAAGGAAAACCTGCTGCTGGCGATGCTCGAAGAACTTGCGCAAGAATACACCCGCAACTGGCGGCGCGCGGTGGGCCCCGATGACGGCAACCCGGCACGCCGTTTGCGTGCAATCATTGCCGCCGATTTCTCGCCCGATGTGCTGAACCCTCGAAACATCTCGATCTGGTTTGCCTTCCGGGCCGAGGTCAACTCGCACCCCGAATACCGGCCCTTTGTCGATTCACGCGAAACCGAGTTTCGCGCGGCCCTCGTCGAGACCTGCCGCGAATTGTCCGATGAAGACGATGAAGAGACCCTGCTCGCTGCAAATGCGCTGATCGCCGTTCTGGAAGGCATGTGGACGGATTTCCTTTTGAACCAGTCCGACTTTGACCGTGATGCGGCCTTGAAAGCATGCCTTCTGGTCGCCCGCCGGCTGTTTCCGCGGATTGCGGAACTCGAATGATGGCAGCCGTCTCGCGCGCATGAATGCTGGGCCGGCCAGCACCTGCCCCATCCATAGTCCCCCGCGCCATTACACGCCCCCCAGATCTTGATCGGCACGGACCAAGCATTCACGGAGACGCCCGGCAAGCGCGCTGTCATGGGTGGCCGGTTCTCGACCCGCCGCGAAGAGCATGTCATGTGGCAGACGAGACTGAATCGTCGCCATCTTCCCCCTCGTTCAGGCCTTGTTCGCGCGCTCAACCGCCAGGCGCGGCGCGGGCGTCGCACCGCTGACCCCTTGATTGACAGCCTTGTCGCGCCCACCAAATCGATTGACCAGCGCAGCCTGATCAGCCTTCGCGCGAGCATCGACGGCCTTGGGGTCGCAGATTTCGAACAGCGCTCGCACAAGGTCATCCAGGATTTCCGCGCATTCGGGGTCGGCGGTCCGGTCGTTCAGTTCCTCGGGGTCAGCCTCGATATCGAACAGTTCGGGTGAGTAGCCTACATAGTAGTGCAGCTTCCATCGCCCCTTTCGCAGCATGAAGGCCCCGGATGGAGCGCCCACGGCATGATATTCGCTCAGTACGGCGCGATCGGCGGGCAGTGGCGAAGCCGAAAGCAGCGAGAGCCCCGGTCTTTGCGCAGGCGGTACGCCCTCGGGATCGAGCCCCACGGCATCGAGGATTGTTGGAAACATGTCGACAAGACTGACGGGCGCGCGCTCCACGCCCGGTTCGATATCCGGGCCGGCAAGGATCATGGGTACCGCGACCGATTCCTGATATAGCGTGGACTTGCCCCACATGCCGCGTGCGCCGAGGTTGTCGCCATGATCGCTGGTGTAGATGATGCGGGTGTCGCGATCGAGCCCGGTTTCCGCCATGGTTTCCATTATCTGTCCCAGATTGTGATCGAGAAACGAGCAAAGCGCCATATACATGCGAATTGCGGTCATGCGCTCTTCGTCACCGGCAAAGCCGTCGTCATGCGGCCAGTAATCATGCATGTCCTGCACCCAGGGGTGGCGCCGATAACCAGCCTGCGGCCTGAGCTTGGGGGTAGGCGTATTTTCAGGCGGATAAAGCGCGGCAAATTCGGCCGGCGCCACCAGCGGGAAATGCGGCGCCGCCAATCCCACGAACAGCACCCAGGGTTCGGCCCCCGGCGTGTGGGCGGCCTTTTCCAGCCATTGCACGGCCTGCGACGTCACAGCGCGGTCAAATCGCGTGTAATCGGTTTCACCGATGCCGATCCGCTCGCCCAGCATGCGCGGCCGCTCGGCATGCGCGATACGCGGGAGCGGGTCGCGCACCGACCCCCATATCTGGCCGGTGCCGCCGGCAAGGTGCATGGGCAAGTGTTGCCGGTCGAAGCCGGTCGGGTCTTCGGTGCGCCGGTAATGCAGCTTGCCGATGGATTCGACACGCACAGATGCGTTCTGCAGCGCGTGCCCCCAACCAGGGATCGATCCGTCATAAGCCGTTGCATTGTCCCAGCAACCTGTCTGGTGCACGTAAAGACCGGTGGCCATGGAAGCACGCGCCGGCACGCAGATGGGCGATGGGGTATAGGCATTGGCAAAACGCCGGCCCCGCGCGGCCAGGCGGTCGAGATTGGGCGTGCGCATGGCCGGATGGCCCGATGCACCCATGAAACGCGGATCGTGCTCATCCGAGAGCACAACGATCAGGTTGCGCGGCGTCGAAGGCATGATGGCACCCATTCCCGTTGCTTTTCGAGCCCGCTTGCTGCCGGGCCGCTACCTATCGAGCGTCGGACACGCGCGCGATCAATTCGTCCAAGACCCGGTCAAAGACCTCGATCTCGTGCTGCGAGAAGCCGTCCAGCAAATGGCTCTGTCGCTCGGCCGCGAGTGGCAGAGCTGCGTGGTAAAGCGCTTCACCCTCACTGCTCAGGCTCAGCAGTGTGCTGCGGCGGTCCTTTACATTGGGGCGCATGCGGATGAAGCCGCGATTGGTCAGCGCGTCGATAGTTCGGCTTGTCTGGCCGCGGTCCATCGAGATGTGTTCGGCGATGCCGCCGATCGACATTTCCCCGAAGGTGCCGAGCGTGGACAGGACACGCCATTGCGCCAATGTCAGGCCTACCCGGGCTGAATAGAATCGGTTCGCATCCACCGAAAGCAGACGGCTCAGAAGGTAGATTCGATAGGTTGCAAAGCGGGTCAGATCCTGTGGCGCCAATCCGCTGGCAGGATCGGTGCTGGTGGTCGGTGCGAGGCCGGGCGCTGTTGGGGAAAGCTCATCCATATGGCTGTGTAAATCCTGAAATAGATGACATGTCAAGAACCATGCGGCGGCATCCACTGGCACGGTGATAACAGCAATGGGTGCCTAAACCGGGCCAACTTTTCGCCGATTGGCTCCCAGGCCGAGGCGCAGACCCGGCACCCTTCAATATATTTGACTAATCATGCATTAGGGAATAGGGGGAAGTCCCGTAACAGGGCTGCACGGTCTGAACCGGCAGGTCCGTGAGACACCCCGCGCGAGGAGAGCCGCGAACATGGACCGACCCAATGTGATCTTGATTGTCACCGACCAACAGCGCGCCGATCACCTTGGTTGCTACGCCAATCCGGTTGTTGCCACGCCAAGCATCGACGGGTTGGCGGCGAAGGGGGTGGCGCATGACAATTGCTTCGTCGCAACGCCGATCTGCATGCCCAACCGGGCATCGCTCATGACCATGCGCATGCCTTCGCTCCACGGCGTAAGGCATAACGGCATTCCGCTGTCGATGGACGCGCCCACCTTCCCCGAGGTGCTGGCAGCAGGCGGGTATCGCACCGCGCTGATTGGCAAGAGCCATTTGCAGAACATGGAGGACAAGCCGCCGGTTCTGTCGCGCCAACTCCCCTCCGGCGCCGAGGTGATGCCCGGGCTGGGCGAGGCGCGCCGCGAAGACCTGACAGCGGCCCGGTACAGACAAGAAAGCCCCGAGGCCTGGCGCAACCCCGATCACCGGATCACCACGCCCTTCTATGGCTTCGACCATGTCGAGTTGTGCGACGAGCATGGCGATCGCTGCTATGGCGATTATGGCCGCTGGCTCGCCCGATCCGCGCCCCAGGATGATGCGCGCCGCGGGCCCGATGGCGCCCTGCAAGCCGACGGGATCGTGGCACCGCAGGCATGGCCCACAAGCCTGCCGGAAGAGAACTATCCGACAAGCTGGGTCGGGGCGCGATGTGCCGCATTCCTGCAAGACCATGCCAAGCTACAGGCTGAGCAACCCTTCTTCCTGATGTGCTCCTTTCCCGATCCGCATCACCCTTTCACGCCCCCGGGCCGTTACTGGAACATGTATGACCCGCAGGAAGTGGACCTGCCCGCCAGCTTTCACCACAAGGAAGAATGCATGCCGCCGCCGCTTGCCTGGCTGCATGCCGAACGCCGCGCGGGAAAGGCGCCGCGCAACAAGCACCGGGTATTCTCGGTCACCGAGGACGAGGCGCGCCAGGCT
Source organism: Pararhodobacter sp. (assembly GCA_020832665.1). Classification (GTDB taxonomy): domain Bacteria; phylum Pseudomonadota; class Alphaproteobacteria; order Rhodobacterales; family Rhodobacteraceae; genus Pararhodobacter. The sequence goes on along the minus strand of JAFIEG010000009.1, from coordinate 58,969 downwards.
ATCGCCCTGACCTATGGCATGATCACCATGATCGACGATGCAGTGGGTCGCATCCTGGCCGCATTGCAGGCCAGCGGCCTGGCCGGGAATACGGTGGTTATCTTTACCTCCGACCACGGCGATTTCATGGGCGATCACGGGCTGTTGCTCAAAGGGCCGCTGCACTATCGCCCGCTGATCCGTGTGCCACTGATCTGGCACGATCCGGCGCGCCCCGGCGGAGCAAGGAATGACGGGCTTGCCTCGACGCTGGATATCGGCGTGTCGATCCTGCGCCGCTGTGGCTTGGCACCGCCGAATGGAAGCCAGGGACGGGTTCTGCCCGGCGTGCTCGCCGAAGCGCCGCCCGGTATGCCGCCTGGCGCCGACGAGCCGCCGCGCGAGGCGCTGATCATCGAAGACGAGAACCAGCGTGACTTTCTGGGCTTCGAGCGCCCCGTGCGGCTTCGCACCCTGATTACCGCGAACTGGCGGTTGAGCCTGTATCTCGAAGGCGGCAGGGGCGAGATGTATGACCTCGCTTCCGATCCGCATGAGATGCGCAATCTCTGGGATGAGCCAGCCCATGCGGCGCGCAGGTCGGAACTGCTGTGCCTGATGGTGCAGATGATGATGGAAAACACCGATCGCAGCCCCCTGCCCACCGGGCTTGCCTGAGGGCTTGCTGGCGGGGTTCAGCTTGCCGGGGCGGCCAGCGTGGCGGTGACGTTGCCCAGACCTGAAAGCGTGACCTCGATGCGATCGCCGGCACTGGCAGGCACCATCGGCCCCAGCGCGCCGGTCAGTATCGTATCGCCGGCTCTTGGCGCCAGGCCCCGCCCTGCCAGATGCCGCGTCAGCCAGAGCGCGGCTTCGAGCGGTCCGCCAAAGCAATCGGCGCCACGGCCGGTGCTCGCTTTATTGCCGTTGATGTCAAGGCGCATCTCGATGGCCTTCAGGTCCAGCCCGACCAGCTTGTGCCTGGGCGCGCCCAGAACATGGCCGCCATACCAGACATTGTCGGCAATGATATCCGCGAGCGCCTGGTCCCAGGCGCCGAAACGGGTCTGGATCACTTCAATGGCCGGCACGGCGAATGCCACGGCGTCCAGCAGATCATCCGGGCCGGCGCATCGGGTGCTCAGGTCACGGCCAAGCACCAGCGCTACCTCGGCCTCGACACGCGCCTGCGAGGACATGCTCAGGACATGGCAGGCGCCGCTTTCCCGGGCAGTATCGGCAAACAGATACCCGCAAACCGGTTCCGTGGCACCGGTCATCCGCCGCGCCGGGGCGGCGGTCATGCCGATCTTGTAGCCGGCGGTGCGCCGCCCGCCTTCCCTAAGCGCGGCGATGACACCCTCCTGCACCGCATAGGCGCCGGCAAGATCACCCGGCGCCACCAGCGGGGCACGCAGGGCGCGCGCACCGCCGCCGGCATGGGCGGCAAGCAGCGCATCCACTGCCGCCGCCTGGCCATTCTGAAACTGCTGCCCTGCCATGATGCTGCCCTGCCAGATGCTGAACCTCAGCCAGAGACGGTGCCGGGAGCCAGCGCAGGAGTCAATATTGATGATTGATCAAGCAAGGTGAGTATCCTTAAGTGGTATAAATAGTTAAATTATGAAGTTGCTTTTTCGGCTCGTCGAAAATAGCATGACTAGTCAAGCAATATCGCCACCACCCGGCTCTCTCACTCGTCGTCGCCATCATCTGGCGAACAACCCGAAACCATCCAGAAAGTAGGCCCGCCATGTCGGAAGACGGTCTGTCGGAAAGCCAGTTCAGCTATGTCAGGCACCTTCGCCTCGACAAGCTGCTAGACGTGATGGAGTGCATCACCGACCACCCCGAGGAGCGGCTGTTCCTGACCGCCCATCATGCGCTGGAAATCTGGTTCAAGCAGGTAATCTTCGACACACGCCGGTTGATCGCCCTGCTTGAAGATGACCGGATCGCCGAGGCCAACCGACTGCTGCGCCGACTGGGCGAAATCATGCGTCTGGCCGATGGTCACTGGACGGTGCTGGAGACGCTGGCCTCGCCCGATTTCCACGAGTTCCGGCCCGAACTGACCGGTGCCTCGGGCATGCAATCGCGTCAGTTCCGCGAGGTCGAGGTCATGTACGGATTGTGCGAGTTGGCTGACGAGGGCTATGTCGAAAGCGTGCGCCAGCGCTGGCCCGGCCTGATCGAGGAGCACCCGGTGACGCTGCGAGGGGCCTTCTTCGGCGCACTTCGTCGCGCCGGGCTCGATTTGATCGATGCCTATCGCGATCGCCGCGAGCACCCCGCGCTGTTCGATCTGTGTGAAAACGCCTTCGAACTTGACCGGCGTTTCCAATCCTGGCGCTTCAACCACATCCTGATGGTGCGCCGCCAGATCGGCATGCGCACCCGCGGCACCGGCGGCACCTTCGGCAAGGACTATCTGGCCGCGAGCATGCGACACCTGTTCTTCCCCGAACTTTGGGAGATCAGGCACGATATATCAAAGCTCCACGGTGCCGAGGTGGCGGGCGATGGCGCCGCCGGGAGCGCATGAAGGACGCACTGTTCGTGCCCGATGCCGCAAGGCTGGCCAAGCCGGACAACAGGGCGCACGACATTGCCAGTGCCCTGATCACTTCCAGACCGGAGCAAACCAATGACCACCCCGCCTGATGCCATAGCGGCGCTCGATGAAGCCGACCCGCTCGCGCCGATGCGTGCGCTTTTCGATCTGCCCGAAGGGCTTGTCTATCTTGATGGCAATTCCCTGGGTGTCCTGCCCCGAGGAGTTTCGGAACGGGTGGCGCGGGTCATCAACGACGAATGGCGGCAGGGGCTTATTTCGAGCTGGGGAGGCGGCTGGATCGATCTTCCAACCAGCGTGGGAGCCGCCATCGCGCGCCTGATCGGCGCCACCTCCGAAGAAGTGGTGGTGGGCGACTCGACCTCGGTGAACCTGTTCAAATGCCTCGCCGCCGCGCTGCGATTGCGCCCTGAAAGGCGTGTGATCCTGACCGAGGCAGACAATTTCCCCACCGACAACTACATCTCGCAGGGCCTTTCCGACCTTCTGGGCGGCTATCAGATACGATATGTTGCCGCGGGCGACGATCCTGCAGCCGCTCTTGGCGATGATGTCGCGGTGTTGTCGCTTACGCATGTCAATTATCGCACCGCGGCCGTTCACGACATGCAGCGCATGACCGCTGCGGCCCATGATGTGGGCGCGCTTGCGGTCTGGGATATGTCACACTCTACCGGCGCACTTCCGATCGATCTGAACCTTGCCGGGGCCGACTTCGCCGTTGGCTGCACCTACAAGTACCTGAATGGCGGACCGGGCGCGCCGGCTTTCTGTTTCGCTGCGCAATCGCTTCTCGATGAGGTAAGGCAACCGCTCAGCGGCTGGATGGGCCATATGGACCCGTTCGCCTTCGGGCCGGATTATGAACCGGCGCCGGCGGCGCGTCGTTTCCTGTGTGGCACCCCACAGATACTCAGCCTGGGCGCACTTTCGGCGGCGCTGGAACTGTGGACCGAGGTGGACATGGTTGCCGTGCGCCGCAAATCCCTTGCGCTGAGCGATCTGTTCATCGGGTTGGTGGATGAATTTGCCGAAGAGCACGGGCTTGAGATCGTCACGCCCCGTCAGCATGAGCAGCGTGGCAGCCATGTCTCGATCAGGGCTGCAAACGGCCATGCGGTTATGCGCGCACTTGCCGAACGCGGGGTGATCGGTGACTTTCGTGCGCCCGATCTGATGCGCTTCGGCTTCACGCCGCTCTATACCTCGTTCACTGATATCTGGCGCGCGGCGATGGCTCTGCGCGACGTGTTCGAAAGCCGCGCCTGGCACGACGAGCGTTTCGCGCAGCGGCTCAGGGTGACATGAGCGGCGGGGCGGAGAAGAAGGCTTGCTGCATTCCCGCCCGTGCAGCAGGCGTCGAAACCAGAGCCGCGGCGGCCAAGGCTGTCTGCCATGCAGGCTCGCGCCAGCCCCCCGGCATGATGAGAATACCCTCGGGCCCGTTCAACATGGGTTGCGAAGGGCCCGATACGATTTCGGGCGATGGCGAGGGGCCGATCCGCCGGGTCACGCTGGCATCCTTCAGGATTGCCGCCACCACCGTAACCAATGCCGAGTTTGCCGCTTTCGTCAGCGCGACCGGCCATGTCACCGATGCCGAGCTGATCGGCTGGTCCTTTGTCTTTTTCACCCTGCTGCACCCGGGCGCGGCGCGACATGTCATGCCAGGCGCGCCCGCCGGGGCGCCGTGGTGGCGGGCGGTCGAGGGCGCGAACTGGCGCGCACCGCGCGGACCGGGCTCAAGCTGGCAAGGCTGCCCTGACCATCCGGTGGTGCATGTCTCCTGGTCAGATGCCACGGCCTATGCCAACTGGATCGGTGGCCGGCTCCCCAGCGAGGCCGAGTGGGAAAAGGCCGCGCGCGGCGGGCGCGCCAACAGCCGCTTTCCCTGGGGTGACGATCTCACCCCGAAAGGCCGGCACATGTGCAACATCTGGCAGGGGCGCTTTCCTGATCACGACAACGCCGAGGACGGCCATGCCGGCACCGCACCCGCGCGCAGTTTTCCAGAGAACGGATACGGGCTTTACAACATGGTCGGCAATGTCTGGGAATGGTGCGCCGACTGGTGGAGCGAAGACTGGCACATCCGCCACCAGGATCTGGCGCGGGCCAACCCGCGCGGTCCGCGCCGCGGCGCCGAGCGGGTCCTGCGCGGCGGCTCGTATCTGTGCCATCACAGTTATTGCGCCCGCTACAGGGTTTCGGCGCGCACCCGCGCGACACCCGATTCGACCACCGGCCATACCGGTTTTCGCTGTGCAACCGGCGCCCGTCTTCAGGCGGGCCCCGGCCGGGATTGAGGGAAGCGACCGCGCAAACGCATGGCAATAGGAATATATTGCGCCATCAAGCAATATTAGTTCTTTCAAAACAAATATATAAATGAAAAAAAGATTTTATTTGACTTATCACTTACCGCTCTCGTAGCGTGTTGGAACAGGGCGGTTGCGCCGGAAATCCAGGTGAGGCCCGCGCCGGCGAGTGCAGAAATGGCAACGATAACCGGGAGGGAGACGATAATGTTAAAGGTGGGATACGGGCACAGAATGCTCGTTGCGGCGGGAATCGCCGCGGTTACCATGCTGACACAGCCAGACGCGGCGCTGGCAGAATGGTCGCCGCAGCGGCCGATCCAGCTCCTCATCGGTTTCAACGAAGGCGGCGGTGCAGACGCTCTTGCCCGGCTGGTGGCTGACAACATCGAGGGAAGTCGCGGCTGGACAGTGGTGCCGATCAACCGTGGCGGAGCCGGCGGCGGGGTAATGGCGACCCTGCTCAGGAATGCCGCGCCCGACGGGCACACGATCGGCATGGGGGTAACCACGACTTTCTCGAACAACCCCTTCTTCAACGAGGGGATGGATTACAGCCCGGAAGACTTCGATTACCTGGCAACCATCGCCCGTTCGCAGATGGTCCTCGTTGCGCGTGAGGATGCGCCCTTCGACACGCTCGACGAACTTGCCGAAACCGCCAGAGAGCGCGGCTCGCTGACGGTCGCGGTGATGGGGCCCGACATGGAGCGCGTGGCCGACATGATCGCCGATCATTACGACATCGATCTGCGCGTCGTGCCGACGCGCGGCGGTGCCGAGGTGCTGACCCAGATTCTGGGCGGACATGTGGATGCCGGTTTCAATGGTGGCGCGCATCACCAGTATATCCGCTCGGGTGACATGAAGGTGGTCGTCAACCTCAATTCAGAACCGCTGATGGTGACCCCCGAGGTGGCAAATCTGCGCGATCATGGCATCGATTACGCCACCAATATCTTCTTCCAGTTCCAGGCGCCGGCCGGCCTGCCCGACGATGTGCGCGAGGCGCTGGCCACGGCGATCGACGAGGCGGTGAACAGTGACGGCGTGCGCCAGTTGGCAGGAGAGCGCATGGAAATGCAGCTCGGCAATCTTGGCCCCGAGGCACTTTCGGCAATGATCATGGATGATGCGCGCATATCGGCCAGGCTGGCCGGCACCGAGTAGCGGATCGTGGCTCCGGTTGCCGGCCCTTTCGCCAAGGACAGGTTTCGGCCCCGCATAGTCGGGGTCGTGCTTGTGGCGCTGGGGCTGGTGATCGCGCTGATAATCGTTCCCGCGCAGACGCTGCAACTCGGCCGCGCCGTCATGCAACCCGCCGCGCTGCCGATGGCGTGTGGTCTGGCCATGGTGCTGTGTGGGCTGGCCATCGTTCTGAAGCCGATGCCCGACAGCGGCAGCGCGATGCTGGTCCCCGTAACCGGTGCGGTGACTCTGGCCCTGATCAGCTATTTCGGAATGCGCGGGCTCGGTTTCGTAATCATGGCGCCAGCGCTGGTGCTGCTGATGATGCTCTATATGGGCGAAAGGCGCTGGCTCTGGCTTGGGGTTGGCACACTGCTGGTGCCGCTGGGGATCTGGCTATGTTTTGTCGTTCTGCTCGGCCGCCAACTGCCATGACCGGTCATCGCCGGCCATTGTTGGTTAAGCACCGGCACTTTCAGGAGATCTGACGATGGACGCCGCGCTGGCCGGGCTTGCCGATGCGATGACGCTGGGCAATCTGCTGTGGGTGCTGGCCGGCGTGGTGCTGGGCCAGTTCGTCGGCGCAGTGCCGGGGCTCAACGCACCGATGGCGATCGCCATTGCCGTGCCCTTCACCTACGCGCTCAACCCGCTGGCCGCGATTGCCTTTCTGGTCGGCATCAACAAGGGCGGCACCGTCGGTGGCGCCGTGCCGGCGATCCTGATCAATACGCCCGGTTCGGCCGATTCGGCCGCCACCGCGCTGGACGGGCACCCGATGGCGGTTGCCGGGCAACCCCGCAAGGCGCTGAAACTGGCGCTGTTCTCGTCGATCACCGGCGACACCTTCAGCGATATCGTTCTGATCACCGTCTCTACCTCGCTTGCGGTACTGGCCCTGCGTGCCGGGCCTGCCGAGGTGATGGCGCTGATGATCTTCGCGCTGGCCATCATTCCCGGGCTTGTCGGCGGGTCGATGGTGCGCGGGCTGGCGGCGGCGTTTCTGGGGCTGCTGCTCAGCACGGTGGGGCTCGATCAGGCCAGCGGCACCCCGCGGCTGACCTTCGGCATGATCGATCTCTATGACGGGTTGCCGCTGGCGGCGGTTGCCGTGGGCGTGCTGGCTGTGGGCGAGATCTTCCGCCAGATCTTTGCCATGCGCCCGCCACCGCGCACCGCCGGCGATGACGGACAGGCGGGTGCCATTGCCTCTGGCGCCGGCGAGGCGGATCAGCAGTTGACGCTGCGCGAGTTCGTGGCGCTCCGGGTGACGCTGCTGCGAGGCGCGGTAATCGGCACGCTGGTGGGCGCGGTGCCCGGCGCCGGGTCAAGCGCGGCCGCATTTCTGAGCTATGCCGAGGCCAAGCGGCGCTCGCCCACGCCCGAGCGTTTCGGCAAGGGCGCACCCGAGGGCGTCGCGGCCACCGAATCGGCCAACAGCGCCGTTGTCGGCTCGAACATGATCCCGCTGCTGTCGCTCGGCATTCCCGGCAATGTCACGGCGGCGCTGATTCTCGGCGCGTTCATCATTCACGGCATCCAGCCGGGGCCATTGCTGTTTCAGGAACAGGCACAACTGGTCTATGCACTTTTTGGCGCGATGATCATGGCCAATGGCATGAACCTTGTCGTCGGGCTGGTGGGGCTGCGATTCTGGACAGTGGTCGTGCGGGCACCGGCAACGCTGATCTATCCGGTGGCCTTCCTGTTTTGCATCGTTGGCACCCATGTGGTTACCAACAGCATGCTGGGGGTGGCAATCATGCTGTGTTTCGGCGTGCTGGGGCTGTTGATGCGGTTATTCGACTTTTCGGTCGTGCCCTTCATCATCGCTTTCTTCATCGGGCCGAATTTCGAGCTTGCTGTGATCCAGTTCCTGGTCGTTTCGGGGGGTGACCCGGCATTCCTTCTCGGTCGCCCGGTGGCGCTGGCACTGCTTGTCCTGTCGGTGCTAGCGCTGTGGCATTTCGGCTTCCGTGCCCATCCCGCGAAGAAGAGCGGTGACGGGGCAGATTGATGTGCCCGCCTGCGGGGAGACGCCGATGCTAAAGAACCTTCTTGTTGCCTATAACGCCAGCACATCCGCGGATGCGGCGCTGCGCGCGGCGATGGCTCTGGCGGGTGCCCACAGGGCCCGGTTGACGGCGGTGATGGCTCATGGCCTTTCCGATGCAAGCCGCGGCATGCCGGGATGGATGCCGGAAGGGGTGCGCGCCTCGGTGCGCGCCGCGCTGGCCCATCGCGGCTCGGATGTTCGCACCCGTTTCGAGCAACTCTGCACCGAAGCTGCTCCCGTGAGCGCGCCGAAATGGATCGAGGCCGAGGGCGAGCCGGGACCGACCGTCGGTATGATGGCCCGGTATTTCGATCTTGTCCTAGTCGGCCAGTTCGAGCGGGTCATGCGAGGCAACGAGTTGTCGCTGAGCCCCGATGCGGTGGTACTGCTTGGCGGTCGCCCCGTGCTATGCGTACCAGCCGACGCCGACCCGGCGCGCGCCGCGGCGCCGCGCAATGTGGTCGTGGCCTGGGACGGCAAGCGCGCCGCAGCCCGAGCGCTGATGGATTCGCTGCCACTGTTGCGCGACGCGCAGATGACGACACTGCTGAGCGTGGGCGAGGCAGGCAGCGACAATTTGCCGGCAGGCGTCAGCGCATCGGGTTATCTAGATGCGCATGGAATCGTGGCGCAGGTCATCAGCGAACCCCATCGGGGCCGGCGCACATATGAGGCAATTCTGGCAGCCTGCACGCGGCTCGATGCCGATCTTCTGGTAATGGGGGCTTTCGAACACCCCAAGCCGCTTGAGGATCTTGTTGGCGGGGTAACCCGCTCGATGCTTGAAAGCGCCAGGCTACCTGTCCTGATGTCGCATTGAGGCGTTACTGCACCCCGGCCTTGATTATGTCGAGCATTACCTTTGGAGCGCCCCGACTGACGTATTCTAATCGCGGGGGTCAATAGACTTTCCAATGTCGCGCCCGCCAGGGTCAGAGTATTCTTGGCGCTTTGGCACTGGCCTGCCCCTTTGAGGTAATCCGGTTTGCAGCGCTCAGATCAGACTTTTGCGCCTTGCTTGCCTGATGGGCAAGGCGGGCGTAGCTCGTGCCAGGGCGTTTGCCCCTCGAAAGCCGAGGCCGCGCGCAGGCAGTGCGCCTCTTTGAAGCGCGCGGCAACGAACTGGATCGCGATCGGCATGCCGTTGCGATCGGTTCCGGCACGCACCACCGCGCAAGGGTGGCCCGACAGGGTGAACGGACAGGTAAAGCGATGCAGCTCCTCAATCATCGTCGCGTCCATTTTATCCGCCCGTGCGGCCGCGGGCACGAGACGCGCAAATACCGGCATAACCAGCACATCGACCTCGGAAAACAGCGCCTCGATCCAGCCAGCGAGATCCTCGCGGCGCAGGATGGCCGCGTGATAGTCCTGCGCCGAAAGTGTGCTGGCGTGCTCAAGGCAGGCCGAAAGCGCCGGCCCGTAGGAAGCGCGCCGGCCGGGCCAGGTTCCGGCATGGACTTGGGCGGCATCGACCGCGCAGATGTCGAACCACAGATCCACCACATTGCGGATATCGGGAAAGCGCACTTCGTGCCGCTCTGCGCCGGATGCGCATAGCAGGCGCATGGCTTCCATGACGGCGGCGGAGATTTCGGGATCAACCGCCGTGCCGACAAGGCCCGGGTCGACCCCAAGGCGCAGCCCCTGCACGCCGCTTGCCGTCGCGGCAAGCAGATCGCCGGGGGGAAGATGGGCGCAAGTCGGGTCTTCCGGGTCAGGGCCCGCCACGGCGGCAAGAATGGCGGCAAGGTCCTCGACCCGCCGTGCCATCGGCCCCAGGTGATCGAGCGTGCGCGCAAGCGGGAATACCCCGTGGCGGCTGATCCGGCCGCGCGTGGGCTTCAGCCCGGCGACGCCATTGGCTGCCGCGGGCATGCGGATCGAGCCGCCGGTATCGGTGCCGATACTGCCGAAGCATAGCCCCGCCGCCGTCGCAACGCCATTGCCGCTGGACGAGGCGCCGGGCCAGAAACGCGCGTCCCAGGGGTTGACCGGCGTGCCGAAGGGCGGTCGGTGATCGCCGAAGGCGCCCTCGGTCAGGTTCAGCTTGCCGAGGATGACCGCTCCCGCCGCGCGCAGGCGGCTTGTGACGGTGGCATCGCGTTCGGCGATCGCGCCAGCTCGCATGGCCATCCCGGCGGTGGTGGCCATCCCGGCCAGATCGATGACATCCTTGAGCGCCACCGGCACCCCATGCAGTGGCCCGCGGTGCTGCCCGGCGGCAATCTCGGTATCGGCCCTGGCGGCCTCGGCCAGCGCTGCCTCGGCGCGCAGGGCCACAAAGGCACCGAGGTCGGCATGGGTGGCGATCCGGTCAAGCTGATGCTCCGTCACCTCGCGCGCCGTTATCTCGCGCGCCGCGATGCGCCGTGCGATCTCGACCAGCCCCTGAAAGTGCGGCTCGTTCATGCGCCCCTGTGGCCCCCTGCCCCGTTTCAGCGCGGCTTCGGCCGCGTCAGCCCTAGGTTGGCACGCAACGTCTCGCCTTCATAGGCGGTACGAAACAGCCCACGGGCCTGCAGCTCGGGAATCACGAGAGCGACGAAATCGCGGATGCCGGCAGGCAGATGCGTTGGCGCGATGTTGAACCCGTCCGCCGCCTCGGCCTCGATCCACTCCTGCATTGTGTCGGCGATCTCGGCCGGGGTGCCGACCACGACACGGTGCCCGCGCCCTGCGGCCTGGATGCGATAAAGCTCGCGGATCGTCAGCCCCTCGCGCTGTGCGAAGCGCCAGATCGTCTCGGCCCGGCTGCGAAAGGCAGGGTCCTTGGGTTCGGGCACCGGCCCGTCAAGCGGGTAGCCCGAAAGATCGCCCAGCCGGTCATAAAGCGCGGCCAGCCCGACGACCGGGTCGATCAACTCCTGAATGCGGTCGAATTTGGCTTGCGCTGCCCCGCGCGTGGGCGCGGTGATCGGCATGATACCGGGCATGATCACCACATCCTCCGAAGCGCGGCCGTATTTCGCCAGACGCCCCTTGACGGAAGCATAGAACGCCTGTGCATCCTCCAGCGACTGCTTGGCGGTAAAGACGATATCGGCCGAACGCGCGGCAATCTCGCGCCCCTCGTCGGAATCACCCGCGAGCACGATCACCGGCTCGTCCTGCACCGAGCGCGCCACATGCAGCGGACCGCGCACACGGAAATGCTTTCCGTCATGATCGAGTACATGGCGCTTCTGGGAGTCGTAGTAGTGCCCGCTTTCCTGGTTGCGCAGAAAGGCGTCGGCGTCCCAGCTGTTCCACAGCCCGCGAACGACATCGACGAATTCGCCCGCGCGCTCGTAGCGCAAATCATAGGCAGGTGTGTCCATATGGCCGAAGTTCAGCGCATCTTCCTTGCCCCATGAGGTAACGACATTCCACCCCGCACGCCCGCCGCTCAAATGGTCGAGCGACAGGAACTGCCGCGCCAGGTTGTAGGGCTCGCTATAGGTCGTCGAGCCGGTGGAGACGAGGCCGATATGCCGCGTTGCCGGGGCCAGTGCCGACAGCAGGGTGATCGGCTCCAGCTCGGCCCCGTTGCTTTGGCGTTGCATTGCCCCGGGCGGGTTGTCGCTGCCGCGTATGGCCAGCTCGTCGGGCATGAACAGCAGGTCGAACAGGCCCTGCTGGGCGATTTGGGCGATCTCGAGGAAATGGCGAAAGTCCATCGAGCCGGTGGGCGTCACCTCGGGGTGGCGCCACGCGGCGATGTGATAGCCCATACGCCACATCGACAAGCCAAGCTTGATCTGTTTCGACATCGGACCCTCCTCCGGGTTGCGTTGAAATGTCTTCATCTATATTCTTTATAGAAATAGAGAAGGTCAAGCCGGATGTCTCCTTCCCGCTACGATCCCGGTCCAAATGAGGCTCAGGACACCGATCTTTCAGCGCCCTTGCCCGAGTCCATACCGCGATGGCGCGCGGTTGAGGCGCGCATCGCCGAGGCGATAACGCGGGGCGACTGGAAGGCAGGCATGGTGTTGCCGGGGGAAACGGCGCTGTCGGCCTCGATGGGTGTGGCGGTGGGCACCTTGCGCCGCGCGCTTGCCGAGCTTACGGCCGCCGGCGTGCTTTCCAGGCGGCGCAAGACAGGCACCGTCGTCACCGGCCGCGCGCCGCGCCACAGCCTGCGCTTTCTGTTCGATTACTACCGGCTGCACGACCTTGACGGGCGGTTGTGCCGGGCAGAGACACGGACGATCGGGATCGCGCGCGCGGTGGCGACGCCGGCCGAGAAAGACGCGCTCGACATGGCGGAAGGGTCGGAAGTGCTGCGCTTGCAGCGATTGCGGATCGTCGAGGGCAGAGCGGTTATGCATGACCACTTCACTCTGCCCGCGCGGCTGCTGCCCGGATTCCCCGATACGCCCGAAGCGGCGCCCGACCTGCTCTATCGCCATATGAGCGATGCGGCAGGCATTCGTATCGCGGCGATACGCGAGCATCTCGCCGCCGCCGCCGCCGCGCCGGATATCGCCGAAGCGTTGGGCATCGCGGCGGGTGCGCCCGTCCTGCTGATCGAGGAAACGGCCTTTGACGAGGCCAACAGCCCGGTGGCCCATGCGTTGCACCATGCCGAGACATCGGCTCATCGCTATGTCAACGAGATCCGCTGAGCGCCGTGCCTGAACCTCAAGGATCGAGCGGCCCACGATCGCCCCGATCCAGAAGCTCCGGGCCAAGCGATTCGAGATTCGGGCAGCCGAGCTGGGCGAGGGTCCGGCGCAACTCGTCTTCCAGCAGAGCCAGCGAGCGAGCCACGCCCTGCTCGCCTGCCGCGCCAAGACCGTATAGCGCCGCGCGTCCCAGCAGCACGGCATCCGCGCCAAGCGCCAGCGCCTTGGCAATATCGGTGCCTCGCAGAAAACCGCTGTCAATCAGGATCGTCATCTGCCCGCCGACAGCGGCGGCGATATCGGGCAAGACGTTGATCGTGGCCTGCGCTCCGTCAAGCTGCCGCCCGCCGTGATTGCTCACGACCAAGCCCTGTGCCCCGGCGTCGAGGGCGCGGCGGGCATCGTCGGCACGGGCAATCCCCTTGATGACGAGAGGGCCATCCCAGTTTCGCCGCAACCAGTCGATTCGGCGCCAGTTGAGCGAGGGATCGATCTGTTCGCGCGCCCAGCTGGCCGCCGCCGCCAGATCGCGCCTGCCATCGGGCAGCATGTCGGCGATATTTCCGATTGCCGGAATGCCCCCTTGCAGCAACATGCCGATGCCCCAGCGAGGATGGGCGAGCGTCGCCAGCTTGTGACGCAGTATCGGGTCGGTCGTGCCGGGACGATAATTGCGCTTGTCCCATTCTCGGTTGCCAAAGACGCTGCCATCCACCGTCAGCACAAGGCCTTGCACCCCCGCGGCGCGGGCGCGTTCCAGCAGGCGTTGCATGAATTCGTCCGATTTGAACACATAGACCTGCAGCCAGTGCTCGAGACCCGCGATCGCCGCCATTTCCTCGATCGTCGTGTTCGAGACGGTGCTCTGGATCATGGGCACATGCGCCGCACGTGCGGCGCGGGCCAGCGCTCGGTCGCCGTCCGGCGCGATCAGGCCATTGAATCCGGTTGGGCCGATGGCGAAGGGCACGCGCCAGCGCCGGCCCAGCACCTGGCGCGATAAATCCACCTTTTCCACGTCGACCAGCACAAGCGGGCGAAACGCAACGCGGTTAAAAGCGGCCCTGTTGCGCGTGAGCGTGACCTCGTTCTCGGCCCCGCCATCGAGATATTCGAACACGAAAGGTGGCAGCCGACGCGCTGCCATGTGCCTCAGCTCTGCAATCGACAGCGCCCGGGCCGGATTGCTGCTGCCGGTAAAGCGCCGTTTCATGCCGTGACGACCTTGCCGGGGTTTAGGGTGCCATTGGGATCGAGCGCGCGTTTCATCCGCGCCATCAATGCAAGCTCTGCCGGGCTACGGCTGAGTGCGAGCGCCTTGCGCTTGAGCGTACCGATGCCATGTTCGGCGGAAACGCTGCCGCCAACCTCGACCACCCGGCGATAAACGAGATCCGACACCGCTTCATGCGGCTGATCGGCCCCAGCACCGGGAAGGTGACAGACAAGGTGAAGGTTGCTGTCGCCAATATGACCGTAACTCATCGCAATGATGCCGGGCCAGCCTTCGGCTATCTCGGCCTCGACTCGCGCCACGAAAGCGCCCATTGCCGCGATGGGCACACCGATGTCAAAGGCGATGACCGGCCCCAGCACACGGCCGAAATGGGCCACGCTCTCGCGCAGCGCCCAGAGATCGGCGCGATCGCGCTCCGACGACGCGATCACTGCATCCGTGATCTCGCCCGTTTCGAGCGCCTCGGACAGCAGCGCGTGCAACCGCTCCTCGATCGCCTCATCGGCCGCGCCAGCCGCCTCGATCAGAACGTAAAGCCCGTGCGGGGCATCGAAGGGGCGGCGCAATTCGGGCAAGGCGCCGGTCATGTGCGAATAGAAGCTCGGCCACATTGCCTCGAAGGCCGAGAGCGCCTGCCCGAGGCGGCTGCGCGCGCGCATCAGGAAGCCAAGCATGGCGTCAGCGTTACGAAACCCGCAAAGGGCACTGGCCGAGGCTGCGGGTGCCGGTTGCAAACGCAGCACGGCCCTGGTGATGACACCAAGCGTGCCCTCGGTGCCAATGAACATCTGCTTGAGGTCATAACCCGCGTTGTTCTTCAAGAGCCGGTTCATCGACGAAATCACCGTGCCGTCGGCAAGCACCGCCTCCAGCCCCAGCACGTTTTCGCGCATCATCCCATAGCGCAGAACGCGCGTGCCGCCCGCATTGGTCGCCAGATTGCCGCCGATGGTGCAGCTGTCGCGCGAGCCCAGATCGACTCCGAACATCAACCCGTATTCGCGCGCCGATGCCTGCACTGATGCCAGAGGCACACCCGCCTGCACCACCGCCACCCCGGCAAGGGGATCGATCTCTTCGATGGCGGCCATTCGTTCAAAGCTCATCGCAACGCCGTTTTCTGCGGGCACAGCGCCGCCGGCAAGCCCGGTGCGCCCGCCCTGAGCGGTGACGGGAACGCCCAGAGCATCGCAGATCGCAAGCGCGGTGGCGACCTCGGCGGTGATGCGCGGCCTGATCAGTGCCATGGGCATCACAGGTTCGGCCGTGCTCCAGTCTGCGGCGATCGATGCGGGGATATCGGCGCCGATCACGATCGCCCCTTCAGGGAGCGCCTGGCCGAGTGCCTTGAGTGCGTCTTGTGCCAATTCCAGCCCTTCCTGCGCTTTTCCCGCCCGCCGTTACAGGGAGCGGCAATCTTGTGGCTTGACGTGGCGGCGATTATCCGGATTAACTGAATACTGTCGACAACTAGTTTCACCAGAACCGCGCAACGCGCAAGAGGTTTCCTGTCGATGAAACAGGATCTTCTCGACCCCCTGTCGCGCCCGGCGCCGCTCGCCGAGCAGATTTACCATGCCCTGCGCGACCGGCTGCGGATGGGTGCGTTCGACGCCGAGGCCCGACTCGCGGAATCGGTGCTTGCACGGGACATGAACGTTTCGCGCAGCCCGGTACGCGAGGCGCTGTCGCGGCTTGTGGCCGATGGCTTGCTCGACACCGGCGCGTGGGGTTTTCGCGTGCCGCCGGTCACCGCCACCACAGTGGCCGAGATTGTCGATCTGCGCTGTCTGATCGAACCGGTGGCGGCTGCACGCGCCGCCGAGGCGATGCCGCCAGAGGCCATCGCGCTGCTGCGGCGCGCACTGGAACAGGCTGGCAGGGCCGCCGCGACGGGAAATCTCGATGCCTTTCTGGTGGCGAATTATGCCTTTCGAGCAGGCTGGGTAACCCATGTCGCCAACAGCCGCCTGCGCGACACCCTCGCCCGGTTCGACGATCAGGCCGGGACACTGCGGCGCATGACCTTCGCGCTGCCCGGCGCGCGCGAAGAGGCGCTGGGAATGATGCACGACGGGCTTGGCGGCTTTGCGCGCCGCGATCCGGACGCCGCCGCCGAATTCGCGCGCAGCTTTGTTGAAGCGGCGGCGCGCTACTTTCATAGCAAATGCCCGATGGACGGGTCCAAGCGCGAGGAGCTTTCATGACCGAAGCCACGATTCATCCGATGCGCGGGCCCAACGCGTTCAAGCTCGGGGTGTTCTCGATGAATGCAGATGGCGGGCTTACATTGACCAAGGTGCCCGAACGCTGGCCGGCGACCTGGCCCGAGCTTATGCGCATGGCGCAATATGCCGATTCGGCGGGCTACGAGTTTCTGCTGCCGATCGCGCGCTGGAAGGGATTTGGCGGCGAGATGAACAGCCGCGAATGGTCCTTCGAGACGCTCACGCTCGCCTCGGCGCTGGCTGCGGTGACACAACGGATCGCGGTGTTCTCTACCGTCCATGTGCCGATGGTTCACCCTGTTCTCGCCGCGAAGGCGCTGGCCACCATCGACCATGTATCGGGCGGGCGCGCGGGGCTGAACATCGTTTGCGGTTGGAACCCGGAAGAGTTCGACCTGTTCGGCCTGTCGCTGATCGAGGATCGATACGGACAGGGGCTCGAATGGTTCGAAATTGTCGAGCGGCTCTATACCAGTGAAGAACCCTTTGACTATGATGGAAAATACTATCAGCTCAAGGGCGTCTCGGGCAAGCCGCGACCGGTTCAGCGGCCGCGACCGGTAACGCTCAACGCCGCCTTCTCGGCGCCGGGGCGGGATTTCGCGGCCCGGGCCGCAGATTATCTGTTCACCACTTTCACCGAGATCGAGAATGGCCGCGAACCGATCGAGGACATGCGCCGTCGCTCAGCCGAGACCGGGCGCGATGTGGGTGTGTTCACCACATGCCATGTCGTCTGCCGTCCGACGCGCGCCGAGGCCGAGGACTACTATGAGAGTTACGCGGTGCAGTACGAGGACAGCGCGAGCGTCGACAAGTACATGGGCGCAAAGGCAAAGCATTCGCAATCGCATTCCGAAGATGCCTACCGGCTGCATCGCAAGCGGTTTGCGGGCGGCGGCGGCACCTATCCCCTTGTCGGGACACCGCAGGATATCGCTGCGGAAATGGTACGCATGCATGAGGTTGGCTTTGCGGGCACGACCCTGTCTTTCGTCAATTATCTCGACGAGTTGCCCTATTTTACCGAATCCGTCTTGCCGCACCTGCGCGAGGCGGGGTTGCGCGGCTAAGGCGTGTTGCGGGGCACCCTGACTCACTTCGATTACCCGCTCCTGCCGCGCCCAGGCTGCCCGCCCACTCATGCGCTTGTCTATTGGGTGCAGCCCGTGCCCTGACGGCACGGGCAGGCATGGGAAACCAGTTTACCGGAACCGATCAGACGGATCAGGTATCAGGCGGGCTCAGCCGCGCAGGTCCAGCACGATCTTGCCCCGCGTGCGCCCGGTTTCGATCAGGCTATGGGCGGTGACGAAATCCGAAAAAGGCAAAACCTGCGACACCTGCGCCGCAACATCCCCTGACGCCACGAGATCAAGGAGCGCGCGCAGGGCACCAGTGCCGGGCTGCACCTCGGCCATGCATTCTCTGATGTCGTCGCGGTAATTGGCGTTGGTGAAAGGCAGGGCGTTGAGCCCCACAAGACGCCCGCCAGGACGCACCACATTGCGGCTTCGCTCACGGATTTTGCCGCCGATCAGATCGAACACCAGATCGAACGTCTTGCCGGCCTCGTCAAAGGCCAGCGTATCGCGGCGGATGACATGGTCGGCACCAAGCCCGGCCACGTAATCGGCGTTGCCCGATGAACAACTCGCCCAGACGGTTGCGCCGCGGGCGCGGGCGATCTGAACCGCAAGGCTGCCCACGCCCCCCGCCGCAGCATGGACCAGCACGCTTTCGCCGGGGCCCAGCGCGCCGGCCTCAACCAGCCCGGCCCAGGCGCTGACACCGGCCAGCGGCAGGCTTGCCGCCTCGACCGGCCCGAGCCCATCGGGCACCGGCTCGACCTGATCGGCGGGCAGGACCAGCATCGTCGACCAGGTCGCCACGCCGCGCTGCGCCAGGTAGCACACAAGCTGCCCGACAAGCCCTGGATCGACCCCTTCCCCGACCTCCTGCACGACACCTGCCCCGTCACGCCCGGTGCCGGCGGGAAAACTGCACGGCAGACCGGGAAAACCGCCGCTGCGGATCTTTGCGTCCACCGGGTTCACGCTTGTCGCCTCGACAGCGATCAGCACTTCGCCCGCGCCGCATTCCGGGTCCGGGCGGGTTGCGCATTCCAGCACCTCGGGCCCGCCGCAGCGGTTGTATTCGATGACTTTCAAGGCGTGGCTCCCTGGTGATCGAGGGTATCCGCCGCAGCCTGGTCGGGCGGGACCGAGGCGAGCAGAGTTTGCGTATAGGGATGGGCGGGATTGGCAAAGACCTCTTCGGTCCTGCCGGTCTCGACGATCTCGCCACGGTTCATCACCGCCACACGGTCGCACAGATAGCGCACCACCGACAGATCATGCGAGATGAACAGCATCGAAAACCCGTGATCCTTGCGCAATCGCAGCAGCAGATTCAGAAGCTGCGCCTGCACCGAAACATCCAGCCCCGAGGCGATCTCGTCTGCGACCAGCACCTGCGGCGGGCGGCACAGCGCGCGGGCGATGTTCACGCGCTGCTTTTGCCCGCCCGAAAGCTGAGAGGGGTAACTATGTGCGGATTCGGGCGAGAGTCCGATCTCGGCGAGCAATTCGCGCGCGCGCACCTGCCTTTCGGCCTCGGGCACACCCGCCGCTTCAAGCACCTGCGTGATGATTGCGGCGACACGCCGACGCGGGTTGAGTGCCGATTGCGGATCCTGGAACACGATCTGCACGTTTTCACGGCGAAAGGCACGGGTTTCAGCGCGCTCGTTGCCGATATCGCGGCCAAGAAGCATGATGCGCCCGCGCGTTGGCTGTTCCAGCCCAACGACGAGTCTTCCAAGGGTGGACTTGCCGCTGCCACTCTCGCCCACGATTCCGAAGAACTCGCCTTGATGCAATTCGAGCGTGGCGCTGTTCAGGGCGCTGAACAGGTCGGGTTTGCCGATCAGCCGCCGGCGGGTGACAAAAACCTTGCCCAGGCCGTCGAGCTTGAGCAACGGCTCGCCGGCCGTCGTTGAGGCCGCAGCATGGTCGGGTGGCGGCGGCGGGGCAATGCTCGCTGTCGCCTCGGGGCGCAGGCAGGCGGCGACATGACCGGGCGCGACCTTTGCCGGTGCCGGCTCACCAGCAAGGCAGGCGCTGTCGGCTAGCGGGCAGCGTTCGGCAAACCGGCAACCGGACATTGCGCGAACCGCCCGAAGCCCCGGCATCCGCTCGGGCAGGATATAGAGCCCGCGCCGAGGCCCGGTCATTGCCGGTACTGCAAGCTGCAGACACCGCGTGTAGGGATGGCGCGGGGCCTCCATCAGCGCACGCGCGGGGCCGTATTCGGCCTGCCGGCCAGCGTAGAGCACCATGATCTCGTCGCAGATCTGCGCCGCGAGGCGCAGATCATGTGTAATGAAGATCACCGCCGTGCCATGCTGGCGACGCAGATCGGCAATGAGGTCCATGATCCGGGCCTGAATGGTGACGTCGAGTGCCGTCGTCGGCTCGTCCGCTATCAGAAGTTTCGGGCGACTGACGAAGGCCATGGCGATCAGTACGCGCTGGCACATCCCGCCCGACAGTTGATGGGGGTATTTTGCCAGAAGCCCTGCCGGATCCTGAAGTTGCACGTCGCTCAGCGCTGCGATCGCCCGGTCGCGCCACTCGCCCCGCCTGACGCCGATATGCAACAGATGCTCTTGCATCTGCTGGCCGACCGTCAGGACCGGATTGAGTGCCGAAAGAGGCTCTTGCGGAATGAAGGCGATCTCGCGGCCGAAAAGTGCGCGGCGAGCATCGGCGTGCATGCCGAGCAGGTCCTGGCCCATGAAGCGCAGGCTGCCCCCCGTCACAGAGAACCCGCGCGGCAGCAACTGGGCGATGCTGCGTGTGATCATCGATTTGCCGGCGCCCGATTCCCCGACAATCCCCAGCGTGCGCCCTGCCTCGACCTTGAAGCTCAGATTCGATAGCGCAGGAAAGTCCCCCGCATGAAGCCGCAGGGCGACCGAGAGTTCATTTGCCTGGAGCAACGACATCTCAGCTCCGTTCCGTCTGGGTCAGCCGGGCATCGAGTGTGCGCCGCAAACCGTCGCCGAGAATGTTGAAAGCGAACACCACGACAAAGATTGCACCCACGGGAAAGATGACATTCCAGGGCGCCTGATAGACGGTCTGGCGCGCATCCGCGATCATCTGCCCCCAGGCAGGGGTGTCAGAGCCCACGCTCATCCCTACAAAGGACAGGATGGCCTCGACCACCACCGCGATTCCCATCTCGAGAGCCAGAAGCGTAATCAGCAGCGGAAATGTCGCGGGTGCCACCTCGCGGATCACCGTACGCATGTGCGAAAACCCCAAAAGCCGTGCGGCCGCCACATAGTCGCGCTGGCTCACCACCATGACCTCGGCGCGCAGCACCCGGCAAAAGCGGGTCCAGTCAACAAGTATGATGGCCAGGATCACGTTCTGGATTCCACTTCCCAGGCCCACCATCAGGATCAACGCCAGGATGACCGGCGGGAAGGACAGCCAGATATCGACGATCCGCCCGATAAGCCAGTCGACCCAGCCGCCGAGATACCCCGCCGCATAGGCCAGCAGCGCCCCCAGCACCATCGCCCCGGTCGAGGCGATCACCGCCACAGTCAGCGCCACCCGCGCGCCATAGATGAGCCGTGACAGGATGCAGCGGCCCAGGCTGTCGGTGCCCAGCGGCCAGGAGGCACTGCCACCGGGCGCCCATGCCGGCGGCATCAGCGTACCCAGCAGATCCTGCCGGTTGGGATCATTCGGCGCCAGCCAGGGGGCAAAGAGCGCGCAAAGCACCACGATCAGCACCAGCGAGAGGCCCAGTATCACGCGCCCCGACCGCGCCCATGGAGGAAGTCTCATCACGTCAGCGGGCCCTCAGCTTCGGGTTAAGGATCAGATAGAGGCTGTCAACGGTGATGCTGACCAGAAGCACCATCACGCAATAGGTCAGCCCCACCGTCTGGATGATCGGCAGATCGGTGTTGCGGATCGCATCGACCATCAAGTTGCCCATGCCGGGATAGGAAAAGATGATTTCCACCAGAAGCGTGCCACCGAAGAGAAAGCCGAATTGCACGCCCATCAGGCTAAGCGTCGGCAGGATGGCGTTCTTCAGCCCATGGCGCAGAAGGATGCGCCGCTCAGACAGCCCGCGCAGCCGGGCCTGATGGATGAAATCCTCCTGGTAGGTATCGAGCAGGCTCGAGCGCAGGACACGGATTATCGGTGGCGCAGCCGAGATGCCAAGTGCCATCGCCGGCAGGATCATGTGGTAGAGTGCATTGACGAATGTCTTGGGCTGCCCGGTGATCAGCGTGTCGAGTAGCAGGAAACCGGTGACAACCGGGCGGTCGAGATCGGGGCTCAACCTGCCGGTGAAGGGAAGGATCTGCCACACCACGCCGAAGACCAGCATGAGGAACAGCGCCCACAGGAAATCGGGAAGCGAAAGGACCGCGATCGTGCCGACATCGAGCGCGGCTTCGGTCCTGGTGTCGCGAAAGTAGAATATCAAAAGCCCGCCGCAGAGGCCAAGCCCCCCGCCAAGGATCATCCCCATCACGGCAAGTTCAATCGTTGCAGGCAGGGTGGTGGCGACAAGCCCGGCGACACCGGTGCGAAAATGGGTCGAGGTGCCGAAATCCCCGCGCAGCAGATCGCCAAGCCAGATCAGGTATTGCTGCGGTATCGGCAGATGGAGCCCCATTTGCTCGCGCATCCGCTCGATTTCGGCGAGCGTGGCATTGGGCGGCACCGACATGGCGGCCGGATCGACCGGCAGAATCCGCAGCACCACGAAAAGAAGGATCGACACGAACAAGAGCGTCGGAATCGCAACGAGAAACCGCCGCATGACAAGTTTTGCGATGGTTGCCGTCATCCGGGGGATCCGCCAGCTTCAAGGAAGGCGCCGGCGGGGACCGCCGGCTCCATTTTGTACAACAATGGTCCGTGGCTCACGACCAGGACATGCTCGCCGGCAACACCCAGCCATTGCCATATCTGCGATAGTTCAGGCCGCCGTCGCGCACGAGGGTCTGAACGCTCTGCAGAAGGGGCATGGTCGCCCCCATCTCGGTGGCGTCGCGATTGACCTGCTGATAGCCGGCGATCCGCGTTTCGTAGTCCGGCTCGGCGAAAAGCTCGAGCACCCGGTCGCCGGGCTGTTCGGCTTTCCAGGCCGAGAACGGCATCTGCGGATTGAGCAGATAGCCGGTAAAGATCTCGGGATCGCCGGTTGCGTTGTCCCAGGAATAGAGCGTTGCCTCGGGCAGCTGATTGCCGCGGTTGAGCTCGAAATACCTGGCGTATTCGATGACGTCGAGTGTCACCTCGATACCCACCTCGCCCCACATTTGCACGAGCGCGCGCGCGATGTCGTAATCGCTGGGGAAATGGCCGTTGGTCGTGGCCATCGTGAACCGTACCGGGTTGTCGGGCGAAAAGCCGGAAGCGGCGAGCAACTCGCGCGCGCGATCCAGATCATAGGGGAACTCGAACCCCTCGACATAGCCCGGCGTGCCCGGAGGCGCCACCACAGACAACGGCACCGCCGCCCCGCCATAAAACGCCTGCGACAGCGCCTGCTTGTTGATCGCATGATGCACGGCAAGGCGGACATTCTGGTCGTCGAAGGCCATGTCATGGCGCAACTGCAACAGGATCACCCGGGTGATGGGGTTGATCTCGCCCTCAAGCTGCGGCATCGCACCCAGCCGCTCGACCTCGCGAACGGGCACATTGATGGTCAGATGTGCCTGGCCTGACTGCACCGCGGCAACCCGTGCCGAGGGATCACGCACAATGTTGACCGTGACACGCTGGATGGCCGGCATTTCGCCCCAGTATTCCTCGTGCCGCTCGAAGACGATGCGCGAATTCATCTGGTATTCGACGATCTTGTAGGGGCCGGTGCCAATGGGGCGTTCGCGGAAACCCTCGACACCAACCTCTTCCATATACGCCTTGGGCACGACGAAACTGCCCATGAAGGCCAACCATTGCGGTGCGGTTGGGGTGGGCGCATTGAAGACGAACACGCCCGAAGTAGGCGACAGGATCTCGATATCCTCAAGATTGCGCCAGGTATTTGCGATATCGAGATTCTCGCCCGAAGCGACCCGCTCGTAGAAGGTGAAGCGGATGTCCTCCATCGTCATCGGCGTGCCGTCATGGAACACCACATCGTCGCGGATCGAAAAGCTGAGCGACAGCCCGTCATCCGCGAGTTCCCATTCCGTGAAAAGGCTGGGCACGAAGTTCAGTTCGGCGTCTTGTTCGATCGGCTGATCGAATACCGATTTGAACAGCGGCTGCGCATCGGGCTGGAAACGCTGGTTGGGGTCCCAGCTCGGCACGTCCGACGGCCAGGCAATGGTGACCGAGCGGCCGTCCTGAGCAAAGGCGGGCGCGGCACCGCCGAAAATCTTGGCGCCTGCGGTGCCAAGCGCGATCATCTGAAGTAGGCTTCTGCGTTTCATGGTTTGACGTTTCCCTTTCTGTCGGCTGTTTATCTCGTGGCGCCCCGCTACATCACATGGCGCTGCATCAGCACATGTGACGTTCGCCCTGAAAACGGCGGGAAGTTGTCATAGTGGGCGCGCAGCTCATGCCTTGCGGGCGAGAGCATCGCAGCGTTGAAGTCGGCGACCGCGTCAAAGGCCACCTCATTGCCGATCAGGTAATCGCCCCGGGCCACCCCCGGCACGGCGAGATCGTCAAGCGGCAGATAGCACAGGATCGCCCGGATGCCCGGCAATGCAGCCTGCACCGGCGGGTGCGAGTCGATGTAAAGCTGCCGGAACGCGGCCTCGTCCTCGGCCGGGCGGTGATAGCGCACGACATAGCTGATCGGCGCCGGGGCGCATGTGCCCGGGCTGTCCGGAACGGGATAGTAGAACCGGTCGAACCCGGTGGCGATCACCTCTGCACCCTCTGGCAACGTGCCTATCGCCTGCCCGAGCGCGCCGCCCAGCATGGCACGGGCAAGCGCGTCGCGGCTGTCGAACTCGACGATGACGATGGCATCGGGTGCGGTCTCGCGTGGCTTGAGCGGGTCGTTCCCGCTCTCGGGCGCGGGAAGATAAATGTCGATCCGGCCAGGCCCATCCGAACCCGCGGCTCGCAATGCAGAGGCAAGCGCTTCCGCGGCCGATCGGGCCTCTGTGCCCAGGCCGGTGATTACGATCTCGCACGCTGCCGTTTTCAAGCTGGCCACCACGGTTTCCACTGGTGTTTGTCTCCGTGCAGGTGTGCAACGCATCGCTTCGTGCCCCAGGGGCCGGTTGCCGAGTTCCAGTTTCTGAATTCGGTTAAGGGTAGCGTCCGGCGTTTTCGGCGCTGTTGTCAAGACGAATCTGGGAATACGGATATAAACTGTATTCGGTTACCTGCCGAACGCCTGCTGAGTAATCTTGATTTCATTGACAAACTCCGCAAGCCTCTCTTAACTGCGGATCAAGCGCCGGTGTGGCCACGCGAATTTGCGGAAGCATATTCAGTATACTGAATTCGGAGTCATGATGGCCGAAACTCGTTCGATCTCCATAGTGCCCGGCCGGGGAGAGAGCCTGCGCGCCCAGATTTACGAGGATCTTCGCGAGAAGCTGCGCGGCGGCGCCATCGGGCCGGGCGACCGGCTGGTCGATGTCAGCATCGCACGCAGCCTCGGGGTTTCACGGATGCCGGTGCGCGAGGCGCTAACGCAATTGGTAAGCGAGGGGCATCTTGTCTCGACCACGCGCGGCTTCGCGCTGCCGGAGTTGGCGCCAGAAGACATCGCTGACATTTTCGAGGTACGACGCCTGCTCGAGCCACGCGCCGCGGCGAATGCTGCACGCGATCTGTCCGAAGCCGATCTTGACCGGCTCGAGGCGGCCGTGGCCAGCGCCGAGGCCGCGGTTGCGGCGGGAGATGTGCGTCTGCTGGCCGAGGCGAACGCGGTGTTTCGTGCCACCTGGATTGCCTCGCTGCGCAACACGCGACTGGCAGGGACGATCGAGCGCTTCGCCGATCAGGTGCATGTCGTGCGCCGCGAAACCCTGCGCGATGCCGGGACGCGTGACATTGTGCTCGAGGGAATGCGCGGAATTTATGCCGCTTTTCGTGCCCGCGATGCCCTGGCTGCGCAGGATCGCATGACCAGGTTCATGCACGACGCCGAACAGAGCTATGCAAGGCTGAACCGTGGCGAGGATTGCCAAGCGATTGGCGAAACCGGCCTGGAAGCCGCCGATGGCTGAGAATGGCCCCGACGGGACAGCGCCCGGCACGGCCAGGTTGCCGCTGCGCCACCTTCTGCGGCAGGGGACGCCGGTCGGGCTCATGTGGTTTTCGATCGGCGCGCCGGCGCTGATCGAGATCGCACTTGAAGCCAGAGGCAGGGCCGGATGCGGCGCGTCAAACGAAGGCGGCGCCATCGTGATCGACGCCCAGCACGGCCTCTGGTCGCGTTCGGGTATCGAGGCCGCTATTGGCGCGGTGGCCGGACGAATGCCCGTTCTGGTGCGAGTGGCCGATCATGGCGCGACCGGTATCGCTCAGGCGCTCGATGCCGGTGCCGAAGGGGTAATTGTGCCCCTGGTCGAGACCGCGGCGCAGGCAGTCGCGGTTGTGACCGCCGCGCGCTTTCCGCCCGAGGGCGCTCGCTCGGCAGGAGGGGTGCGCCCGCTCATGGGCGGGTTCGGCCACTATCTCGACCGCGCGCGCGCGCGAACCGTGGTGGCGGTAATGATCGAGACACGGGCGGGACTTGCCGATGCGGCGGCCATCGCGACAACGCCCGGCATTGACCTCGTGTTCATCGGCACCGGGGATCTGGACCTTGCCCTTGGTGACAAGGCCGAAGGGGCGCTTGAACCTGCCTGCGAAACGATCCGCGCAACCTGTGCTGCCGCCGGGATCGCCTGTGGCCGGTTCACCGGCCAGCCAACGGATGCCCGCGCCGTGGTGGCCGCAGGCTATCCGGTAAGCGTCGTTTCAACCGACATCGACGCAGTGGCGAATGCTTTCCGCGGTGCCTGGGAGGTCTATTCCGGCGCCGGTTGAGGGGCATGCGCGCGCCCTTGACCGCTTGCCTTGAAATGGCAGGAACGAGCAGTCCTTGCCGGCAAACTCATACCGAACCCGTTTGATCGGTTCCGATGCTTTGGCTTGTATTCCTGGCCGTGATCCAGGCGAATCGGATATCAGTAGGCCTTGCCGCGAGCCGAGACCGGCCACAGCGTTTCGACCTGGCCGTTGCGGACCCCCACATACCAGTCATGGAGGTTGCAGGTTGGGTCGCAATGACCCGGCACCAACCGCAGCTTCTCGTTGATCTTCAGCACGTTGCTCGGGTCCGCTATGACTCCGTGCTCGTCCGAGCAGCTCACATACTTCACGTCGTCGCGCCCGAAAATGAACGGCAGGCCACTATCGACCGATTGCGTCTTCAGACCAGCGTCGCAGATCGCCTGATCTGGCCTGGCGTGGGACATGACGCTGGTCAGAATGAACAGCGCGTTCTCCCACTCCCCCTGGTCGATTCGGTTGCCGTTCTTGTCCAGGATGCGGCCGTAATCGGCATCCATGAAGGCGTAACTGCCGCATTGCAGCTCGTTAAAGACCCCGCTCGTCGATTCGAAAGGGTAGCTGCCAGTGCCGCCGCCCGCGACGATGTCACACTCCAGCCCTTCGGCCTTCAGGGCATAGACAGCCTCCTTCACCATCGCCACGGCAACATCGATCCTTGCCTTGCGTTGATCGTAGCGAACAAGGTGCTGGATCGCGCCCTGATACGCCTGGATGCCGCTGAACTTCAGCCCCGGTGCGGCGTCGATGGCCTTGGCGATCTCCACCACCTGCGGCGTCGTGCTCACCCCGCAGCGCCCGGCACCGCAATCGATCTCCACCAGGCACTCGATCCCGGTGCCGTGCTTTTGCGCCGCCGCCGACAGCTCGGCCACGTTTGCCTTATCGTCAACACAGCATATTGTGCGTGCGCCAAGCTTCGGGATCCGCGAAAGCCGGTCGATCTTGAGCGGATCGCGAACCTGGTTCGATACCAGCACTTCCTTGATGCCGCCGCGGGCAAATACCTCGGCCTCGCTTACCTTCTGGCAGCAAACGCCAACGGCGCCGCCCAGGCTTTCCTGAAGCTTGGCCACATCCACCGATTTGTGCATCTTTCCGTGCACCCGGTGGCGCATGCCGTGGGTGCGGGCATAGTCACCCATTTTCGCTATGTTGCGCTCCAGCGCGTCGAGGTCGAGGATAAGGCAAGGTGTCTGAATGTCTGTCTGATCCATTCCCGGCTTGGCCGGGACATCAAAGCCAACCTCAAGCTCGTCGATCCTGCTCGGTACGTTCATCTCGCGCCTCTCTCGGTTCTTGATCCGGGGCGGCTTGCCGCGATCGACATTGCTGCCGGTAATGATGGCGCAGATGCTCTGGCGGCCCTTCGTTTGAATTCGCCATCATCCATTCTGTCACGCTTTCCATCTTGCCTTGTCCCGCCTTCCCCGGCCGACCTGCGCGCGGCGGCCCTGACCGGGTGGAGCGCCTGCTGCATCAGATACACCGGAACAGCCGGCATGTCGGCTTCGGCGCTGCCGTCGACATTGGGGTGCTCGGCCCTCGGATCCGCCGCGCGGTCAGGCAAAGGCAAACGGCGGAGGCGGTCAATGCATTTCATTCGCCCGGTGCCTTGGCATGGTGTAGCGCCTATCCCGCCCTCAAGGGGCGCGAATCCCGCATCCGACCCTAAGCCGATTGCGGGCAACCTGCCAACAGGAAGCCGTCAGTACGGAGCCCGGCGAGCCTGAAGCGCCATATGCTGCACGCTCAATTCGCATCGACTGCCCGATCCGGGCTGCTCGGCGCCACGACCGGCGCTCAACCACCCCCGCATAGCGCTTGAAAATAAGGAAAATCCGGTCGCAGCCGGATCCGGAAAAAGCGTTCGCGAGTGCAAGTGGCGGAGAGAGCGGGATTCGAACCCGCGAGACGGTTTCCCGCCTACACGCTTTCCAGGCGTGCGCCTTCGACCACTCGGCCACCTCTCCGTTGGCTGCACTGATAAACGCTTGTCAGGGCGGGGTTCAAGGGCCAAGGGTCTGCCGACAGGCAAATCGTCCCGGCCCGGACGCTGCGCCCGGGCCACAGCCGGCTCAGGGAATGATCCGCTGATAGCGCACACCCGAAAGCGAGGCACCGGCGATCAGCCCCGACTGGCCGAAGACGACCGCGATCACCGGCGAGAACGCCGTCGTTGTCTGCACCCCTGCCGCGCCGCCCGCGCCGGGCACCGCGTAGCGCAGATCGGCGCTCGCCGCCCATCCCTCGGAGGCGCGGAAATCGGCCAGCGCCTGGGCGGTCATGAAGAACAGCACATGCGCATATTGCTGCGCGCCGAATTGCAGCCCGAAACTGGCGCGGGTAGCCGAGTAGTAATCGACCGTGACATCGTCGATGCGCAGCGCCCCCTGGCCATAGGCACCGCCGACAAACAGACCAGCCTCGCTGATCAGCGGCATGTAGAGAATGCCATGCGCGTTGCGAAACAACTCTTCCATCTCGGGGTAGGTCTCGCGCAGGAAGTCGCGCGTGGCATCGACGCGCGCATCCAGCCGCTCGGCGTTGACACTGCCCATGGGATTGCCGCAACCGGCGAGGACGGCCATAGATGCCGTGCCACCCACCAGCAGCGCTCTTCGTGACATGCTGCTCATTTCCTGCCTCTTCAACAGCCATGCGGGATCGTTGCCCGCCCTCTTCCTTTTCGGATGGCAACACAATAACGCGCCCGGCGCCCCATGTCATCATTGCTTGTTCCCGGCAATGGGGGTGGCCCGGCCGCGGGGGCGGGTTTCAGCCGGCGAGGAGCCGCGCGGCACGGGGGGCGAAATAGGTAAGGATGCCGTCGCAGCCGGCGCGGCGAAAGCACAACAGGCTTTCCAGCATCGCCGCCTCGCCATCGAGCCAGCCATTTCCTGCCGCCGCCTGCAGCATCGCGTATTCGCCCGAGACCTGATAGGCGAAGGTGGGCACGCCAAAGCCATCCTTCACTGCGCGGCACAGATCCAGATAGGGCATGCCCGGCTTGACCATCACCATATCCGCCCCTTCATCGAGATCGCGCGCCACGCAGCGCAGCGCCTCGTCGCGGTTGGCGGGGTTGATCTGGTAGGTCTTCTTGTCGCCCACCAACCGGCCGGCCGCACCCACCGCGTCGCGGAAGGGGCCGTAAAAGGCAGAGGCGAATTTGGCGGCATAGGACAGGATCGCCACATTGTGGTGGCCGCCGGCCTCGAGCGCCTGGCGGATGGCGCCGATACGGCCATCCATCATGTCCGAGGGGCCAAGGATATCGGCGCCGGCCTCGGCCTGCGCCTGCGCCATCCTGACCAGCGCCTCGACGGTTTCGTCATTGACGATCTCGCCCTCGCGTACGATGCCGTCATGACCGTTGGCATTGTAGGGATCGAGCGCGATATCGGTCATCACGCTCAGCCCCGGCAGCGTTTCCTTCAGCCGGCGAATGGCGCGGTTGGTCAGGTTTTCGGGGTTCCAGGCCTCTTCGCAATGCTCGGTGCGCAGGCCCTGATCGGTATAGGGAAACAGACATATCGTGGTGATGCCCAGCGAATGCGCCGCCTCGGCGGCGGGCACAAGCATGTCGAGCGACAGCCGCGCCACACCGGGCATCGAGGGGACGGGTTCCTCGATGCGCTCGCCCTCGCGGATGAAGACCGGCCAGATCAGATCGGCGGCTCCCAGCCGGTGTTCGGCGACCAGATCGCGCAGGGCGTTGGTGCGCCGCAGCCGGCGCAGGCGGGCGGCGGGAAAGGCGGCGGGGCGGTGCGGCGGCATGGCTTGGGTTCCTTTCGCGGGTGGCGCGGGTCCTTGCTGCCACGAGCCCGGCCCCGGCTCAAGCCCCGCACCGGCGCGGGGCTGCGGGTAAGGCGGCGCGGCAACCCCACGCGCGCCCCCTGCCCCGAAAAATCTGGCCGCGCGATGGCGGCCCAGCCGCCAGCCCCGCACTCGGCCCTTGGCCCGGCCGGCACGAGCGGCTAATCAGGGCCGGAACGCTGCCACAGGGTGCCCGCTTGAACTGGTACGACAACGTCTTCTCGATGATCGACCTGAGGTCGTTTACGAACCTCTGGTACTGGATTGCGCTGGCCGTGACCTGGTCGTCGCTGTCGCATTACGTCATCGGTGTGCCCTTCGACATGGTGCAGCGCGCGCGGCGCAATGGCGGCCAGGCGATGGTCGATCTCGAGGCGCTGGTCGATATCCAGACCCGCCGGCAGCTTTACATCCTGCGCACCGGTGGGGTCTGGGTGATCGGTTTCTGGAGCGCCTTCATCTCGGCGCTGGCGGTCATCGGCTTTGGCTATCGCGTCGAGCTGGCGCAAGCGCTGACACTGCTTTTCCTGCCCATGTCGCTGGTTTTCGTGCTGGGCTTTCGCCTTGCCGCCCGGCTCGAGGCCGAGACCCCGCGCGACGAGGCGCTGACAAGGCGGCTGACCTGGCATCGCTTCAAGGTGCAGCTCATCGGCATGTTCTCGATCCTTATCACTGCGTTGTGGGGCATGTGGCAGTTTCACTCGATCGGTGTGCTCGGGCGCTGACGGCAAGGGGGGCTGCGTAAGATGAGCGCCGAAAGGCTGATCCTGGGCGGCGCGCCCGAGGGTTTCGATGCCGCCCTCGTCGCGCGCGAGGCCGAGCGGCGCGGCGCCGGCGTGATCCATGTCGCGCGCGACGACCGCCGCCTTGCCGCCATGCGCAGCGCGCTGGGTTTCATGGCGCCCGGGACGGCGGTGCTGACCCTGCCCGCCTGGGATTGCCTGCCCTATGACCGCGTCTCGCCCAACCCCGAGATCGAGGCCGCGCGCATGGCCACGCTGGCGGCGCTGGCCAAGGGCATTTCCGGCCCCTTCGTGCTGATGACCACGCTCAACGCCGTCATCCAGCGCCTGCCGGCGCGCGATACCGTGGCCGGCGCGGCGCTTTCGGCGCGCGTTGGCGAGCGCATCAATGAGGCGCGCCTGCGCGACTGGCTGGTGCGCATGGGCTACAACCCCGCCTCCAGCGTCACCGAGCCGGGCGATTACGCCATTCGCGGCGGCATCATCGACCTCTTCCCCCCCGGCGCCGCCGAGCCGCTGCGGCTCGATCTGTTCGGCGATGTGCTCGACGGGTTGCGGCGTTTCGACCCGGCCAGCCAGCGCAGCACTGGCCGGCTCGACCGGCTCGATCTGGCGCCGGCCTCCGAGGTAATCCTCGACGAGGCCGCCATCGCCCGCTTCCGCCAACGCTACCGCGCCGAATTCGGCGCCGCCGGCAATGACGACCCGCTTTACGAGGCGGTCACCGCCGGGCGCAAGCAGCAGGGGATGGAGCACTGGCTGGCCTTCTTTCACGAGCGGCTGGAAACCCTGTTCGACTATCTGCCGCAGGCCACGGTGATGCTCGATGACGGTATCGAGCCCGCCCGCGCCCAGCGCCTTGAAAGCATCGAGGAACAATACGCCCACCGGCGCGAGGCGCTGGGCACGCGCGGGCGCGTCGATACACCCTACAAACCCGCGCCGCCCGCACTGCTCTATCTCGACGATACCGCCTGGAACGGCGCGCTTGCCCCCCGCCGGGTGGTGCAGCTCTCGCCGCTGGCGCAACCGCCCGGGCCCGGCGTGCTGGATGCCGGCGGGCGCGCAGGGCGCGATTTCGCCCCCGAGCGCCAGCAGAAGGATATAAACATTTTCAATGCGTTGTGCGAGCATATTGAAGCACAACGTGAACAGCGCGCGGTGCTCATCGCGTCCTGGTCCGAGGGCGCGCGCGAGCGCCTTGCCGGGCTTCTGGCCGAACACGGGCTGAGCGATGCCACGCCGGTTGCCGATCGTCGCGCCCTGGGCGGCAAGGGCAAGGTGCATCTGGCCGTCTGGCCGCTCGATCAGGGCTTCGTCACCCCCGATCTGGCGGTGATATCGGAACAGGATGTGCTGGGCGAGCGGCTCTCGCGCGGTGCCAGACGCAAGCGGCGGGCGCAGAATTTCCTGTCCGAGGCGCAATCGCTCAGCGCCGGCGATCTGGTGGTGCATGTCGATCACGGCGTCGGCCGCTATACCGGGCTTGAAACCGTCGCCGCGATGGGCGCGCCGCATGAATGCCTGGCGCTGGAATATGCCGGCGGAGACCGGCTTTACCTGCCGGTCGAGAATATCGAGCTGCTTTCGCGCTACGGCCATGAACAGGGGCTGCTCGACAAGCTCGGCGGCGGCGCCTGGCAGGCCAAGAAGGCCAGGCTGAAACAGCGCATCCGCGAGATGGCCGACAGGCTGATCCGCGTCGCCGCCGAGCGCGAGCTGCGCAAGGCCCCGGTGCTGGAGCCGCCCGAGGGCATGTGGGACGCCTTCGCCGCGCGCTTTCCTCATGCCGAGACCGATGACCAGCTCGCCGCCATCGAGGATGTCATCGGTGACCTCGACCGCGGCCGCCCGATGGATCGCCTGATCGTCGGCGATGTCGGCTTCGGCAAGACGGAAGTGGCCATGCGCGCGGCCTTCATCGCCGCCATGTCGGGGCTGCAGGTGGCGGTGATCTGTCCCACCACGCTGCTGGCGCGCCAGCATTTCAACAGCTTTTCCGACCGCTTCCGGGGCTTTCCCCTGCAGGTGCGCCAACTCTCGCGCTTCGTGCCAGCCAAGGCCGCCGCTGCCACCCGCGCCGGGCTGGCCGATGGAACCGTCGATATCGTCATCGGCACCCATGCACTGCTGGCCAAGGGCATCCGCTTTCGCAATCTCGGGCTGATGGTGATCGACGAAGAGCAGCATTTCGGCGTGCAGCACAAGGAGCGGCTCAAGGCGATGCGCTCGGACATCCATGTGCTCACGCTGACCGCCACGCCGATCCCGCGCACGTTGCAACTGGCGCTGTCGGGGGTGCGCGATCTGTCGCTCATCGCCACCCCGCCGATCGACCGGCTGGCGATTCGCACCTATGTCAGCGAATTCGACCGTGTGACGATCCGCGAGGCGCTCTTGCGCGAACGCTTCCGCGGCGGGCAGAGCTTTTTCGTGGTGCCGCGGCTGGCCGATCTGCCCGAGATCGAGGATTTCCTGCGCGAGGAAGTGCCCGAACTCAAGGTGCTGGTGGCGCATGGCCAGCTGGCGGCGGGCGATCTCGACCAGCGCATGAACGAATTCTACGACGGCCGCCACGATGTGCTGCTGGCCACGGCGATCGTCGAATCGGGGCTCGATATCCCGCGCGCCAACACCATGATCGTGCACCGCGCCGACATGTTCGGCCTTTCGCAGCTCTACCAGATACGCGGCCGGGTGGGGCGCTCGAGGGCGCGCGCCTATTGCTACCTGACCACGAAACCGCGCGCGCCGCTCACGCCGCAGGCGCAGCGCCGGCTCAAGCTCCTGGGCTCGATCGACAGCCTTGGCGCCGGCTTCACCATCGCCAGCCAGGACATGGATCTGCGCGGCGCCGGCAACATTCTGGGCGAGGAACAATCGGGCCATATACGCGAAGTGGGCTATGAACTTTACCAGCAGATGCTGGAGGAAACGATCGCAAGACTGCGCGCAGGCGAGATATCCGAGATCGACGAGGGCCAGTGGGCGCCGCAGATCAATCTCGGCGTGCCGGTACTGATCCCCGAGGAATATGTGCCCGATCTCGACACGCGGCTGGGCCTTTACCGCCGCCTGTCCACGCTCGAAAAGAAGGTCGAGTTCGAGGGCCTTGCCGCCGAGCTGATCGACCGCTTCGGCCCGCTGCCCGCCGAGGTGGGCACGCTGCTGGCGGTGGTGCGCATCAAGGCAACCTGCAAACGCGCCCATATCGCGCGCCTCGATGCCGGGCCGCGCGGCGCCACCATCCAGTTTCACCAGGACCGCTTCCCCAACCCGGCCGGGCTGGTCGAATTCCTAAACGCGCCGAACCAGCAGGCCAGAATCCGCGACAACAAGGTGATCATCCGCCGCGACTGGACCTCCGACAAGGACAAGCTGCGCGGTGCCTTCGCCATTGCCCGCGAACTGGCCGAAAAGGCCGGGACCGACTGAGCAGCGCAGCGACCCGCCCTTGCCCCTTCATCTTGCCCCAAATACTCTCGGGGGTGAATTCGGCGCAGCCGAAGAGGGGGGCTCGAGAGCCCCCCTTGAAACCGCAATCGAAAGGACCCCCATGGCCCGCGCCGGCATCCCGCTCCTCGCCGTCCTGATCGACGCCGACAATTCCTCGCCGAAATGGGCCGAGGCCATCTTCGAGGAAATCGCCAGCCTCGGCGAAGCCTCGGTGCGCCGCGTCTATGGCGATTTCTCGCGCCAGCAAATGGCGGGCTGGCACGACATGATCCCGGCGCTGGGGCTGGTGCCGCACCACCAGCCGGCCAACACGGTGGGCAAGAACGCCTCGGATATCGCGCTGGTCATCGATGCCATGGACCTGATGCATTCGAACCGCTTCGACGGCTTCGTGCTGATCTCGTCCGACAGCGATTTCACCCGCCTGGCCAGCCGCATCCGCGAACAGGGGCTCGATGTCTACGGCATCGGCCAGCGCAAGACCCCGGCCGCCTTCCGCATGGCCTGCAAGCGCTTCATCTTCGTCGAGAACCTCACCGGCGAGCCCGAGCCCGAAACCCGCGACGCGCCGCGCCGCGACAAGCCCGCCGATGCCGTGCCGCTGATCCTGGCGGCGATGCAGGCCATCGACAAGGATCAGGAATGGTTCGCACTGGGGCCGCTGGGGCAGACAATCACCGCCAATCACCCCGATTTCGACAGCCGCACCTATGGCTGCGCCAAGCTCTCCGACCTGGTACGCAAGGCCGGCGAGTTCGAGATCCGCACCACCGGCAACCAGATCGAGGCACGCCACAAGCCCCGGCGCAACAGTGGTGGCTGACGGCTCAGCGCCGCGGCGGGATCGAATAGGTCATGCCCGCGCGCGCCACCGGCTCGTCCATGCCCTCGGAGTAAAGCAGCACATCGCCCACCGCCAGCGATCGCCCCAGCTTGAGAAGCCGCGCGCGACCGATCATGTCGCGCCCGGATGCGGGCTTGCGCATGAAATCCAGCGCGGCATTGGTGGTCACGGTCATCGCCTCGGGGCCGATCATGGCCAGCGTCACCGCATACATGCCCAGATCTGCCAGCGCGAACATCGTCGGCCCCGAAACCGTTCCGCCCGGGCGCAGATGCCGCTCGGCGGTCAGCAGGCGGATATCGGCCTCCATCGGCGCCACCCGATCGATGCGGAAATCGTCGGCGATCTGCGGATAGACCTCGGCCAGAAAGGCGTTGAGCGCCTCGGCCTGCATTTTTACCTCGCGCGCTTGCGCCATGCTTTCCTCCCCCGGCTGGTGGCGCTAGAGTCTCGCCAAATGCGCAGGAGGGCAAGATGAGCGACGATCTGGTGCTTTATGACGTTACGGAACAGGTAGCGGTGCTGACCATGAACAGCCCCTCCAACCTCAACGCACTGTCCGACGCAATGCTGGCGGCGCTGTCCGGTGCGCTGGCCCGCGCCGGGGCCGACGACGCGGCCAAGGTGGTGGTGCTGCGCGGGGTGGGCAAGGCCTTTTGCGCCGGGCACGACCTGAAGGAAATGCAGGCCGCGCGCCAGGCCGCCGATGGTGGCGCCGCCAGCTTCGCCGATCTGTTCAACCGCTGCTCGGCGCTGATGCAGGCGATCCCGGCGCTGCCCAAGCCGGTCATCGCTCAGGTGCATGGCATCGCCACCGCCGCCGGCTGCCAGCTTGTGGCCAGCTGCGACCTGGCCGTGGCCGCCGAGGGCACGCGCTTTGGCGTCAACGGGGTCAATATCGGGCTGTTCTGCTCCACCCCGATGGTGGCGCTCAGCCGTAACCTGCCGCGCAAGCACGCCTTCGAGATGCTGACCACGGGAGCCTTCATCGACCCGCCGCGCGCGCGCGAATTGGGTCTGATCAACCGCATTGCAAGCGAAGAGGCGCTCGAGGCCGAGACAATGGCGCTGGCCTCAACGATTGCCGCCAAGCTGGGCCCGGCGGTGCGCATCGGCAAGGGCGCCTTCTACGAGCAGCTGGAAATGAACCTAGCCGACGCCTATGCCTTCACCGGCGCGGCGATGGTGGAGAACATGCTGCTGGAGGACACCGATGAGGGCATCCAGGCCTTCATCGAGAAGCGCAAACCCGCCTGGGCCGGCTGAGCACACCCCGCCACCGCCTGCCGCGCGCATGACGCCGGCGACGCTCCCGCCCGCTGCCCGCGCGGCAATGCCGCGCCGCCGCCGGTTGGGCCCGGCTCGCGCCTGCGGCGCGAGCCTGAAGAAGGGCCTCGCCCCTTGCCGCGCCTGCAAACCCGATCATGCGCCCCGACGCCACCTACACCCCTTCATCTTGCCCAAAATACGCCGGACGGGGGGCAGCGCCCCCCTCGCCACGCCGCGTCCACAGGCGAGCCGGATGGAGCCAGTTGACGCCCCCGGCGCGCCGCCTCGCGTCGCGGCGCGCGCACTCGCTCACTTGCGCGTCAGGCGGCTTCGGCGCTCACTCGGGCCATCCGCAAAGGGTGCCAGCAGAAGATGAACGCCATGGCCGATGCCGACAGTCACATTGCCTCGAAACGCGCCTCAGATGATGAAGCGACGGAAAACGCGCCGGTGATCCTCGATCCGGTCTGGATCGAGATGCGCGACGGCACCCACCTTGCCGCGCGTATCTGGCTGCCCGCCGACGCCGCCACGCGCCCGGTGCCGGCGGTGCTGGAATACCTGCCCTATCGGCGACGCGACGGCACGCTGGCGCGCGACGAAATCACCCATGCCTGGCTGGCGCGCCATGGCTATGCCGGTGTTCGGGTGGATATCCGCGGCAATGGCGATTCCGACGGCTTCATGGAAGACGAGTATTCCGAGGCCGAGCTGGATGACGGGCTGCAGGTGATCGAATGGCTTGCCCGCCAGAGCTGGTGCAGTGGCACGGTGGGCATGATCGGCATTTCCTGGGGCGGCTTCAACGGGCTGCAGCTTGCCCAGCTCGCGCCGCCCGCGCTCAAGGCGGCGGTCACGATCTGCTTTTCCGATGACCGCTATGGCGACGATATCCACTACATGGGCGGCTGTCTTCTGAGCGAGAACATGCTCTGGTCGCAGCAGATGCTGGCCTATTCCTCGCGCCCGCCCGACCCGGCGATCATGGGCGAGAACTGGCGCGAGATCTGGCGCGCGAGGCTCGAGCGCCAGCCGCTTCTGATCGAAACCTGGCTGCGTCATCAGCGGCGCGACGAATACTGGCGCCGGGCCTCGGTCTGCGAGGATTACGGCGCGGTCAAGGCCGCGATCCTGGCGGTGGGCGGCTGGGCCGATGCCTATTCGAACGCCGTGCCAAGGGTGGTTGCCGGGCTTTCGGCGCCGGTGGCCGGCATCAACGGCCCCTGGGCGCATAAATTCCCCAATACCGCCTGGCCGGAACCGGCCATCGGCTTTCTGGCCGAGGTCAAGGCCTGGTTCGATTGCCATCTCAAGGGAGAGGGCGAAGCGGCGCAGGGCTACCGGATGTACATGCTCGATTCCGAACCGCCGGCGCGGCGAATGCCTGAGCGCATGGGCCGCTGGATCAGCGAGCGCGAATGGCCCTCGCCGCGTATCGCCACGCGGCGGCTGCATCTGTCAGAGGCCGGGCTGGGCGAGACACCTGGGGCGGGGACGCTCACAATCGCCAATCCGCAGACCGTGGGTATCATGGGTCAGCGCTTCTGCCCCGGCATGCGCAGCCTCGACGAGCTTGCCGGCGATCAATCCGCCGATGACGCGCAATGCCTGACGCTCGATACCGAAGCGCTCACCCAGCCCTGGGAGATCACCGGCGCCGCCCGGCTGCGCCTGCGTCTGACGCCCGATCAGGCCAGCGGCTTTGTGGTGGCGCGGCTGGGCGATGTCAGGCCCGATGGCAGCGTGGCCTTCATCACCCTGGGCGCACTGAACCTTACCCATCGCGGCGGCCATGACCGCGTTGAGCCGATGCAGCCGGGCGCGCCCATCGAGGTGGAACTGGCGCTCAACGATATCGCCTACCGCCTGCCCGCCGGGCACCGGCTGCGGCTGTCGCTTTCCACCGCCTACTGGCCGATGCTCTGGCCCTCGGCGGCGCCGCTGACGCTGGCGCTCGACCCGGCGGGCAGCCATCTCGATCTGCCGCTGCGCCCGGCAATGGCCGAGGACGAGCCCGCCTTTGGCCCGCCCGAACAGACCCGCGAGGGCACGGCCGAACAGTTGCGCCCCGAGGGGTTCGAGCGCATCGAGGAGGTGCTCGACGACGGCACCCACAGGCTGACCCTGAAAACCGATGGCGGCCTGACCCGCCAAGACAGCACCGGCATCGAGTCCGGCAAGCTGATCACCGAAACCTGGGAGATACACCCCGACGACCCGCTCAGCGCCCGCAACGCGGCGCATTGGTCTTTCACCATTGGCCGCGGCGACTGGCAGACAAGAACCGAGACGCGCAGCGAGATGACCTGCGACGCCACGCATTTTCACATCCGCGCCAACCTGGAGGCATACGAGAACGAGGCGCTGATCTGCCGGCGGGAATGGGATTTCTCGGTCCCGCGCGATGGTGTGTGATACGAAATCCGCTTGATCGGATTGGACACCATGGCAGACCTGTCCGCCCGTGCGCCAGCTCGGGCAGCGCCCGCCCACCCCACAGGCGGGCGCCTTCGCGCCCACCTCGGGCGGTCGCAGCCCGTGCTCCAACCGAAACACTAAACCGGACTTGGCTTATCCGGTTTCCGGCTGATCAATCCTGCAAGCGGATTATCCCCGTCCGAGCCGCCGGCACGGTCAGCGCCCCGCCGCACCCATGCGCCCCGCAGCGTATCGCGATCTCACTGACAAGCCGCGCCGATCTGACGCCAGTTGACGCGATTTGCCTTGCATTGCCCCGGCCCCTGCGCCAGCATTCCGCGCCATGCAGGACAATATCATCCGAAACCTGAAGCTGATGTGCAGCTATGCGCCCTCGATCTCCGAGGCGTGCCGCGCAATGGGCATCAACCGGCAGCAATTCACCAAATATCTCAACGGCACTTCGCGCCCCTCGGCGCGCAATCTTCGCCGCATCTGCGATTATTTCGGGGTTGAGGAAGAAGAGATCGCCCTGCCCCATGGCCGCTTTTCCGAGATCGTTTCGCTGCGCCCGCGCGCGCGCCATCTGATCCGCGCGCTCGGCCCGGCGGCGCCGCATATCGATCAGATGGTCTCGACCTCGGCCGAAGCCCTGCAACCCTATTGCGGCTACTATCATTACTACTACTACACACCCAGCCGGCCCGGCATGATCCGCCGGTCGCTCTTGCGCATCACCGGCTACAAGGGCGTGCATTACACCTGCCTGTGCGAGCGCATCCAGCCCTCGGAAAGCCCGCTGGGGCGGTCACATTTCATCCGCTATGTGGGCATCGCGATGATGCTGGGCGGGCGTATCTTCATCATCGATCACAACGCCCGCGTGCTGCGCTCGATATCGCAGACGATCCTCTTTCCCTCGGCCACCGAAGAGCCGCAGTTCCTTTCCGGCATGACACTGGGCGTGCAGGGGCGCAGCGCAAGGGCCCCCTTTGCGGCGCAGGTGTTTCTGGAATATCTCGGCACCCGGCCCCATACCCGACAGGCGATGGCCGCCACCGGCATCTTTGACGCCGACAGCCCCACCCTGCCGCGCCATGTGGCGCGGATGCTGGCGGCGGGCGGCGCGGGCATGCACATGATGACGGCAACCGAACTGCCGGTCTGAGCCACCTGGCGCGATCTGACGCGCCTTGCGCTTCAGAAACGTCCAGCCCGGCGCAAGAGCGCTATTGCGCCGAACCTGCCTGCATCCGCAGGATGAATGCAGCGAAAGACGGGAAAACAAGTCGGGACAAACCCGCCCCCCGCACCGTCCACCAACAATGCCAACCGGGAGCCTCCGATGACCAACGACATCTCAAAGCGTCTGTTTCCCACCACCACGCGGCGCCAGCTTCTGGCCGGGGCGGCCGCGCTGGGCACCGCATCTCTCTTTCCCGTCGTCGCCTGGGCCGATGGCGGGCGGCTCAATGTCCGCGCCTATCTCGAGCCCGACGATTACGACCCGCTCGATGCCTCGGGCTTTCTCGAAGAGCTGCTCTATGGCTGTATCTATCGCAAGCTGATCCAGTATGTGCCGGGCGATCAGTGGGATTGGCAGCTCGATCTTGCCGAATCGATCGAACAGTCGAGCCCCACCACCATCGCCTTCACGCTCAAGCCGGGGCAGATGTGGTCTGACGGCTTTGGCGAGATCACCGCCGAGGATGTGAAATTTTCGCTTGAGCGCCACATGGTGGACGAGAACAATTCGCGCATCCGGCCCGATCTGGGCACCTTCACCCATGTCGAGGTGACCGGCACCCATAGCGGCATCATCCACATGGAGCGCCCCTTCGCGCCGATCTGGACGATAGCCTTGCCCTATCTGGCCGGCACGATCATCTGCAAGGAGGCGGTCGAGGCCGCTGGCGGCAAGATCACTACCGCCATTCCGCCCGCCGTCTGCGGCCCCTACCGAGTGGTCGAGCACCGCCTGGGCGAACGCTGGGTGCTGGAGCGCAACCCCGATTTCTCGGGCGAGCCGGCCGATTTCGAGCGCGTCGATCTGGTGGTCATCGTTGATGAATCCGCCGCCGAGATCGCCAAGGAAGCGGGTGATGTCGATTTCACCTCGATCGGGCCGGCCTCGGTGGCGCGGCTGGGCGACAACCCGCCCGATGGCTCGCGCCTGCAGGTGCATCCCGCGCTGTTCTATCACTGGGTCGGGCTCAATGTGCAGAACCCGAAATTCGCCGATGAGCGCGTGCGCATGGCGATCATGCACGCCATCGACGTGCCCTCGATCGTGCAGGCGGCCTTCTTCGATGTGGCCGAACCCGCCACCGGCATCATCGCGCCAGGACTGATCGGGCACCGCCCCGAGACGATCATCCCGCCACAGGCCGATTTCGCCCGGGCGCGCGCGCTGCTCGACGAGGCCGGCATCGACCGGCTGGAGATCAATATCGACGTGCTCAACACCGTCATCCACACCACGGCGGCGCAGGTAATGCAGGCGACGATGGCGCAAGCCGGGATCGACCTGAGCATCTCGGTGCATGAATCGGGCTCTTTCTGGAGCCTGGGCGTGGCCGCCGACGGCGAGCGCTGGCAGGATCTGGAGCTGACCATCAAGCGTTTCTCGATGACGCCGGACCCCTATTACGCCACCGCCTGGTTCGTCACCGAGCAGATCGGCGACTGGAACTGGGAGCAGTTCTCGAACGAAGAGTTCGACCGCCTGCATGACGAGGCGCTATCCGAGACCGACCCGGCACAGCGCGACGAGATGTATCGCCGGATGCAGGATCTGATGGAGGAATCGGGCGGTTACCGCTTCATCACCCACGGGGTGACGGCAAATCTTTTCGCCGATTCGATCGTACCGGCCACGCGCCCCGACGGGCTGCCGCTGGTGCAGTTCTTCCGCCGCGCCTGAGGAAATGGCCCCGGCGCGGATAATTGCGCGCCGGGGCCGGATATCGGCCTCATGCTTCGTTATACCTTCCAGCGAATCGTGCTTGCGCTCGCCATCGTGTTCTTCGCGATCTCGGCGCTCTACACGGTAATGATCACCCTGCCGGGCGATCCCACCACCGTGCTGCTGGGCCCGCGCGCCACAGCCGAGATTCGCGCCGATTTCCGCGAGCGGATGGGGCTCGACAACCCCATCCATGTGCAGATCGCGCATTTCTGGGGCCGCATCCTGAGCGGCGACATGGGCACCGATTTCAACCGCAACCGGCCCGTGGCCGATTCCGTTTTCAGCGCGCTGCCGCATACTGTGGCGCTGGTCTTCGGGGCGATCTTCTGGTCGGCAAGCCTCGGCATATTGCTGGGCGCCTTTTCGGCCGATAACCGGGGCAGCTGGCTTGACCGCATCTCGGGCGTGCTGTCGGTGGCCTTCATCGCCGCGCCGTCCTTCGTGGTGGCGCTATACTCGCTGCTGGTCTTTTCGGTCTGGCTGCGCTGGTTTCCCACCATCGGCGCGGGCGAGCCGGGCGACATCATGAGCCGCCTTTACCATCTGGCGCTGCCTTCCTTCGCCATCGGGCTGGCCTGGGTGGGCTATGTCGCGCGCATCGTGCGCGCCTCGATGCTCGAAGCTTTGGGCGAGAACTACATCCGCACCGCCCGCGCCTTTGGCCTGCCGCGGCGCACGGTGATCTACAATTACGCGCTGCGCGTGGCCATCCTGCCCGCGGTGCAGGTGCTGGGCGTGGGCATCGGCGGGATGCTTTCCAGCGCCGTCTTCGCCGAGATCGTGTTCTCGCGCCCCGGGCTTGGCTCGCTGATCTATGACAGCGTATCGGGGCGCAACTACCCGGTGGTGATGGGCGCGATGCTGGTGGCCATCGGCTTTTTCGTCACCTGCGCGCTGATCGCCGATCTGATCAATGCCGCGCTTGATCCGCGCCACAGGTCGCAAAGATGAGCGCCTTTCGCCACACGCTCATGGGCCGTCTGCTGGCCGATCCGCTGGCGGTGTTCGCCATGGCGATCATCGCGCTGCTGGTCGTCTCGGCGCTGCTGGCCGATGTCATCGCCCCGCATGACCCCTCGGCGATGAATCTGGCCGACCGTTTCGCCTCGCCCTCGGCAACCTACTGGATGGGCACCGACAATCTGGGCCGCGACACCTTTTCGCGGCTCTTGCAGGGCGGGCGCATCGCGCTTTATGTGGCCCTCACCGCTGTCAGCATCGCGGGGCTGATCGGGCTGATCCTCGGCATGCTGGCGGGTTTCGGGCCGCGCTGGCTGGATAATGCGCTTCTGTTCTTCTTCGACACGCTGCGCGCCTATCCCACCATCATCCTGGCGCTGGCGCTGGCCGCCCTCATGCCGCGCGGCCTGGGCACCGTCATCATCGTCGTCGTCATCACCTCATTTGCCGAATATGGCCGTGTGGTGCGCACGCAAACCCTGTCGCTGAAGAATGCCGAGTTCATCCTCGCCGAGCGCGCCATGGGC
Source organism: Pararhodobacter sp. (assembly GCA_020832665.1). Lineage (GTDB taxonomy): Bacteria > Pseudomonadota > Alphaproteobacteria > Rhodobacterales > Rhodobacteraceae > Pararhodobacter. The sequence continues at coordinate 15,698 of JAFIEG010000009.1, read as the reverse complement.
GCTTCCTTCGCGCGCATTGTCTTTCACCATATCCTGCCCAATGTGCTGGGCCCCTTCTTCATCCTCGCCGCGATGAACCTGCCCGTGGTCATCACCATCGAGGCCGGAATGAGCTTTCTGGGCATCGGCGTGCCGCCCGGCACACCGTCATGGGGGGCCACGCTCAAGGACGGGTTCGATTATATCCGCACCACGCCCTGGATACTGCTTTCGGGCGGGCTGCCGCTGATCCTGGCCACGCTCGGCTTTACCTTTCTGGGCGAGGCGCTGCGCGACCAGCTTGACCCGAGGCTGAGGAAAACGCGATGAGCGAGGCATTGAAGGTCGAGGATCTGAGCGTTCATTACGACACCCGCGAAGGCGCGTTGCAGGCACTGCGCGATGTGTCGATCACCGTGCCCGAGGGTGGCATCGTCGGTGTGGTGGGTGAATCGGGCTGCGGGAAATCGACGCTGATCAACGCGCTTTTGCAACTGCTGCCCGAGAACGCCACCATCCCCGCCGGGCGCATCACGCTGCAAGGCGAGGATGTCACCCGCGCCGGGACGCGCCGGTTGCGACAGATGCGCGGGCAGGAAATCTCGGTGGTGTTTCAAGACCCTATGACATCGCTCAACCCGGTGCTGTCGATCGGCCGGCAGATGCGCGACATCCAGTACCGCCAGCAGGGCAGCCGCGCCGCGAAGGATAGTCGCTCGGCAGCGATGCTTGGCCGCGTCGGCATCCCCGACCCGGTGGGCAAGCTGGCGGCCTATCCGCATGAGCTGTCGGGCGGCATGCGCCAGCGCGTGGCCATAGCCATGGCCGCGCTGATGCGCCCGCGCGTGCTGATCGCGGACGAGCCGACAACGGCGCTTGATGCCACGCTCGAGGTGCAGATCATCGAACTGTTGAAGGAGCTGCAGCAGGAAATCGGCTGCGCCATTCTGTTCATCTCGCACCATCTGGGCGTGATCGCCGAACTATGCGACCGCGTGGTGGTCATGTATGCCGGCGTCGCCGTCGAGGAGGGGCCGGTCGCCGATGTATTCCTGCGTCCGGGCCATCCCTACACGATCAAGCTGATCGAATGCGACCCGGGCAAGCTGAAGGAAAAGGTCACCGATCTGCCCTCGATCCCCGGCAGCCTGCCCGATCTGACCGACCCGCCGGCGGGCTGCATCTTCCGCCCCCGCTGCGACCGCGCGACCGAAATCTGCGCCACACCGCCGCCGCGCAAGGGGCTGAACGGCGCGCATTGGGCGGCGTGCCATCATGCGAAGGTGGACAAGGCATGATGTCGGAAATGCCAAGCCCGCCTGTGAGGCGAGGCCAGCGCCCCACCCGAGGGGTGGGCGCAGAAGCGCCCGCCCATGGGGGGCGGGTCGGGCGCTGGCCGCGCTGGCGCGCGGCCGGAAAAATTGAGGGACCCTGGAAACCCGACCCGCAGGTGCCCGCATGACCGCCCTTCTCAGCCTTCGCGATGTCGTCGTCGAATTTCCCGCCCTGCGCGGCCTCAAGGCGCTGCTGGCACCGCCCGAGAAGCGCCGCGTGCGCGCCCTCGACGGCATCTCGCTCGATGTGCTGGCGGGCGAAACGCTGGCGGTGGTGGGCGAATCCGGCTCGGGCAAGACCACCCTCGCGCGCGCGATCAACGGCCTCGTCCCGCTCGCCGGCGGGCAGGTCAGCTTCGACGGCATGGCGCTGGATGAAAGCCCCGACTGGCACGCCGTGCGCCGCCGCGTGGCGATGATGTTCCAGGACCCGGTGGGCTCGCTCAGCCCGCGCAAGACGGTGCGCGATCTGGTGCTGGAGCCCTTCGCCATCCACGGCATTCGCTTGCAAAACCGCCGCGACAAGGCCGTGGAACTGCTCGCAGATGCCGGCCTCGGCCCCGATTTTCTGCATCGCTACCCGCATCAGCTATCGGGCGGGCAGGCGCGGCGCGTGGGCGTGGCGCGCGCGCTGGCGCTGACGCCTGCGCTGGTGCTGGCCGACGAGCCCACCGCCGGGCTCGATGTCTCGGTGCAGGGCGAGATCCTCAACTTGATGAACCGCATCAAGGCCGAGCACGGGCTGACCACGCTGATCATCACCCACAACCTCAATATCCTGCGTCACATTGCCGATCGCATCGCGGTGATGTATCTGGGCCGCATTGTCGAGATCGGCCCGGTCGAGCGCCTGCTGTCAGACCCCGCCCACCCCTATACGCGCGCGCTGATGGCCGCCAACCCCGAGCCCGACCCGACCGCCCGGCGCGAGCGCATCGTGCTCAAGGGCGAGACGCCGGCACTCAACGCCCGCCCGCCGGGCTGCGAGTTTCACCCCCGCTGCCCCGTCGCCCGCCCCGATTGCGCCAGCCGCGCCCCGGTGCTGGAACCCGCGACCACAGGCGGGCGCGTCGCCTGTCATTACCCTTTGACCAAGGAAACCCTGAGCGCATGAGCTACGGCATCTATATCGGCCGCGACCACGCGGCCGACGGGCACGCATGGCTGGCCGGCTACGGCGACGAGCCCTCGAGCCACTGGCTGGAACTGGTCGCGCGTCAGACCCACGCGCCGGGCAGCACCATCACCGTCGGCGTTTCGCCGCAATCCGACCTGCCCGGGCAGCGCAGCGAAATCCCTCAGGTGCAGGAAACCTTCCGCCATCTGCGCGTGAGCTACAGCCACTACCTGGGCGTGCCGACGCCAATCACCAATGGCGGGCTCAATGAGCACGGGGTGGCGGTGCGCGATATCTGGTCGCCCTCGCGCGACGAACTCATTGCCATGACCCCGCCCGACCAGAGCGGGCCCAACTATTCCGACCTCGCGCGCTTCGTGCTGGAACGTGCCCGCAGCGCACGCGAAGGGGTCGAAATCATCGCCGCGCTGATCGCCGAGCATGGCTATGCCTGCTATGGCGGCAATTCGCACATCATCGCCGACCCGGATGAGGCCTGGGTGGTGATCGAATTCGCCGGCGCGAAAAAGCTGTGGGTAGCCGAGCGGCTGGGCGCGGATTCCATCCGCGCCTCGCGCCCGGGCTGGATCGGCGAAATACCCGCCGCGCCCAATGATGACTTTCTTTTCCCCTCACATTTCATCGCCTTCGCCATCGAACAGGGCTGGCATGACCCGGCGCAGGGGCCCTTCGATGTCAACCGCGTCTATGGCGACGGCAAGGGCCGCTGGGAGGGCGTGCAATGGGTCGAGACCGAGATGCGCGCCCGCGCCGCGCGGCCCGAGAAGATCGGTTTCGCCGATATCGTCTGGTCCATCGCTACCGAAAACCTGACCGGCGACACCGCCGGCTATGGCCAGATCGTGCCGCTGATCCATCCGCGCCACGACGCGCTGCGGGTGATGTGGCACGCGCCGGTCGGCCCGGTGGCCTCGCCGTTGGTGCCGGTGTTTCTGGGCATGAGCGAAGTGCCGCCCGAATACGGCCCCCACCGCTACCTGACCTCGGGCGAGAGCGCGCGCTTTCTCAACACCCGCCACGCCGCACGCGAGCCCGATTCCGTCAGCCATATCGCGCAGGGCGCCGAGATCACGCGCTCGGCCTTTCAGGCGGGCAAGCGGCTGATGCATCTTGCCTTCCAGATGCAGGACCCGCTGCTGCGCGAGTGCCGGGCGCAGGCGCGTGCACGCGAGGCCGCGCTTGCAGCGGAGCTGCCCGATGTGCTGCGCAGCGCCGAGATCCTGCTCGATGCCGGCGAGGCGAGGCTGGCCGCACGCCTGCTCACCGATCACGCCGCCACACGGCTGCTGGCGGCGCTGGCCGAGGCCGAGGCGCTGGCCGCCGCCGCCGAGTTGAGGCTGCGCATCCAGGGCGTGCCCAATTACGGCGCCCCGATGAGCCCGGCGCAGATCTGGTAGGCCGAGCCTGCCGCGCCCGTGGCGACAGGGGCGCGGCAGCGGTCAGGGCAAGGGGGCTGTCTGCCCCCTCTTTCCCGACCCTGCGGGCCGGGAAATTCACCCCCGAGAGTGCTTTGGGCAAGATGAAGAAGCCAAGCCCATGCCGGGCCCTTCAATACCAGACATCCTCCATCGACGCCTTGCGCCGCGCGACGAAATCGCGCAGCGCCTCGTCGGTGCCCGCATCCAGCGGCGGCGGGGTGAATTCGGCTAGCTGGCGTTTCCACAGCGCATTGGCACGGCTGGCAGCATCCAGCCCGCCCGCCTCGTGCCATTTCTCAAAGGGGTCGTTATCGGCAAGCTGGCTGTCCCAGAAAGCGGTTTCGTAATTGGCCATGGTATGCGCGCAGCCAAAGAAATGCTTCCCAGGCCCGACCTCGCGAAAGGCATCGAGCGCGAGCGCGTTGTCATCGACCACCACGCCATCGAGATAGGAATGCAGCGCGCCGCACAGATCGGCATCCATGACGAATTTCTCGTAGGACATCGACAGAAGCCCGTCGATGAAACCCGCCGAATGCAAAATGAAATTGGCCCCGCAATTTATCGCCGAGAGCATCGACAGCGTGCCCTCGGTCATGGCCTGGGCGTCAGGCAGTTTCGAGGTGGTGAAATTGCCCGCGCAGCGAAGCGGCAGCCCCAGCCGGCGCGCCAGCTGGCCGATGACCAGCGAGCCGATGGCGGGTTCGGGCGTGCCGAAGGTGGGCGAGCCGGTGCGCAGCGACATCGACGACAGGAAATTGCCGAAGATCACCGGCGCGCCGGGGCGTTCGAGCTGCGTGAGCGCGCAGCCCGCCATGGTTTCGGCCAGCGCCTGGGCGATGGCGCCGGCATTGGTGACCGGCCCCATGGCGCCACCCAGGATGAAGGGCACGATCACCGCGGCCTGATTGGCGCGCGCATAGGCGCGCAGCGCCAGCGTCATGGTGCCGTCCCAGACCAGCGGCGAGTTGACATTGACATTGCCCAGGATGACACAGTTTTCCTCGACGAAACCGGCGCCGAAGAGGATGCGGCACATCTCGATCGAATCCTCGGCGCGGTCCTCGGCGGTGACCGAGCCCATGAAGGCGCGGTCGGAATGGCGGATATGGGCCATCACCATGTCGAGATGGCGCTTGTTGACCGGCACATCGGTGGGCTCGCAGATGGTGCCGCCCGAATGGTGCAGCCAGGGCGAGGATTGCGCCAGCTTCACGAAGTTTTCGAAATCCGCGATGGTGCCGTAGCGCCGCCCGCTGTCGAGATCGGCCACGAAGGGCGAGCCATAAGCCGGGGCGAAGACCACGTTGCGCCCGCCGATGCGCACCGAGCGCGACGGGTTGCGCGCATGCTGGGTAAACTCGGCCGGCGCCGTTTGCAGAACTTCGCGCAGCATGCCCGGCTCGAAGCGCACCAGATCGCCCGCCACATGCGCGCCCGCGCCCCGCCACAGATCGAGCGCCGCCGGGTCGCCGCGAAACTCGATGCCGATCTCGGCGAGGATGCGCTCGGCGGTCTGCTCGATGCGCACAAGGCTTTCCTCGGACAGAATGTCATGCGGCGGCAGGTTGCGGATGATATAGGGCCGCCCCTGCTGCTGCGCCGCGCTGCGTTCGGCCTTGCGTGCCGCGCGCCCGCTGCGCCGCGCCCGCCCGGCGGGCGGTGCCGGGGCGGGGCTCTCGAAAGCCAGGGTTTGCGGCGGTTCGAACTGATCGCCCATCACTCGCTCCCATGATGATGCTGCTTCATGGTAGCGCTTGCGCCCGGGCCTGTGACGGTGGAAAATACTCATCTTTCAGATAAGCTGGGTTCATGGCAAACTTGCGCACCCTTTTGCCCGCTCCCGGCGCGCTGATCGCCTTCGAGGCCGCCGGCAGGCTGGGCAGTTTCACCAAGGCCGGGCGCGAGCTGGGCATGAGCCAGGCGGCGATCAGCCATGCCGTGCGCGGGCTGGAGCGGCAGCTGGGCACGCAGCTTTTTCACCGTGCGCATCGCCGCGTCAGCCTGACCGATGCCGGCGCGCGTTTCTTCGTCGATGTCACCCAGGGGCTGGGCATGATCCGCAAATCGGCCGAGGCGCTGCGCGCGGCGCATGAGAGCGGCCATGTCACGCTCGCGGTTTCCACCGCCATCGCCTCGTTCTGGATGATGCCGCGCCTGCAGCAGTTTCGCGATGCGCTGCCCGGGGTCGATCTGCGGCTGCAGACCTCGGAGCGCGATCTCGATCTGCTGGCCGAGAACATTATGCTGGGCATTCGCGGCGGCAACCCTGCCGACTGGCCGGGCTATCACGCCCAGCCGCTGGCCGAAGAGGTAATCGTCGCCGTCGCCGGCGCCACCTATGCCGGCCCCGGGCCCCTGCCCGAAACACCGGCCGATATCGCCCGCCACCGGCTGATCCATCTTGACGAGCCCTATCGCCCGGCGGTGGATTGGGGCGACTGGTTCGAAAGCGCCGGGCTGGCGCGCGCGATGGTGCCGCGCGGGCTGGTGATCAACGATTACGCGCTGGTCATGCAGGCGGTGATGGAGGGTCAGGGCATAGCGCTGGGCTGGTGGCACCTGATCGAACGGCTGGTGCGCACCGGGCTGCTGCGCCAGCTGAGCGCGCACCGGATGCATACAGGCAACCGCTTCCATGTCGTCTGGCCCCGCGAGCGCCCGCTCGGCCCGCGCGCCGAGGCGGTGCGCGACTGGCTGCTGGCGCAGCGGGAATTCGGCGGGGCGGCCCGAGCCTGAATTCAACCGGGTGCAACAAGCAGCAAAGCGCGTTGCCGTTTATCAGTAGCCCACTTCCCCGTCGCGCCAGCGACGGGGACCCGCCCGCCCCACAGGCGGGGGGGGGGGGGGGGCCCCCCCCCCCCCCCCCCCCCCCCCCCGCCCCCACCCCCCCCCCCCCCCGGGGGGCGCGTTCCGCGCCCCCCTCAACCCAGCGAAGTCACCCACAAAATCGTGGCATCCTCGGGCGACAGGCTGATCACGTTATGGCCCATCGAGGCGTCGTAATAGGCGCTGTCGCCGCGCTTCATGTCGATGGGGGCGTAGAATTCGGTGAAAAGCCGCACCGCGCCGGTCAGCACATAGAGGAATTCCTCGCCATCATGGCGCACCCAGCCGTCGAATTCCTCGAAATCACGCGCGCGGATGCGCGCACGATAGGGCAGCATGGCCTTGCGCGTCAGCCCGTTGGCCAGCAATTCATGCTCATAGGTGGTGGTGACATGCGCCTCGCCCTCGCCGGCACGCGTGGTGCTCATGCGCCCGCCCGGGCCGGTGCTGCGCGGCGGGGTGAACAGCTGCGGCACCGAAATGCCCAACCCCTCGGCCAGCTTCTTGAGCGCCTCGAAGGTGGGCGACATCTGCCCGTTCTCGATCTTCGACATGGTCGAGCGCGCCATGCCCGCGGCCTGCGCGGCCTGTTCGAGCGTCCAGCCGCGCTCCTTGCGCAAGCTGCGCACGCGCTCGGCCAGATCGACGGGACGGGCCAGCGCATCCTCGCCGCTGGCGCGGGCGATGCGGATAATGGCGGGGGTGGAGGGATGCTCGCTCATGGCCATTTCGCATAGGGCGCAGGCGCGGCGCTGTCCAGCCTTTGCGCCACCCGTGGGCGGCCAATGGCGGGGCGCCCCGTCGGCCGGCAGGCATTTTGAGCCTGCATGTCCCCGCCCCCCCTTGCCCCGCGCGCGCGGCGGGCGTAGCACCGCTGCCATGCTTTCAATCGTCGATACAAGGCCGCCGCCGCCCTGCCCCGCGCCCTTCAACCTGGCCGAATATGTGCTGGAAGAGGGCGCGCGCCGGCCCGAGCGGATCGCGTTGCAGATTCTGCGTCCGACCGGTGCCGAGCGCTGGTCCTATGCGCGGCTGATCGGCGCCGTGCGCGGCATCGGCACCGGCCTGCTGCGCGCCGGGCTCGCACCCGGCGAGCGCGTGCTCTTGCGGCTGGGCAACAATGTGGAGTTTCCGCTCGCCTATCTGGGTGCCATCGCCGCCGGGCTGGTGCCGGTGCCGACCTCGTCGCAATTGACCGCGCGCGAGATCACCGCCATGTCCGCCGATCTGGAGCCGGCCGCCGTGATTGCCGGCGAGGGCATCGCCCTGCCCGAGCCCGGCACCGACCGCCCTGCCCGGCTGATCACCGCCGCCGATCTGGCACGCTGGCACGATCTGCCGCCCTGTGACTGGGACCGCGCCAGCCCCGACAGGCTGGCCTATATGGTCTTCACCTCGGGCTCATCGGGAAGGGCGCGGGCGGTGATGCATGCCCATCGCGCGGTCTGGGCGCGTCGGGTGATGTGGCAGGGCTGGTATGGGCTTGGCCCCGAGGACAGGCTGATGCATGCCGGCGCCTTCAACTGGACCTACACGCTGGGCACCGGGCTGATGGACCCCTGGGCCATCGGCGCCACCGCGCTGATCCCGCAGGCAGGGGTGGAACCGGTGCAGCTGGCCTTGCTGATGAAGCGTTTTGATGCCACCATCTTCGCCGCCGCGCCCGGCGTCTATCGCCAGTTGCTGAAAATGCCGGTGCCGCCCCTGCCGCGCCTGCGCCACGGATTGTCGGCGGGCGAGAAGCTGCCCGATGTCACCCGAAGCGCCTGGGAGGCAGCCACCGGCACCCAGATCTATGAGGCGCTGGGCATGTCAGAGATATCGACCTACATCTCCTCCAGCCCCGACCGCCCCGCCCCGCCCGCCAGCGCCGGCTACCCGCAGCCCGGCCGCTGCGTGGCGGTGCTGGGCGAGGATGGCGCGCCGGTGCCGCGCGGCGAGGCCGGGCAACTGGCCGTGGCCGATGACGACCCGGGGCTGATGCTGGGCTACTGGCGCGAAGCAGCCGAAACCGCCGCAAGGCTGCGCGATGGCTGGTTCCTGACCGGCGACACCGCGATGATGGCCGAGGATGGCGCGATTGCCTATCTGGGCCGCGATGACGACATGCTCAATGCCGGCGGCTTTCGGGTCTCGCCGCTGGAAATCGAGCGCGTCTTCGATGCCCACCCGGCCATTTCCGAGAGCGCGGCGGTGGAACTGGCCGTACGCGAGGGCGTCAGCGTCATTGCGCTGGCCTATGTCGCGCGCGGGGAAGACCCCGGCGAGGCGGCGCTGAAGGCGCATGCCGAGGTGCATCTGGCACGCTACAAGCAACCGCGGCTATACTTGGCGCGCGAGGCGCTGCCACGCGCGGCCAATAACAAGCTCGACCGGCGCGCGCTGCGGCTGGCATGGAAGGAATCGCCATGATCTCGCTCGACATCTTTTCCGACCCGATCTGCCCCTGGTGCTATATCGGCAAGGCCAAGCTCGATGCGGCGCTGGAAATCCGGCCTGATCACCCCTTCATCATCCAGTGGCACCCCTTCATGCTCAACCCCGACATGCCCAAGGGCGGCATGGACCGGCGCGACTATCTGGAAGCCAAGTTCGGCGGCCAGAAGGGGGCGGTCGATGCCTATCTGCCCGTCCAGCGCGCCGCCGATGCGGCGGGGCTGAAGATCGATCTGGCGCGCATCACCCGTACGCCGGCCACGCTCGATGCCCACCGGTTGATCCACTGGGCGGGGCTGGAAGGGCGGCAGGCGGCGGTGGTCAGCGCATTGTTTCGCGCCTATTTCAGCGAAGGCCGCGACATCGGCGAGACCGAGACACTGGCCGATATCGCCGCCGCCGCCGGCATGGACCGCGCCATGACCGCCATGCTGCTGGCAGGCGATGCCGACGCCGCCGATATCCGCGCCCGCGACGCCGATATCCGCGCGCGCGGGCTGGCCGGCGTGCCCGCCTTTGTCATCGCCGGGCAGCATGTGGTGACCGGCGCGCAGGAAAGCCCGTTCTGGCTGCGGGTGATCGACGATCTGGCGGGAAGCGACGCATGAGCCACGCCGCGCCGCAGGCCGCCAGCGGGCGCAGCCAGGTCGAATTCATTGCCATGGTGGCGCTTCTCTTCGCCACCGTCGCCTTTGCCATCGATGCCATGCTGCCGGTGCTCGCCGAGATGGGGCGCGAGCTTGCCCCGCAAGACCCGGGGCGCGCGCAGCTTGTCGTTACCGTCTTCGTGCTGGGGCTGGGGCTGGGCACCTTCATCGCCGGCCCGGTATCGGATGCCTTCGGGCGCAAGCCGGTGATCCTGGCGGGCATCGTGCTCTACATGGTCGCCGCCACGGTGGCGGCGCTGTCGGAAAGCATCGAGCTTCTGCTCGTGGCGCGCTTCGTGCAGGGCCTGGGCTCGGCGGCGCCGCGCGTGGTCAGCCAGGCGCTGGTGCGCGATCTCTTCGCCGGGCGGCAGATGGCCAGGGTTATGTCCTTTGCGATGGCCGTCTTCGTGCTGGTGCCGGCGGTGGCGCCGCTCATGGGCGCGGGTATCGCCGCCCTCTATGGCTGGCGCGCGATCTTCTGGAGCTTTCTCGTATTCGGCGTGGTTTCGGGCGTCTGGCTGCTGGTTCGTCAGCCCGAAACCCTGCCCGCCGAGGCCCGCCGCAAGCTGGCGCCGCGAACTCTGTTCGACACGCTCGCCGAAATCGCGCGCCACCGCCGCGTCATGGCGCTGCTGGCGGCGCTGTCATTCGGCTTTGCGGGCATGTTCGTCTGGCTGGCCAGCCTGGCGCTGGTCTTTGACGAGACCTATGACCGCGCCACCGAATTCCCCTGGTGGTTCGCGCTGATCGCGCTGGCCTCGATCCCGGCAAGCCTGCTCAACGCGCATCTGGTCGTCCGGCTGGGCATGCAGCGGCTGGTGGTGACGGCGCTTTGCGCGCAGGCCGCCGGGGCGCTGATCATGCTGGCGCTTATGGCGCTGGGGCTGGCCAGCTTCCTGCCCTTCATGCTGTTCATGTGGGTGCAGTTCTCCACCATCGCCATGATCTTCGGCAACCTCAACGCGCTGGCGCTCGAGCCGCTGGGCCATGTCGCCGGCACCGCCGCCTCGGTGATGGGCGGGGTCTCAACGATGGCAGCGGCGATCATCGCCACCCCCATCGCGCGCGCCTTCGACGGCACGGCGCTGGTGCTCAGCCTGGGCACGCTGGGCTGCGCCGGGGCTGCGCTGTTCTTCGTGGCGCTGGCCTACCGGCAACGCCACGATGCGGGCTGACAGCGGTTTCAAAGCCCTTCGAGTATCCGCGCCGCGATAGCCGCCAGTGCCGGATCATCGGCGCGGTGAAAGAGCGAGACATGCAGGTAGGCCCAGCCATCGCGCGATTCGGCACCGATCAGCATGCTGCCCTCGACCGCCCCGCCCTGTTCATCGACAAAGCGCATGTCGAAACGCTCATACAGCATCCCGTCGCCAAGGCGCATCTCGCCGCTGTCGATGATCTGCAAGCCGCCGAAATCGAGCTCCAGATCGTTGCGCTCGATACGGAAGGACAGGAGCTCGGCCACCAGTTCGAACTGCACCTCTCCGTCATCGGCGCCCAGCACCAGCACCAGCTCATCGGGCGGCCCTTCGATGGGCTCGAAAGCCTCGGGCACCGTGAGGCCAAGGCCAAAGCGCCGATACTCGCGCATCCCGTCGATCGCCTCGGGGGTGATCAGCGCCTCCAGGGGATCGGCCAGGCCGACCGCGCAGGGTGCCGCCGTATCGGGCAGGCGCAGCTCCAGCCTGTCCAGAGCGCCGGCCAGAACCGGGTCATCGCCCGGCGCGCCCTTGCCGGCCTCGCTATACAGAACCACGGTGACGGCGCGCGGTGCGGGTTCCTCGGCCCAGACAGAAAGCCGGGCGCTGTGCGATTCCGCCTGCCAGCCCGCAGGCAGCGTGAACTGCACACCAACACCCATGGTCAGGCTGGCTTCCTGCGGCTGGGCAGCAAGCGGGCCGGCAAGAAAAGCAAGAGTCGGCAGCAAGGCAGGCAGGAACAGGGTTTTCATACGCATGAGCGAATCCTAAACAAGTCGGCCACACTGGCCGAACCTTGTCAGGAAACCGCGCTTTGCATCTTCACGCCTTGAGCGATGTCAGACTGCGCGCAGGATTGTCACGCCCCGCGGCGTGACGCGCCTGGCGCACTCACACCCCGCGCGCCAGCGCCGCAACCCCGGTGCGCGCAATTTCAACCAGGCCCAGCGGGCGCATCAGCTCGGCAAAGGCATCGATCTTCTCGGGCGCGCCGGTCATCTCGAAGACAAAGCTCTCCAGCGTCGAATCCACCACATTGGCGCGAAAGATCTCGGCCAGCCGCAACGCCTCGATACGCGCATCACCCTTGCCCGCTACCTTCAGGAGCGCCAGTTCGCGCGCCACATGGGCCCCCTCCACAGTCAGGTCATGCACCTCATGCACCGGCACCATGCGGCCAAGCTGCGCCTTGATCTGATCGATCACCTGCGGCGTGCCGGTGGTGACGATGGTGATGCGCGAGCGATGGCCCTCATGGTCGGTCTCGGCCACGGTCAGGCTTTCGATATTGTAGCCCCGCCCCGAAAACAGCCCGATCACGCGTGCCAGCACGCCCGGCTCGTTATCGACGATCACCGCCAGCGTATGGGTCTCGATCACCTCGGCATTGGGATCGCGCAGATCATAGGCGGAATGCCTGGACGAGCCTTGCTGGATTTTCAGGGCTGACATGGGTTTGCCTTCTTCATCTTGCCTAAAATACACCGGGGGGAGTCGCGCGCCAGCGCGACGGGGGGCCGCGCCCCTCCTGCCCTACACCAGCACCGCGCCCGAATCGCCGATCACGCCCTGCGTCTCGGCCTCGCCCAGGATCATCTGGTTATGGGCATTGCCCGAGGGGATCATCGGGAAGCAGTTCTCGTGCTTTTCCACCAGGCAGTCAAAGATCACCGGGCCGGGATAGTCGAGCATCTCGCGGATGGCATCGTCAAGCTGGTCGGGGTGGTCGCATTTGATGCCCTTGCAGCCGAAGGCCTCGGCCAGTTTCACGAAATCGGGCAGCGATTCCGACCAGCTATGCGAATAGCGCTCGCCATGCAGCAGCTCCTGCCACTGGCGCACCATGCCCAGCCGCTCGTTGTTGATGATGAACTGCTTCACCGGCAAGCGGTACTGCACTGCGGTGCCCATCTCCTGCATGTTCATCAGCCAGGACGCCTCGCCGGCGACGTTGATGACCAAGGCCTCGGGGTGGGCGACCTGCACGCCGATACTGGCCGGCAGCCCGTAGCCCATCGTGCCCAGCCCGCCGCTTGTCATCCAGCGGTTGGGGGCGTCAAAGCCCATGAACTGCGCCGCCCACATCTGGTGCTGACCCACCTCGGTGGTGACATAGCGGTCGGGGTGATCGCGGGTCAGCGCCTCCAGCCGCTGAAGCGCGTGTTGCGGCTTGATCAACTCGCTCGAATTCCTGAAGGCCAGGCAGTTGACCGCGCGCCATTCATCGATCTGCGCCCACCATTTCGCCAGCCCCTCGCGGTCGGTCTTGCGCCCGCGCGCCTTCCAGATCTTCAGCAGATCCTCCAGCACATGGCCGACATCGCCGATGATGGGAATATCGGTGCGGATCACCTTGTTGATCGAGGACGGGTCGATATCGATATGCGCGCGCCTTGAGCCGGGCGAGAAATCGGCGATGCGCCCGGTGATGCGGTCATCAAAGCGCGCGCCGATATTGATCAGCAGGTCGCAGCCATGCATCACCAGATTGGCCTCATAGGTGCCGTGCATGCCCAGCATGCCGATCCAGTTCTTGCCCGAGGCCGGATAGGCGCCCAGCCCCATCAACGTCGAGGTAACGGGAATGCCCGTGGCATCGGCCAGCTCGCGCAGCAACTGGCTGGCGCCGGGGCCCGAATTGATGACGCCGCCGCCGGTATAGAGCACCGGGCGCTCGGCGGTCTCGATCAACTCGACCAGCGCGGTGATGGCGTCGATATCGCCCTTCACGCGCGGGGCGTAATGCTCGGTGCGCGCGGCCTGCGGCGGGATGTAGTTGCCACTGGCGAATTGCACATCCTTGGGAATGTCCACCAGCACCGGCCCCGGCCGCCCCGTGGTGGCGACATGGAATGCCTGATGCAGCGTCTCGGCCAGGCGGTCGGTATCCTTGACCAGCCAGTTGTGCTTGGTGCAGGGCCGGGTGATGCCCACCGTATCGGCCTCCTGAAAGGCATCCGAGCCGACCATGAAGGTGGGCACCTGCCCCGAGATGACGACAAGCGGGATCGAATCCATCAGCGCGTCGGTGATGCCGGTCACGGCATTGGTGGCGCCGGGGCCCGAGGTGACCAGCACCACGCCCGGCTTGCCGGTCGAGCGCGCATAACCCTCGGCGGCATGGGTGGCGCCCTGTTCGTGGCGCACCAGAATGTGGCGGATCTCGTTTTGCTGGAAAAGCTCATCATAGATGGGCAGTACCGCGCCGCCGGGATAGCCGAAAACGACCTCGACACCCTGATCCTTGAGCGCCTGCACCACCATCTTCGCGCCGGTCATCTGCTGCGACATGTCTTTTCCACTTCTGTCATTCGCGCCAGCCTTTGCCGCAAAGCCGTGCGGCAGGCAACAAAAAACCCCCGCGCGGGGGGTTATCGGGGTCTGCGGGCATCGCGGCTCAGCGCGTCCCTTGCAAACCCCCTTCCGATACGAGAATCAGTTTCATTTCATCGCCACCAGTTTCATCGCCATCTCTGCGCCCGGTTCCGGGCCATCATCGGACAACGCGCGGAAATTATGCCGCGCAGGGGCCGGCGTCAACTGCTGCTTTGCGAAAAAATCGCCGGCAGCGCCGAAATCTTTGCAGATATTACTCGCGCCGCTTGGCAGGTGGGGTCATCCGAAGCCCGTTTTATCGGTTCCGATACCTTGGCTTGTTCGCCCGTCCGTGCGCGACGTGAGCCGAAGCAATCAGCCTGAATTGGTATCGCTCCCCGGCTTTCCACCCGGCTTTCCGGCAGGCTGCGCGCTGGGCAGGGTGATCGCCGCCACCTGCTCGGTGATCGGGGGCACCGACAGCGGATGCGGGCGCCGGTCATGCACGCGCGGGTCGTCTATCGGGCGCCACTGGCCATCGAGATAGACCTCGAGCGCATCAAAGCGTGCCTTGTAGGCCATCTTGGCGCTGCCCGGCACCCAGTAACCCAGATAGACATAGGGCAGCCCCAGTTGCCGGGCCAGATCGACATGATCGAGGATCATGTATGTGCCCAGGCTGTCGCGGGCGCGCGCGGGCTCGTAGAAGGAATAGACCAGGCTCAACCCGTCATCGAGCACATCGGTCAGGCACACCGCCACGAGCCGCCGCGCTCCGCGCCCTTGCGCCCCGGCTGTGTCGCTCTCGGCATATTCGATGACACGCGAGCGCACCGGCGTTTCCTCGATCATCGCGGCGAATTCGAAGATGTCCATATCGGCCATGCCGCCATCGGCATGACGGCTGTCGAGATAGCGCCGAAAAAGCGCATATTGCTCTTCGGTGGCCCAGGGGCTTGAGGCCTCGCGCATCAGGCCCGCATTGCGGCGCTGGATGCGCCGATGCGTGCGCCCTGGCTTGTGATCGTCGACGCGGATGCGCGCCGACAGGCAGGCGGCGCATTCCGAACAGGCCGGGCGGTAAAGCACGTTCTGCGAACGCCGGAAGCCCTGCTTGGAAAGCGTGTCATTGAGCGCGCGCGCGCCCTCGCCGACAAGCGCGGTGAACAGCTTGCGCTCGCTCCGGCCCGGCAGATAGGGGCAGGGCTGCGGCGCCGTGACATAGAATTGCGGCGCGATGGGAAGCGTATGACGCATCCTGGACTGGCCCCTCGACTGGCCCCATGGGGTTTCGTTTCAGGCCGGGGGGGGGGGGGGGGGCGCGCCCGCCGCCCCCCCGCCCCCCCCGGCCCCGCCCCCGCCCCCCCCGCCCCCCACCCCCCCCCCCCCCCCCCCCCCCGCCC
>JAFIEG010000096.1 GCA_020832665.1 Pararhodobacter sp. | reverse complement strand
GATCCACGCCCAGACCCTCGGCATACATGACGCCAAGATTGGTCTGCGCGCGGGCATCGTCTTGCTCGGCGGCGGCACGATACCAGCGCACGGCCTCGGCGTAGTCAAGTTCCACGCCTAGGCCCTCGGCATACATGACGCCAAGATTGGTCTGCGCGCGGGCATCGCCTTGTTCAGCGGCGGCACGATACCGGCGCACGGCCTCGGCATAGTCAAGATCCACGCCCAGACCCTCGGCATACATGACGCCAAGATTGGTCTGCGCGCGGGCGTAGCCTTGTTCGGCGGCAGCGCGGTACCAGCGCACGGCCTCGGCATAGTCGAGATCCACGCCCAGTCCCTCGGCATACATGACGCCCAGATTGGTCTGCGCGCAAGCATCGCCTTGCTCGGCGGCGGCGCGATACCAGCGCACGGCCTCGGCATAGTCGAGCGTCACGCCCTGGCCGAAGGCATACATGACGCCCAGATTGTACTGCGCCACGGCATTGCCCTGCTCTGCAATCGCCCTCCATGCAGGCAATGCGAATGCCCGGCAATCGTGACTGTCCGGTGCTTCATCGACCACCGGGGTTATATATGTTGAACTGACCCAGCCTTCCGTGCCATCGCGTGAAATCAGGCACCAGCCGGAAGCAGCGCATTCTACGATGCCGACCCGTTCGCCCGGGTTAAGCGTGTCAACCAAAGAGTTGGCCGCGCCAGGGCCACTTCGGACGTTCAGCCTTGTATTCGAAGTGG
The DNA here is from genome assembly GCA_020832665.1 of Pararhodobacter sp. Lineage (GTDB taxonomy): Bacteria > Pseudomonadota > Alphaproteobacteria > Rhodobacterales > Rhodobacteraceae > Pararhodobacter. Next base: position 13,606 of record JAFIEG010000096.1, on the reverse strand, counting down.
CGTCGAGCGCCCATGCGGCTACCGGAGAGACGAGCAGCGCAATGACAGGAATGCCTAAACGCAAGGAACTGGTTACGGAAACTGACATGAGATCCAACTTTGGTTGACTGGGGGCAAGGCCCATGCCGCACGAAGAACGGCTTGGGCATGGTCGGGCGCTGCTCGCTTGAACGGCATCCGCCGGCGCTGCGACGCCTTCAATCACGGTCGCGCGATGGCGGCCGTCGGTCAAGCACTATACGCCCTTCGGGTCACGCCCCTACCCGTTTTGTGACCCGCCTCCATCTCGGTCAGCAACTACTCGCGCCGCGCAACCTTGCATGTCATCGCGTTGCAAAGGCCGCCAAAGGCGGGCTGCTTCGGCATCGGCTGGGCTGCGCGAAAGGTATCCTCAGCGTGCCAGAGCAGACCGAGAGGAGGTTTTCAGGCGCTTCCAGATGATCGCAGAACCCTGTTGCCAGCAACAACCAGAAACTAGAAAGTCGTCGCGATCTGAAGCTCCAGAAACGGGCTGCGATTGGTCGGTGGGACCAGCGCGTTGTTCGAAATCGCCTGTCCGGCCGTCGCGGAAAGTACGGTTGCCCCCAGCACATAGCTTGCGCGCACGCCCAGGTTCAAACGGTTGAAATCGGGCTCGGACAGGTAGCTGACATCGGGGCCGATCCCGAACCGGTCGCTGGTGTAGTACGAATAGAAGGCGCGCGCGAACAACGCCTGATCGGGGCTGGAATATTCGGCATATGCAACGGCAAAGCCGCGCTCACCCACGAAACCGGCATATTCGGCTGAAACCAATACGCCCAAGGCATCGATGCTGGTGACACCGCCTTCGGTTCGCCTGACATAGGCCGGGCCGGCCATCAGCGCGAAGCTTCCTGTGGTCCCGGCCCTCCAGGAGTAACCCGCAGTCAGTGCCATCGACCCCTGGCTGACCTGAGTTGCGAACATCCGCGAGGAAACCCCGGTGCCCGCCAACCGAAGGCGCACACCTTCTGCCTCGTTGCCTGCGCGGCTATGGGTCAGCGAGCCATATGCCAGCGTGTCATTCGAACCGATCTGGCGCAGCCCGCCAAGAAACTCGAACGACTGACCAAGCGCCGGAACGCCCCCCAGAACCACAGCCAGAGCTGAACAGAAAGCGAGGCGGCGCGAATCGACCATAAGGTACTCCAATAAAACCAAGCCTCATTCCCGAACATCTACCAGAGAACCGCATCCAGCGCGAGCCGGCCACCTCGATTTGCGCGCTGGATGCGGGGTTGCGCGAGCGATTGAAGCCCTGGTGTGGCGAACCGGCAACTTCCGGCGCGTTCAGCGCGTGGCAGTCCGGGTATCAGCGATGTGGCGACGGAAGAATGCCAGCATCTCTGTCCTTGTAGCTGCGGCCGCCTGCGGGTTGTAGCCCACCAGATTGCCCAGGTATCGCTGGACCGGGATTCTCAGATCATAGGAATGCGCTGCGTGCGGGTAAATCCTGACCGAAAGTTCCTGGCCACGGCCGCGGAACCGGCTGCACTGATCTGGTGGCACCCAATCATCCTGCCCACCGCCCAGAACAAGCACCGGTGAATGCAGATCAAGCCGCGTGCCCCCGGCAGCACCGCACCAGGGGTAAAGCGCCACCACGCCGCGGAATCCTTCGCCGCCAAAGCGGCTGGCGGTGCGCGACAGGGCCGAGATCAAAGCAACGCTGCCGCCATTGCTCTGCCCGACAAGAAAGACGTTGTTTGCATCGACGAAGCTCTGACTGCGCAGGAAATGGAGCGCCGCAAAGGCATCATGTGTGCGGTATTCGCGGGCGCGGGACAATTCGCCCAGGCTGCCGCACACCCGCCCGCCAGCCCGGTTGCGAGCGCTGAAGCTGTCGAGGTTGAGCACCACGAAGCCATTGCCGCTGAGAAAGCGCGCGTAATCTTCCAGCGACGCCAGCACTTCGGGCTGCCAGCCGCCGCAACCATGCATGAGGACCACGGCGGGCGCGGTCCCGCGGGTGTTGGGGCGATGCAGGCGGGCGGTCAGCACCGCGCGGTCGGAAGCGGTGCTTTGCAACCTGATCTGCTGCGATGCACCCTGCGCGCTGGCCTGTTTCGCCACCAGCAGCGACATGACCATCGCAAGTATCACGAAGAACCGCTTGGCGATTGCATGCCCCCCGGTCGGCGCCGCTGAGCGGGAGTGAACGGGGCAAGATTGCTCGATCATGTGCTGTTCCTGTGCCTGTCTGGGACGCTTGCCGGATCGCCAAGAAAACGCGACCAAGGGGTTCCAGACACCATGTTAGAACAGAAACTGTCAACTCCGCAGCGAGAGTCAGGCTATTGCGCGGCGCAAGCGCAGGCGAGCGCGGATTCACCTTCCCTGTCGCGCGAGCCACGCGCCCGCGCGTAGCTAACTGAAGTATTTTGATCTTTTGGAATCGGCAGTTAACCCCCGCCCCGGGGTGCGTAACCCGTTCTGTCGAGAGCGCCACGGCAGGGTGGTTTGGGCCATCAGGGCCATATCGGCGAGTTCATGCCGAAACCGGCACAAAAAAGACCGAGCGGCTTGCGCCGCCCGGTCCTTCGTCCAGTAGCCTGCCCTTATTCTGCGGGTGGCATGGCCAGGTTGTAATACATCTGGATCGGCCGCTGCAGACCCATGATTGCCGCGTTGAAGGCGATCGGCTCGAAGAACTGGCCGAGGATCGCGAAATGCGCCCCGTCCAGTATTACATCCTGAACCTGCTGCGCGGCTTGGGCGGCAGCCTCGTTGGATTCGGCCAACAGGAAGGATCGACGCAGCACGGCCAGTTCCGGCGCGTCGGGCCAGCCGATCCAGCCGGTTTCCGGGTTGCCGGAAAACGCGATGCGCAACGGATCGCTCAGATCGTCAGCGATCCACCAGGTGTGGAACATGTTCCACACCTCGCCCACTTCGGCGGTGCGGATCACCCGGCGTTCGACAAGCTCGGTCCAGGGCATGGGCTGATGATCGACATTTATGCCCAGTTCCTCGAAAAGCGCCAGCGTGACGCCGGTAAAGGCCGAAATCACCGGGCTGTCCACCGGATCCATGATCACGACCGCGGTGCCATCATAGCCGGCATCGGCCAGCATCTGGCGCGCGGCCTCGACATCGCCGCCCATGAACCCGCTCGCGCTTCCCTCGACCGAATAAGGCGTGCCGCAGGGATAGATCGAGCGGCAGGTCTGCCAGTAATCCGCGTTGCCAAGCGCGGCACGCATGTAGTCTTCCTGCGACATCGCCATGAGCACGGCGCGCCGGATATCCGGGTCGTCGAAGGGCGCGGCAAGGTGATTGAAAACCGCCATGCCGACATTGCCGCTGGGATCGGTCACCTCGAGGATCGCGACATCCTGATCAGCGAAACGGTCGGTCACCGTGGTCGAGGGCGATTCAAAGAAATGGATGTCGCCCGCAAGCGTTGCTGCCACCGCCTCTTCATGCGTGTCAAAGAACACGAATTCGATCCGCTCCATGAAGGGGATCTTCGCGCCCGCGGTCAGCGATGTGGGTTCTTCGCGGGGCACATAGTCGTCGTTGCGGATATAGACCGCTCGGCGTGCGGGGTCCCATTCGTCCAGCGCAAAGATGAACGGGCCAGAGCCGGTGGGGTCGGTGACAGGCTGGCTGGCTGGCGTGGCCGCGATGCGAGCGGGCATTATGAACGGCACATTCGACGACATCTTGCCCAGCGCATGCAGCATCCGCGGGAAAGGATGGCTAAGCTGGATCGTGAAGGTCGTGGCGTCTTCGGCGGTGATTTCCTCGACCAGCTCGAACAGCGCCTGCCCCACACCATCGCGTGCCGCCCAGCGCTGCAGCGAGGCCACGCTATCGGCTGCGGTCACGTCGGTGCCATCGTGCCAGCGCAGTTCGGGGCGCAGGGTGAAGCTCCACAATAATCCGTCCTCGGACACGCTCCACTCGGACACCATCTGCGGCTGGGGTTCGAAATTCTCATCCATGCCGAACAATGTGTCGTATACAAGATACCCGTGCGAGCGCGTGATATAGGCCGTGGTCCAGATAGGATCGAGGAATTCGAGGTTTGCATGCGGGGCGGCGCGAAGCGTTTGCGCATTCGCCGCGCCGGTGGTTCCAAGGGGCACCACCAGCATGGCGGCCCCCATGACGATTGCGGAAAGTCCTGGCACTCTTGACATTTGAGATATCTCCCGAAACTCTGAAAAGAACCCGCCCGCAGCCGCTTGCCAGAGGCGAACGAATCAAGTCTGTCTTCACCATGCTAATTCAGTAGCGGCTGGCCGCACTGATCTCGCTCAATCTTCGCTAGAAAATCATGGGCCGTCGAACCTGCAGGTTTCGTTGCGCCGAGAGTGGCCGGTTCTTCAGGCGTTCCTGTTTTACTTCTCTTCCCGGTCTTTTTTCCGTCCTTTCATTTCAACTCTGGTCAATCCCCGATCGCGTCGAAGGCGGTTTTCCGGCCGCGTTCTACATGCTGCGAGGTTCGAACGAGGCATTGACATAGGTCACGCTGCCTTGAGGATAATCTGCCACGATACGCGCCGCGCCGCGCAGGGGGCTCACCGTCAACGTGCAGCTGATCGGCAAACCGGGATAGCTCTTCAGCGGGCGCGTGCGGATGACGAGCTCCGGATTGGCTGAATCCGGGACGGCCAGACACTCGCACTGGACAGAGACGAAAACCTGCACCTCGAAGGGCGACAATAGCTTTCTGAGGTATTGCAGGGGCTGCAGTTCGGTCAGAGGCAGAACGTCGGTCCAGTTCAGGCCCGGCTGTGCGCAATAAGGGATCGACGGTGCGGCGATCATTGCCATCACCATCGCCGTTCCGGGCACGCCCTTGATGCGGATCACACGTATGGCGTCGCCGTCCAGTCGGTATTCGACCTCGGAGTTCTCGCTGGAGGACAACACATAGCTTCCGGATTCCGACAGGCGCGACTCAACGATGATCGAGCCGGTGGAGACGGCGAAGTCCGGCACATCGCCGTGAGCGGTCACCGCATAGATTGACCTCCCGGGCCCAACCCCGGTTAGCTGCTGGTACACCGTCGGGTTGGTTCTCGCGCTCTCGACGATCTCGCCCTCGCCGGGAATGCCGGCTGCATGCCAGATCCGGGTGTTGCCGATGTCGCCGCCGAATGTGTGGTAGTTGGCAAGGCTGAACGACTGTGTCGGCGCCCCTGGTTCGTCGGTCGCCTGCACCTGCATGTGCAGATGCGCCATCGTTGAGCGCCCGGAATTGCCGACGCAGCCCAGATAGGTCGTGTAATCGACCCACTGTCTGCGCTCTACCGCGATGGAGCCTTGCATCAGATGAGCCAGCAGCACATGATTGCCGGTTGGCGTTCTCAGGATGACGAAATTGCCCCAATTGTCGCCATAATTCGCCATGCCCGGCGGATTGTCCGGAACGTCGTTGCGGATATTCACCACTTCGCCCACCACCGGGGAATAGATCGGCTCGCCAAGAAGCGTTGGGCGTCCGCGCCGCTCGCCTGGTGCAATTGGGGGGCGCTGGAAATCCAGGGCATGTCTCCAGGCACCCCGATGGCTGGGTTTGCTGTCGAAACCCTGAACCACCTCGACCGGGCCGACGAGCGGAATCGCCAGCAGTTCTCCAACCTCTCCCCAGCGCTTGCGTGTCCACGCATCCTTGATCCAGGCGTCCTCGGGCCGCTCGAACCAGGCGAGATTGCGCCGCAGACCCGGTGCAAAGGCCGGGTTGTCCAGTGCCAGAAGGCCGCTGATGAGGGTGAGACCGAAAGGGATGGGGAAGTAGGCAATACCGGACGGTCCGGCATAGACCCTCAAGACCGCCGCGAATAGCGCGCAGATCATCCCGGCGAAGGCAGCGATAACCATTCCGCGCAGGCCTGGCAGGAAGAACACCGCGCCGAGCGCCATTCCGGACAGGAAGAAATTGTAGGAAGCCTGCGGCCAATACGGATCGAAACCCGAGGCAACGAGGCCCATCGATGTCAGCGCGCCCACCAGCCAGCCGATCATGCCGGCAAGAAACATGCTCGGTGACCAGATAAAAATGAGGATCGTGATCACTGCGCCCGACAGAAGCCAGGGCGAATAGAGGAACCCGCCCATGGTCTGCAGAAAGGCGCCCGGAAGGTCGATGAAGTTGACCACTTCGACCACGGGCCAGCCGAAATGAAAGGCCGAATTTCTTACCCCATGGGGGATGAGGATGGCCATCATCGCCGCCAGCAAGGTGTAGGGCAGGATTATTGGCGGCAGGGAGGTGTTCCTGAGCAGGCGCTTGAAGATCAATGTGAAGTACAGGCCCACGCACAGCGCGCCAAACATGAGCACGAGCTGCAGCAGAAACGGCAGATCCATCGGCCCCATCAGAAATGCCGCGGCCAGCGAACACAAGAGCGCGTTGGCGCGCGTCAGGGGGCCAAAGGTGGCGGCGTCTCCGCGCGCCATCAACTGGCTGATGACTTCGATAATGCTCAACGCGAGAAAGGCCACGATCGCCAGCATTGGTTCCTGCAGCAGCAGGATCCACATACCGGCACCAACCCAGGCCGAGCCGATCAGCAGGATCGATGCGAGCGGGCGCAGGTAGAGCTTGGCTGCCACGGCCACGATCTGCCGGGGTGTCGGAAACTGGTTGTCTGAGGACGAAACTTCCAATGGAGGTAGTTTCCTGTTGCAGCGTCCGGGCGCGATGCCCGGTTAGCCGGAAAGATGGGCTGGCAGCGTCTCGGCAGACTCGATGTCGTCAAGCGTCTCCTTGCGGCGAATCTGATGCACCTTCCGGTCTGTGCCGATCAGAACGACCGCCGGGCGCAGATAAATGAACTGCATCGACTGATCGAAATTGTAGGCGCCCACCGGGTGGAAGGTAAGGTGATCGCCGGTCTGCAGGCGGGGAAGGTCGACGTGATCGCGAATGACGTCGATCTCCATGCACAGGCACCCCAGCAGCCGGGTCGGCACAGGCAGCGTTTCCACGCGCCGGCCCGGATAGGGCTGGATGGCGAACCAGTTCGCGGTGAAGAGAAGATTGATGCCCGCATCAAGAACGTAGCTGAGCCTGGCGGTGTCCGACAGCAGCATCTGTTCCTTGACGACAATCGAACTTAGCGTCTCTGCCGGTGCATCGGGGCGGGGCCCGCCCTTGATCGCAACGATCGTGGTAATCAGATAGCCGGCCTCGTCCACAAGGAAGCGCCCCGATTCCAGCCGCAGCAGAGGCCGATCGCGCTTGGGCAGCGCGTTCAGCTCGGTGGCAATCGCGTCGGCGTAATCCTCGATCGGCGGAATCACGACCTCGGCGGGCCCGATCATGCCATGCAGCAGGCTGTTCGAGGGGAAGCCGCCGCCAAGGTTCAGGCACGGCACCAGATGGCCGGTGTCATCGGACAGGTTCTTGCGCATGCCGAGCAGGATCTGCGTGGCCACGCCATAGGTCTCGGGGTCAAGAACATAGGTTCCGACATGGCAATGGATCGTGTGCAGCCGAAACCGGGGGTTGCGGATGATGCGTCGGGCCGCCTGCTGCGCTTCGCCATTGATCATGCTGAAGCCGAATTTCGACCAGACCGGCGCGTGTCCGGTGGTCAACCAGACCCTCAATCCAACATCGAAGGTGTCATCGAGTTCTTCGACCAGATCCTCCACCACGGCCAGCTCGTCCCAACTGTCGATCTGGATGAGCGCCCCTTCCTCGAGGGCCGTCTTCAGCGAAGCACGGCTCTTGTAGGGGCCGTTATACACGATCTGGGACCCCTCATATCCGAGCCTGCGCGCCTTCTGGTACTCGAAGTCGGAAACGACCTCGGCGGCCCAACCTTCATCCTTCATGATCTTGCAGATCGCATCGAGCCGGTTGGTCTTGAACGACCAGGCAAAACTCATCGACTTGTAGCGAGAGGTGAAGGCCTCGCGAAAATGCCGCAGCTTTCTGCGCAAGGTGGTCTCGGAGAACACGAAAAGCGGCGAGCCGTGCTCGCGCAACAGCTCGGCCACGGGCGCCCCGTCGATCATGTCCAGCACTTCCCCGGCGGTCCCGCGCGACAGGCGGTTGCGATCGGCTGCAGCTTCGATCGGCAGCCTGCCCAACTCACTGGTGATCGTGGGGCCTTGATAGGCGTCGTTCATGGGGTCACCGGCTTTCTGATCTGTTGTTCCCCGGTATCCGGAGCGGGGTGTTCGTCATCGGCGGCATATTCGGTTACGCCGTGGGTGATTATCCTTGCGACATCGCCAATGTCGGCCACCATGTCTTCGGAATGGCGAAAGAACATCTTGCCCGCCGGCACCTTGCCCGGAGCAGCAGCCACGAGCCCGAGCGCGCGTTCGGCAACATAGGCGGGCATGTTGCATCCGGCCTTGGCCGGAAAGGAGATCCAGGCGGGAAAACGCGGATTGATCTCGAAAAGGTGATGCTCGCGCCCGGCGGGCTTGACCAGTTCGATCTCGAACGGCCCATCCCATTTCAGTTCCTTCACCAGGCGCAGCGTGATGTCATTGACCACCGGATCTTCGATCACCACGCCGCCATAGCCCTTGCCCAGCTTAGAGCGCAGGAGTTTGCGTATGGCACAGTGGCAGACCAGCCGGCCTTTCCCATCGCCAACACCGGCGACGCCATATTCTTCGCCATAAATGGCCTCCTGCACCAGCACGGGCGGCCCCCAGACGGCGCAGATTGTGTTGAAGGCCTCATAAAGCTGGGCCTCGTTGTAAACGAGGCGGGCGTCATAGAGCGCGCCTTTCACATAGCAGGGGTAGCCGATATTCAGTGCGTGACCGGCGAGCGTTACCGGGTCGTTCGCCGCGAAGGTGCGCGGCACCGGCACATCGGCGCGCTTGCCCAGAAGGTCGAGCACTGACTTGGAGCGGGCCTGCAACGACGAGCGTGAGGGGATGGCCACCTTGATCCCCATTTCACCAAGGCTGGATTGCACGGTGAGGAGATTCTCCAACTCGGAATCGAGGGTCGGGATGATCAGCGACAGGCCTTCGGCCTCGTGAACCTCTCGCAAACGCTTCAGCAACTCGCCCGGTCCGGCCACCGGATAGGGGAAGAGATAGGCCGCATCGACATGGTCACCATTGCGGGAATAGAGCCCCGTCTCCATCGCGTCGTAGCTGATGCCGATGAAACGCGCCTGGGGCATGCGAGCGCGGATCGACTCGATCACCGCGCCACCGGATTGCGGGCTTTCGCCGCGATGAAGACCGCTGACCGCGATCACGGGTTGCGACGAGGCGTCCTTCATGAGCGATCACGCCATGTCGGTGGAAGCAGATCGAGTTCCTTCAGTTTGCCGAGGAACTGTTCCATGTCGCGGATCGCCGTGCCGCGCTCGATTTTGAAGCGCTGCATCAACAATTTCCTGATATCATCACGATCAAGCCCTTCCCACGCCGATCTGAGGATCAGCGCCGCTTCCTTGCTGACGGCGAAAAACATGCCCGATGCCCGATCGAAGACAAAACGTTCATCGAAGAAGACGAACGTCGATTTCGGTTGTACCTTTTCCAAGTGCTCTATTCCCGTGCAATTCGTTTTTCGAATCGTTGAACGTGAGCATATTCTTTTCTGGCTTTGTCATTATTGACTTAGGTCAATACCAAGAAAAACAAGCCGCAGCGCTACAAATGACGTTAGTTAACACTCAGGGCTGCGCCGAGATGGGGGCTGGTTGTCTTGCCTGCCCACCCCCCGCTGCGTAGTGATTGCGCTGTTGTCAGGTTCAACCCGATGCCTTGCGAAACGCCTCGGAGCGACGGTAGCGGCCGGGGAACAGCCGAGGGTGCCGCCCTTCCTCGAACTTAGGGCCGAAGCCTCGACCGGGCAAGCATCCGCAAGGCGACGTCGGAACTCTCTGACAGCACCGCCGAACTCGCCCGCAAGCGCTGGGCCGCGCTGAACATGATCCTTCGACATCCCCCGGACCGCCCCGAAAGCTGACACTCGGTGCCGACAAGGGATTTGACGCGGCCGAGTTTGTCGCTGATCTGCGAAAAGCCTGTGTCACCCCGCTTGGCGCCCTGGAATCGCGGTATTCGGCAATCGACGGCCGAACCGCCCGTCATGCGGGCTATGCCCTGCCCTAGAAGCATTACAAGAAGATCGAGGAGCCCTTCAACTGGGCGAAGACCGTAGGCGGCATGGCACAGACCATGTATTTCGGCATCGAGCGCGTGCGCTCTCGCTTCATCTTCACGATGGCCGCCAACAACCCCGCCCGACTGCCCCGGTTGCTGGTCTCGTGAAGCGGAAAAACGGCGTTGGGCGCAAGCATCGGGAGAAAGCATCAGGCACGCTGACATGTATGACGATCAGGCGATCTGGCCCAGATGAAGGAAAACCGTTCAGGTCCGGCAACTGTTTCGGCGAACTGTTATTGCTTCCGCGACTGGGGATTTCTGGTTCATCGCAGACTGTCCATCGTCAAATCATCCGGCGCAGGTGGCCTGCTTTTGGCAAGCGAGACCCCAGCGTTGTTTATCAAGGTCATTATGCCTTGCGCCGATTCATCAGGCGCCGAGTCCGAATGTGCAGCACGTTGAGGGCCAGTGACGCAGGAAGCGGCGTCAGCGCCCTTTCCAGACCGGATCGCGCTTCTCGGCAAAGGCGCGCGCGCCCTCAAGCTGGTCTTCGCTGGAATACAGCCTGTCCACGGATTGAAACTGGCGCTTGGTAATGCGGTTCAGCGCATCCTGAAAGCGCATGTCTTCGGCCTCGCGCACAACCTCCTTGATCGCGGCATAGACAAGCGGCGGGCCGCTGGCCAGCAGCCGGGCCAGATCCCAGGTCCGGGGCAACAGCTCTTCGGGCGTGGTGACTTCCTTCAACAGGCCCCAGCGCAGGGCCTCGGCGGTGTCGAACCAGCGCCCGGTCAGCAGCAGGTCCATCGCCACGTGAAAGGGAATGCGCTTCGGCAGCTTCAGCGTTGCGGCATCGGCCACGGTGCCAGATCGGATTTCCGGCAGCGCAAAGCTGGCATTGTCGGATGCGAGGATCAGATCACAGCTCAGCGCCAGCTCCAGCCCGCCCCCGCAGCAGATTCCGTTGACGGCGGCAATCACGGGCTTGTTCAGATGCGGCAGTTCCTGCAGCCCGCCGAACCCGCCGACCCCATAGTCGCCATCAACGGCGTCGCCCCCGGCGGCGGCCTTCAGATCCCAGCCGGGACAGAAGAACTTTACTCCCTCGGCGCGCAGGATGGCCACGCGCAAGCTGTCGTCATCGCGAAAGTCGCGAAAGACCTCACCCATGACCCGGCTGGTGGCAAGATCGATGGCATTGGCCTTTGGCCGGTCAAGCGTGACCTCCAGCACGGCCCCCTCGGCCCGCGTTCGCACCGGCCCGTCGCTGCGCATCTGCATCATGTGTCTCCCCTCCAGATCACCGCATCCACTGCAATCGCGCCGCTGCGGCGCACCAACAGCGGGTTGATCTCGATCTCTTCCAGCCGCGTGTCAGCCTCCAGCATGGCCTGCATGGCCAGCACCACCTCGACCACCGCTGCGATATCTGCGGATTTTCGTCCGCGATAGCCGTCCAGCAGTGGCCACAGGCGCAAGCCGCGCATCGCCTGCGTGACATCCTCTGCCGTCACGGGCAAGACCAGCGTGGCCACGTCGCCAAGCAACTCTGCCGTCACGCCGCCAAAACCCAAGCTCAGCGTGGCGCCATGGACCGGGTCCCGCTGCGCGCCGAGCAGCATCTCGGCCAGGGCGTCGGTCACCATCTCTTCGGCCAGATAGCCCGTGGCGCCTTGCATCTCGGCCTGCCCGTCAAGCGTGGACAGGTTCAGCCGCACCGCCCCCGCATCGGTCTTGTGGGCAAAGCCAAGTCCCTTCAGCGCCAGCGGGGGCGTCAGCCCCGCGGCGCCCTCGCGCAATTCGGTCAAACCGTCGGCGCGCACGCCCCTGGGCACGGCGATACCCGCCTCGGCCAGCATCGCCTTGGCATCCGCCTCATCCACCATCGACAGCGGGCCATGGCGCAGGATCGGTGCCCAGTTCCGCCAGCCGTCGCGCAGGGGCGGAAGCTGCGCCGCCTTGATCGCGGCCAGCGCTGTCTCAAGCCCCATCAGCGGGGCAATGCCCTGATTCATCAAGGCGATTGCGCGGTCCTCGTCGAAATTCTCAGGCAGCGAGGCGACAGGAAAGGCGGGTTTGCCCGTGGCCTGCGCGGCGGCGAGGATGGCCTGCAGCGCAGGCTCGAAGCTCGACGGGTCACAGCGATCCGGGCGCGGCGGATCGATCATGAAGATGCCGGCATCATGCTCGGCCAGCATGGTCGTGAAGACATCCGCCATGCGCGGCCCGTCGTCCCAGATGAAGGTGTGATAATCCAGCGGGTTCGAGATGGTGACCAGCGGGCCCAGACTGGCCGCAAGCTGCGCGTACGTCGCCGCCGAGAGCGGCGGAAACTGCAGCCCCGCCGCATTCGCCAGATCGGCCACGAGCCCGGCCTCGCCTCCCGAGCATGACAGTGAACACAAGCGCCGCCCCAACCCCTGCCCATGAAGATGCAGAATCTTCAGCGTCTCGATCAATTCGGCGGGCGTGTTCACCTCGGCAATGCCGGCCTGGCGCAGAAAGGCCGAAGAGGCAGCCCCCGTCCCCGCGAGGGCTGCGGTGTGCGAGGCGGCGGCCGCGCGGGCGGCATCGGTCTTGCCGGATTTTATCGCCACAATGCCCTTGCCCGCCGCCCGCGCCGCCTGTGCAATGGCGGAAAAACCCGCAGCATCGCCCACGCCCTCCAGATAGAGGCCCAGCGCGGTGACGCGCTCATCCGCCAGCACCGCCTCGGCCAGTTCCGCCAGGCCGATCTGCGCGGCATTGCCCAGACAGGCGACATAGGCGATCGGCAAGCCGCGCGCCTGCATCGTCAGATTGATGGCGATGTTCGAGGACTGGCTGATCAGCGCCACCCCGCGCGTGACCCGCCGCCCGCCATGTTGATCCGGCCAGAGCAGCGCCCCGTCGAGATAGTTGATCAGGCCATAGCAGTTCGGCCCCAGCACCGGCATGGACCGGGCCACGCGCACAAGCTGGTCCTGAAGCTGCCCCTCCCCCGCTTCGCGCCAGCCCGAGGCGAAACAGACCGCCCCGCCCGCGCCCATTTCGGCAAGCTGCGCAACCACTTCCAGTGTGGCATGACGGTTGACACCGACGAAGGTTGCGTCGGGTGCATCGGGCAGTTCGGCAAGGCTGCGATGGCAGGCAACACCGTCGATCTGGCGCCGCGTCGGGTGCACCGGCCAGACAGGGCCGTCGAACCCCATGCAGCGGGATTGCAAAACGACATTCTCTGCCCAGGCGGCGCCCAGAACGGCAATGCTGCGCGGTCGCAGGAGGCGGGACAGATCGCTCATTCGCCGTCCCCGCCGGCGAAGGGGGGCGTTGCCCCCCTCTGCTTCGCATTCACCCCCCAGGATATTTGAGGACAGAAAATGGAAACACCCGATTCCCGAAGGAACCGGGTGCCATTTCCTGCCACGGTCATCGGCGTCCCCGCCTGTACCGTACGACCAAAATAAGAAGACAGGGTTGAGAATCCGTTAACCTGCGACATTTTCTGTCCTCAAATATCCTCGGGGGGTTTCCCGGGGGGCGTCCCCCCCCCCGG
>JAFIEG010000095.1 GCA_020832665.1 Pararhodobacter sp. | reverse complement strand
GGCCCAGCCCCCACAACAGCCGCGCGGGCGCATGGTGGCGGCTGCCACCGCCGGGCAGCCGCGCGGCCCGCCGCCGCAGGGCGCGGGTGGCATCGGGGGGTTCCCCGGCCTGGCTCTCGGCCGCGATCAGCGCGATATCGAGCGAGCGCGGCCAGCGCTTGGCGGCGGCTGCGAGCGCCGCCGCGCGGGGCAGACGGGCGCCATGTAACACCCGCAGTTGACCGAGCGCCTCGCCATGGCGCAACCCGCCCGCTATTGCCCCGGCCAGCGCCCGGCCCGGCGCTTCGGCCTGCTCCAGCGGGCCGGCCCAGAGCGCGCGGCGCAGCGCCTCGACCGCATCGCCGCTCATCGGGGCGGCCCCGGCGCGCAGGGCGGGCGGGTGAGTGCCATCGCCACCCAAGCCTCAGCCGCCATCGAGCAGGCGCTCGCCCTCGGTGAAACGCATGCCGAAGGCGCGCGACACCGCCTCGCGCGTGCGCCAGGTATAGCCGTGCAGGAACATGAGCACCTCGCGCTCGACGGGAAACTGCTCGCTCACCCAGACGCGCTTGCCCAGCATGTCGTCGAGCCTGGCGCGGTCCTCGTCGGACATGCGCGCCTCGTCGAGGCCGCAATGATCCATCACCCGCACCACGCTGCCGCGCCGGTCATTGTGGAAATCCTCGTAATTGAGCAGCAATATATCGTCGTAATGGCGCTTCCAGCCGGCATGGTTGCGGGCAAAGGCGCCGTGCTGGTCGAGCCGGGCCTTCTGCACCAGCTCGTAGAACAGATCATCCAGCCTGAGCGGCTGGTCATGATCCTTGCCGAAGCGCCACAGCAGATGCATGCGCAGCGCCGAGACCGCGCGCGCCAGCGGGTCGCGCAATATGTAGATCACCCGCGCGGTGGGGTTAAGCCGCTTGCACTCATTGATGTGGCGCTCGGGCAGGAAGGCGTATTCGGGGGTGAAATCCATCGATTTCTTGTGCGGGTGTTTCGGGGTCATCAACTGGCGATACCATTCCACGCCACGATGGTGGTTCCAGTCCCAGAAATGCGCCTCCTTGTTGGTCGAGGTGACGGGCTTGCTGTTGGGGAAGGCATGCGTGTCGGGATGGCGGTTGAGCACCGAATGCAGCCAGCTTGTCGAGCCCTTCTGGCAGCCGATGCACAGGATATCGGTGATGTTCTGCCTCTCGCTCACTTGCTTTCCCCTTGTCGATCAGTTGCCTGCTCGATTGTTTCCTGCCACTCGCCGAAACGAAGCCCGAAATGGTCCTCGGCGGCCAGGCGCTCGCGCCACAGCGCGCCGTGCAGGAAGTGCAGCGCTTCTTGGGTGAGCGGGTAGCGTGGTGTTTGCCAGACCACGCGCCGGGCGCGGGCCTCGGATTCGGCGCGCGCGGCTTGCGGCATGTCTTCGCATGGCAGCCCCAGCCAGGCCAGCACGCGCTGCGCGCCGGCCAGCGGGTCGGCGCGCAATGTCTCGTAATCGAGCACCAGCATGTCGGGGTAGTGCTGCGCCCAGCGTTTGTGGTTTTCGACATAATCGGCATGCTCGAACGTCTGCGCGCGCTGCATCAGGGTGAAGAACATCTCGTCCAGCCCGATGGTGAGCGCCTCGGGCGCGGCATTGTCGCTTTCCCACATCGCATGCATGCGCAGCGCCGAGACCGAACGCGCCAGCGGGTCGCGCACAATGTAGATGACGCGCGCGCCGGGGTTGAGCGCCTTGCATTCACTGATCTGCTCGTCGCCCAGAAAGGCATATTCGGGGGTGAAATCCATCGACATCAGCGAAGGGTCGTCAAGCGGTGTCATCAGCACGCGATACCAGCGCGCCCCGCGATGGCGGTTCCAGTCCCAGTAATGGGCCTCCTTGCTGGTCGAGGTGACGGGGTTGAAATCGGGGAAGGCCCACAGGCGCGGATGGGCGGAAAGGGCCAGATGCAGCCAGCTTGTCATGGCGCGCTGGGCGCCGATGCACAGGATATCGGCGATGTTGGCGCGTGCCGAGGTCATGGCGTTCATGGTTTTGCCGCCCCGGCCGGCAAAGGCTCGATGCCCGCCTCGCGCGCCAGCGCCTGCAGGTCGGCCGGCAGCGGCGCCAGCGCGGCATGGGCGGCCAGGTGGCGCCGGCAGGCATCGATACGCCCCGCCGCCACCGCCGCCTCGATGGCGCGGCGGCGGCGAAAGGGGTTGTCGCCCAGCTTCAGCGCCGTCTCGAAGGCGCCCAGCGCATCCTCTGCCGCCCCCGCGCGCAGGCGCAGATCGCCCAGCAGGCGCAGTGCGTAGCCGGTGCTTTCCTGCAGCTCCCTGGGCAATTCACGCACCGAGGCGCGCGCCGCCAGGAGCGGCTGAAGCCGCGGCCAGAGCACGGCGCCGCGGGCGATCATGTTGTAATCAAGCGCCAGGCGCAGCGTGGCGGCCAGTTCGCCCGGGTCGAGCCCCGCCGCCGCCCGGGCATCGGCATCGAGCGTGCGCGCAAAGGCGTCAAGGCTGTGCGCGGCCAACTGCCGCTCGCGGAAGAACTCGATGTAAAGGAACAGATCGAGCGGCGCACGCAGCCCGTCGGTGCAGGGATAGCCTTGCGCATCGCCCAAGCTGAAGGGTTGGTGCAGTGCCGGCTGCGACTCGAAGCGCGAGACGGTTTCCCAAAGGCTGGCGGCATCCTTGCGCGCGCCGGGCTCGTGGCAAAGAAGCAGCCGGCCCGCCATCGGTTTTTCCTGCCCGGTCGGGGGGGGCAGGGCATTCGCCGGCGCCGACTGGCCGGCGGGCGGGGCTTCGATGGCGGTGGCGATGCACACGAAACGCGCGCGCCGGCTCGACGGGTCTTGCCGGCGGCGGAAGAGATCCACGCCCCGCTCGCCCTTCGTGGCGAAATCGGCAATGTCGAGATTCACCTGTTCCCCCTTGGCGTCATTGCCGGCTGATCACCAGATCGTGAAGGCAGAAGCGAAAGTTGCGCGCCGCCTTCGGCAGGATGATCGACAGCTTGGCATCGCTTCCCTGCGCCAGCTCGGCCGCACTGAACCAGCGGCGCAGATGCACCCGGCTCATGGGCGGGCAGCTATGCACATGGGTGGCGATGAAGCGGTGCTCGCCGCTGCCGAACCCTTTCTTCTGCCAGAGTGACAGGGCGGTTTCGAAAAGAAAACCCTCGGCCGAGCCGATGATCGCCTCGCAGACCAGCCCGTTGCCTGGCGGGGCCAGCCCGTCGAGCGAGAACTCCACAGCGCTCCAGTCGCGGGTCTCGGGCAGCTGGATATCGAAACGGCGCAGCGCGGCGCTGGCGAGGATCAGCTGGCCGGGCAGGGTGAAGCCCTGCGACAGCGAGAACCGCCCGGCAAAACCGGCGGCGGGGTCGATGGCGTGGCCGATCTCCTGCCCGTCGAGCGCTTGCCACAGCGCATAGCCGATGCGCTCGGGCGCTGTTTCGAGCTGGTCTGCGGTCGGCTGCGCGCCGCTCATGCTGCCCAGCGCCTCGATGCGTTCGCGCAAGCGCCGCGCCTCGCCATCGAGCTTGTGCCAGATCGCGCTGGTTTCATCGTTTATTTCCCTGACCACGGTGCTGGCGACGGCGCGCACAAGCGTGGCCAGATCCGGCCCGGTGCCCGACGGCGAATGAATTCCGATGCGCGCCAGATCGGCAAACAGGCGCCAGTCATAGGAGGGGTTGTCGAGCGTGTTCATGGAGGCTGTGCGCCCGGTATCGGCCGTGCGGCTGACGCGGCGGTGGTGGCGCGCGAGTGGCTTGTCGAGCACGGCCAGCTGCCAGTGCTGCAGAAAGCGCGTCATGAAGGCGCGGTCCTCCATGACATCGAATTCGGCGGGAAAGCCGCCGGCCTGCACGACTGCCTCGCGCTTGAGCAGCCATTGCACCGGGTAGAGATCATGGCGATAGGTGGCATAGGCCACCGGATTGACCAGAAAGTCGCGCCGCCGAAAGGCGTTGGCCAACCCGTCCTCGCCCAGCTCGACGATCTCTTCGCGCCCGTCGGGGTGGTGGATGACCTCTTCGCGAATCGCGGTGACCATCGCCATGACCCCGCCCAGATCGGGCACCAGTGCCCCGATGCGGGCGTGAAAGGCGAGCAGGCCTTGCATGAAATCGGGCTGCCAGCTGTCGTCATCGTCCAGACAGGCGACAAAACCGGTATCCAGCCGCGCCAGGCCGTGGTTGAACGCCGCCGAGCGTCCGATCGATTTCGGCAGGTGCTCGGTGAGCAGCCGCTCGCGCGGGAAGCCCTTGCCGTCGCCGGTGGCGAGCGAGTCGATGAGCGCGTCGAGCGGCGCGCGCGCGCCACCATCATTGACCAGCACCACGCGCCAGTCGTCATGCGTCTGCGCGGCGACCGAACGCAGCGCGCGGGCAACGAAATGCGGGCGCTTGCGGGTGCGGATGACCACGCCGACGGATGTGCCGAAATCACGCATGCTTCAGTGCATTCCTTCCCGGGTTCACTGCCCCTGATCTGAAAGGGGTGGATCCAGTTAACCCGAGCCGGCCCGCACGGTCCATCGCAAACCGGCCGCTTCCGGCTTGCGCAGGGGGCAAGGACGTGCACAACCAGTGCAAGAAGAATTTGAAATGGCTCAATTGCCGCGAATCAGTTACCCTGAAAGGTGTCTGTTTTATCGGGTGTTACCCGAGGGCAGGTTGGTGTTACGGTCATGGGGCAAGAATTCCGTGCGCCATGAAAACGTGAAGTTGCAGTAAGAAAGGTGGGGGAAATGTTCAGGAATTTACTGTCCGCGCAAGGGTCAAGCCGCATTGCGTCGGTTGCATTGGTGTCGGCGATGTTTGCCATCGCCGCGCCGGCGGCGCTTCATGCGCAGGTTGGTCACAACCTGGCGCCACGCGCCGCCGCGATGTCGGATGCCGAAGTGCGCGCCATCGCCGAATCCGCCGAGCCGGCCGAGCGCCTGATCGAAGCGGCGCCGGGTGCGCAGCTGGGGCATCCCGGCCCGGCATCCGAACAGGTATCGCCCGACCCCGGCCCCCCGCGCGTGCGCGAGGGCAACGCAGGGCGGGTCCAGCGCTTTCGGGTCGGGCCCGAAAACATGATCCCCGGCGATGACAGCAATGATTCGGGTCAAATGCAGCCGATCCCGCTCGATTACGGGGATGGCCAGTGGAACACGCTCTATCATTACAATGATTACTGGATCCGCCCGATACCGGCGCGATTCCCGGGGGAGCGGTCAGTGGGGCGGATGTTCTTCCGGTTCTCGGGCGGCGGCTGGAGCTGGTGCACGGGTTCGCTCATCAACCGCTCGATCATCCTGACCGCCGGGCATTGCGTCCATCAGGGCGGCAATCAAGCGGATGGCTGGATCGTGGAAGGCTACTTCGTTCCCGCCTATTCGAATCTCCAGAACAGTGCCGGCAACACTTACGGCCGTTGCGACATCGATTGGGTTGCCACCACGGACGAATGGTACAATATCGGCAATATCCTGGATGGCTATGATGTGGCCGTTGCGGTGTGTGACAACCCCACCAACGGGCCCAGCGCGGGCGGGTTGATCGGCTGGGCCACCGGCTGGCTGGGTTTCTGCTATGAAAACTGCCGCTGGCCCTATGTGCAGGTGGCGCAGTTCGGCTATCCGGGCAACTATTACGGTGGCGGCGAGATGACCGTGAGCTACCATCTCAATGAATCGGTCAGCGGCGAAATACTGGGCAACTCGACCGTCGATTTCCTTTATGGCACGGGTATGCGCGGGGGGTCGAGCGGCGGGCCCCATGTCGTCAACCCCTACCAGATGGATAGCGATTCTGCCATGCCCGGCCAGTTCCCCCACCGCAACATCGCCTTTGCGGTAACTTCCTGGGGGTTCATCGCAGAACAGTGGAAGATCCAGGGGGCTTCACCGCTCAGCGGGGTGAACAACTCCAACAACTTCAACTTGTTGTTCAACTCGGCCTGCCGGCGCTCGCGTAACACGCTGGGCAACAATTCCTGCCAGCTGAGCGAGCTGCTGCCAGAATAGGCGCAACCCGCGTGCGAACGCCTGCTTGACTTTCCGGGCAGGGTTTTTCATAGAGCCGCTGCAGGCCCCGTCCCCCAGGAGCGCGGGGCCTGCGCTTTTGAAGCAACCCCTCCGCCGCGGGCGGAGGCGCAGTCCGCAGGCGGCGAAAGGCCGGCAACACCCGCAAGGGGGCCACAGGACGCGGCAGAACAGGAAAGGAAGCGACCGATGTTTGCGGTCCTCAAGACTGGTGGCAAGCAATACCGCGTGCAGGCGGGCGATGTGCTGCGCGTTGAGCGGCTGGCCGCCGAGGCTGGCGAAACCGTCCAGTTCAACGAGATTCTGATGCTCGGCGGCGACAGCCCGCTGGTGGGCACGCCGCTGGTTTCCGGTGCCGCGGTGCAGGCGCTGGTCATCGACCAGATCAAGGGTGACAAGGTCATCCATTTCGTCAAGCGCCGGCGCAAGCATGGCAGCCAGCGCACCAAGGGCCACCGCCAGAAGCTGACGCTGGTGCGGGTGACCGATATCCTGGCCTCGGGCGCCGACGACAGCGGCGTCAAGGCCGCCATCGGCAGCGGCAAGGTTCGCCCCGCAGCCGCCGAGGCGGCGCCCGCCGCTGCTGCGGCCGCGCCGAAGGCGAAGGCCAAGCCCGCGCCCAAGGCGAAGACCCCCGCCCCTGAAGCGGCGCCGGCGGCCGATCTGCCGGGCCAGCGCCCGGCCAACCTGCTGAGCGAGGCGCGCGGCGGCCAGCCCGACGATCTGAAGAAGATCACCGGCGTCGGCCCCAAGCTCGAAGGGGTGTTGCACCAGAACGGCGTTTTTCATTTCGACCAGATCGCCGCCTGGAGCCCCGAGGAAGTGGCCTTTATGGACGAGCAACTGTCGTCCAAGGGCCGCATCGCGCGCGACAACTGGATCGAACAGGCGGCCACGCTGGCCGCTGACAAGGAGTAACCTCTCATGGCACACAAGAAAGCAGGCGGTTCCTCGCGCAACGGGCGCGATTCGGCCGGGCGCCGGCTGGGCGTGAAGATCTATGGCGGCCAGGAAGTGGTTGCCGGCAACATCATCGTGCGCCAGCGCGGCACCAAGCATTTCCCCGGCGAGGGCGTGGGCATGGGGCGCGATCACACGCTCTTTGCGCTGACCGGCGGGCGCGTGCAGTTCTCGCGCGGGCTAAAGGGGCGCAGCTTCGTATCGGTGGTGCCCGAGGCGGGCAACCCGGAGTAATCCCGGCCCCATCGGGGGCTGCGGAATTCGGGGGCCGGCCGGGAAACCGCCGGCCCCCGCCGTTTTTTCCGGGCTCTCTCCAAATCCGTCACGCGCCGGACAGGTATTTTCAACCGTTTTATTTCTGGACAAGTCTGATGACGCTGCAGGATTCCTCGCATCGCGGCATGGGTTTTCTCGTCCCCCCCAACACCGGTGGACGGCGGCCGCAGCGCCCGCGTCACAGCCCGGCCGCGCCGCCGCGGTCGCGAGATACACCCGCCCGCCCGGGGGCGGTGGCGACGCGCTCGATCCCGCACCCGCTGCCGCATGGCGCGGCCGATGATTTCATCGAGAAGGCGCTGGCGGGCGATCGCGACGAGGATGTATGGGCGATGGATGGCGCCCGGCAGGGCTCGGCGGCGCTTTTGGGGATCATCTCGCTCAAGCCACTGGACCGGGGCCAGAGCCAGGTCGGCTACTGGGTGGCCCCGGCCTTCTGGAATACCGGGCTGGCCTCGGAGGCGGTGCGGCTGCTGGTCGAGGCCAACCCGCATGGCAACCGCACGCTGTTTGCCGAGGTGTTTCAGGACAACCCGGTCTCGGCGCGTGTGCTGACCAAGGCCGGGTTCGAATATATCGGTGATGCCGAGGCGTGGTGCGTGGCGCGAAACGCGGCCGTGCCCACCTGGACCTATCTGCGCCGCATGGGCTGAGACGCCGCGCGCCCACACTGCATGGTGGCCACAGGCCCGCCCACCCACCCCCTGCGCCCGCCATGCAGTGCGGGCGCGCGCGGGTCTTGATCTGCCCGCCCGCGGGGACTATCGCCAGATGCGGGCCCGGCCCCGCCAGGGATGTGCAGGCCCCGACAGGAAAGTGAGCGCGCCATGAAGTTTCTCGATCTTGCCAGGGTCACCATCCGTTCGGGTTCGGGCGGCGCCGGCTGCGTCAGTTTCCGGCGCGAGAAGTTCATCGAGTTCGGCGGCCCCGATGGCGGCGATGGCGGTTGTGGCGGCGATGTCTGGGCCGAGGCGGTGCCGGCGCTTAACACGCTCATCGATTTTCGCTACCGGCAGCATTTCCTGGCCCAGAACGGCCGCCCGGGCATGGGCAAGAACCGCACCGGCAAGGATGGCGAGGATGTCGTGCTGCGCGTGCCGGTGGGCACCGAGATCCTGGAAGACGACGAGGAAACGGTGATCGCCGACATGGTTACCGAGGGCCAGCGCGTGCTGCTGGCCAAGGGCGGCAATGGCGGCTGGGGCAATGCGCGTTTCAAGACCTCGACCAATCAGGCTCCGCGCCGGGCCAATCCGGGGCAGGAGGGGGTGGAGCGCGTGCTCTGGCTGCGGCTCAAGCTGATTGCCGATGCCGGGCTGGCCGGGCTGCCCAATGCCGGCAAATCGACCTTTCTGGCGGCGGTGTCGAATGCGCGGCCCAAGATTGCCGATTACCCCTTCACCACGCTGCACCCCAATCTGGGCGTGGTCGGTGTGGATGGGCGCGAATTCGTCATGGCCGATATTCCGGGGCTGATCGAGGGCGCCAGCGAGGGGCGGGGCCTGGGTGATCGCTTTCTGGGTCATATCGAGCGCTGCGCGGTGCTGTTGCATCTGGTCGATGGCACGGCCGAGGATGTCGGCGCCGATTACGCGGTGATCGATCGCGAGTTGGAAGCCTATTCGCCCGCCGTGCATGGCAAGAAGCGCATTCTGGGGCTGAACAAGATCGATGCGCTTGATGAGGAAGAGCGCGCGGAAAGACAGGCCGCGCTGGAAGCCGCGAGCGGGCGCAAGGTCTGGCCGCTTTCAGCGGTGACGGGCGAGGGCGTGCAGGCGGTGCTGCGCGCGCTGATGGTCGAGATCATCGCCTCGCGCGCCCCGGCCCAGACCGAAGAGGATGCGCCGTGGCGGCCCTGAGTGCGGCATCGGCGGCGCCTTTTCGGCTGGGCGAGGCGCGGCGGCTGGTGGTGAAGATCGGCTCGGCGCTGCTGGTCGATGCCGCCACCGGCGCGCTGCGCGCCGACTGGCTGCGCGCGCTGGCCGAGGATGTGGCGGCAGCACGCGGGCGCGGCGCGGATGTGGTGATCGTGTCCTCGGGCTCGATCGCGCTGGGCAGGCGGGCGCTGGGGCTGGGTGCGGGGCCGCTGGCGCTGGAGCAGGCGCAGGCCGCGGCCGCGGTGGGCCAGATCAGGCTGGCGCGCGCCTATGAAGAGGCGCTCGCCCCGCATGGCATCAAGGCCGCGCAGGTGCTGGTGACGCTGGAAGATACCACCGACCGGCGGCGCTATCTCAACACCCGCGCCACGCTGGGCACGCTTCTGGGGCTGGGTTGCGTGCCCATCGTCAATGAAAACGACACCGTCGCCACCGACGAGATCCGCTATGGCGACAATGACCGGCTGGCAGCGCAAGTGGCGGTGACCATTGGCGCCGACATGCTGGCGCTCTTGTCGGATGTGGACGGGCTCTACACCGCCAACCCCTTCGCCGATGTCTCGGCCCGGCATATCGCGCTGGTTCAGGCGGTGACGCCCGAGATCGAGGCAATGGCGGGCGAGGGAGTTTCCGGCCTGTCGCGCGGGGGCATGCGCACCAAGGTGATGGCCGCGCGCACCGCCACCGCCGGCGGCTGCGCGATGGTGATCGCGCAAGGCGCGCTGATGCGCCCGCTTTCGGCGGTAGAGGCGGGCGCGCCCTGCACCTGGTTCGCGCCACAAGGCGACCCGCAGGCGGCGCGCAAGCGCTGGATCGCGGCGATGAAGCCGCGCGGGATGCTGGTGGTCGATGCCGGGGCGGCGGAGGCGCTGGCGCGGGGAAGTTCGCTTCTTCCCGCCGGTGTGGTGGCGGTTGAGGGTGATTTCGGCCGCGGCGAGGCGGTAACGATTGCCGGGCCCGGCGGCGCCGTGCTGGGACAGGGGCTGGTGCGCTACACCGGCGACGAGGCGCGCGCGATCATGGGCCGACGCTCGGGCGAGATCGAGGCGGTGCTGGGCTATCCGGGCCGCGCGGCGCTGGTGCATCGCGACGACATGGCGTTATAAGGGGAAGGGGGCGTTGCCCCCTCTTGGCCTGCGGCCGGGGCTTCGCCCGCGCCTTCGCTGAAATCGCTCCACCGGAGCGATTTCCGGGCGCTCGGAGCCCCCAAGAGTATTTTCGGCAAGATGAAGGGGCATGGCGATGGATGGCAATGGCGGCGATATCGCGGCGCTGGTGCACGACATGGGCGCGCGCGCGCGCGCTGCGGCGGCCGAACTGGCGCATGCCCCGGCGGCGCAGCGGGCGGCAGCGCTGGAGGCGGCGGCATCGGCGCTGGAGGCGGGTGTTGATGCAGTGCTGGCGGCCAATGAACAGGATATGGAAGCCGGGCGCGCCAAGGGGCTGTCACCGGCGATGCTCGACCGGCTGATGCTCGATGCCGGGCGCGTGGGCGCGATCGCCGCGGGGCTGCGCGCGGTGGCGGCGCAGGAGGACCCGGTGGGCGCGGTGCTGGCCGAATGGGAGCGCCCTTCGGGGCTGCGCATCAGGCGCGTGCGCACGCCGCTGGGGGTGGTGGGGGTGATCTATGAAAGCCGCCCCAATGTGACCGCCGATGCCGGCGCGCTGTGTCTGAAGGCGGGCAATGCGGTGATCCTGCGCGGCGGCTCGGAAAGCTTTCATTCCTCGCGCGCGATCCATGGCGCGATGCTGGCGGGGCTGCGCGCCGCCGGGTTGCCCGAGGATGCCATCCAACTGGTGCCGGTGCGCGATCGCACGGCGGTGGGCGCGATGCTGCGCATGGTCGAATTCATCGATGTGATCGTGCCGCGCGGCGGCAAGGGGCTGGTCGGGCTGGTGCAGCAAGAGGCGCGGGTGCCGGTCTTTGCCCATCTGGAAGGCATCTGCCATATCTATCTGGACCGAGCCGCCGATGCCGAGAAGGCGCGGCGCGTGGTGCTGAACGCCAAGACCCGGCGCACCGGTATCTGCGGCGCGGCCGAGTGCCTGCTCATTCATCGTGATCTGGTGGAAGGGCTGGGCGCGCAGGTGATCGCCGATCTGGTAGCGGCGGGGGTCGAGCTGCGCGCGGGCGAAGGGCTGCAGCATCTGCCCGGCGTGGTGCCGGCCGCCGAGGGCGATTTCGGGCGCGAATATCTGGACATGATCATCGCCGCCGCGGTGGTCGATGATGTGGATGCGGCGATTGCGCATATCGCGCGCTACGGCTCGCAGCACACCGATGCCATCCTTACCGAGGATGAAGCAGCGGCGGCGCGCTTCTTCGAGCGGGTAGACAGCGCCATCGTCATGCACAACGCCTCGACCCAGTTTGCCGATGGCGGTGAGTTCGGCATGGGCGCCGAGATCGGCATCGCCACCGGCAAGCTGCATGCGCGCGGCCCGGTGGGCGCCGAGCAGCTGACCAGCTTCAAGTATCAGGTCAGTGGCGACGGCACCGTCAGAAGCTGAGCCGCAGCCAGCCATCGCCACTGGCAAGGCGCAGCTGGCGGCCGGTTTCGACCAGCAAGGGGCTGACCAGCGCAAAATGCACCTGCGCGGGGATAAGCGGCGGCATCGGCTGGCCTGCGGCGAGCGCGGCCCAGGGCGGCGTGTCGGTTTGCAGCCTTGTGGCGGTGGCCTCGATCTCGAAGGCATCTTGCGTCGCCTGCAGGGCGATCTGCCCGCCGCGGGGCATGGCGCTTTGACAGCACATCACCACAAGCGCTGCCAGCTTTGCCTCTGGCCGGGGCAGATCGTCGGGCAGGGCGCAGGCGATGTGGGTCTTGCCGCCGGTTTCC
The DNA here is from genome assembly GCA_020832665.1 of Pararhodobacter sp. Lineage (GTDB taxonomy): Bacteria > Pseudomonadota > Alphaproteobacteria > Rhodobacterales > Rhodobacteraceae > Pararhodobacter. The sequence goes on along the minus strand of JAFIEG010000095.1, from coordinate 2,520 downwards.
GGCGCGGCGAGGATCGTTGCAACCTCGCCGCCCCTGATGCGCGCGTCGGGGGCGGCGGCGCCAAACGCCAGCCGGAACAGCGCGATGCGGGCCTGCGCCAGGGCGACGCTGTCGGCGATCAGCGCCAGCTCTTCCGGGCCGGTGCCGGTCATGCCCAGCAATTCAACCCCGTTGCCGATGGCGCCGACGGGGTTGACAAGGTCATGGCAGATGCGCGAGCCGATCAGCGCGGCGATGTCGTTGTGATTGTCAGGGTTCATGCGCAACGCCGCTTGCTGGATTGGCCAGGGGAAGGGACGCCCGCGATGGAGAGGTTTCTTGAACCCGGCATGCTGGTGCGCCACCCTGACTGCCCGCAATGGGGGCTGGGGCAGGTGCAATCGGTGATTGGCGCGCGCGTGACGGTCAATTTCGAGGAAATGGGCAAGGTCGTTCTCGACGCCAGGATTGTCGATCTGCAATGGGTGCCGAGCCCGCGATGAGCCCGGCCAACCCCGATGCTAGGGCGCAACCGCCGCCTGGGTCAACCGGGCGCGGCACGGGCCGGGCGAGAGCGGCACCAGGGCGCGGCGCGATTGCAACAATCTGCGGTCTGGCTTATGGCTTCGCTCACGGAGGCGCAGGATGAACAGCGGCAAGGAGACAGCCGGGGGCGGACAGCCTGTGGCGAGCGGCGCGCAGGAGCCGGCGCTGCATGTGCGGCTGGCGCGCAATGGCGAGGATATCCGCGCCGCGCAGCGCCTGCGCTACAGGGTTTTCGTGCAGGAACTCGGCGCTTCGGGCGATACCGTCGATCATGCGCAACAGCTGGAGATCGACCCGCTGGACGAGGCCTGCGACCATCTGCTGCTGATCGACCGCAAGCGCGACGAAGGCGCGCTCGATCAGGTCGTCGGGGTCTACCGGCTGTTGAGCGACGAGGCGGCGGCGCGGGTGGGGCGCTTCTATTGCGATGCGGAATACGACCTTTCACCGCTGCGCAACAGCGGCCGGCGGCTGGTCGAACTGAGCCGCTCCTGCGTGCATCGCGATTACCGGCGCGGGCCGGCGATGATGTTCCTGTGGCAGGGCGTGGCGGAATATGTGCTGCGCCGGGGCATCGAGATCATGTTCGGGGTTGCCTCGTTTGGCGGCACCGATCCCGAACGCCATGCCCAGGCGCTGAGCCTACTGCATCATTTCCACCTCGCGCCGCCGGCGCTCAGGCCGCTTGCGCTGCCGGGGCATTTTCAGCCGATGGACCTGATCGCGCCCGATGCCATCGACCAGGTGGCGGCGCTGGCGTCGATGCCGGCGCTGATCCGCGCCTATCTGCGGCTGGGCGGATTCGTGGGCGAGGGGGCCTTTGTCGATCATGCCTTCAACACCGTCGATGTCTGCCTGATCATGGACACCACCGCCATGTCGGCGCGCCATGTCGGCTATTACACGCGCAGGATGCAGCGCATGGAAGGCGCCGGAGACGATGGGTGAGATGAGGACCGGGCAGGAGCCGCGCGCGCGCGTCGGTGTCGGCGAGCCCTGGAATTCGCCCGAGGGCGAGCCCGCGCCGTCGCCGCTGGGGGTGACGGGCTGGGTGCTGGTGGCGCTGCGGCTGCCGGCGCTGGCGCTGGTGGTGTTCGGCGGGCTGGCGCTGCTGCTGGCGCTCAGGCTGTTGGAGCGCCCGCTTTTCGGCCTGCGCCGGCCGCTCACCCCCTTCATCACCCAGGGTGTGTGCCTTGCGGTGCTGGCGATCCTGGGCTTGCGGCTGGAGCATTGGGGCCGGCCCATGCGCCGGCGCGGCGCCATCGTCGCCAATCATGCCAGCTGGCTGGATATCTTTGTCATCAACGCGCTGCAGCGGGTGTATTTCGTTTCCAAATCCGAGGTGGCGCATTGGCCGGTCATCGGCTGGCTGGCGCGCGCCACGGGCACGGTGTTCATCAACCGTGATGCCCGAGAGGCGCGGCTGCAAAACGAGATCTTCGAGGCGCGGCTGCGCGCCGGCCATCACCTGTGCTTCTTTCCCGAAGGCACCTCGACCGACGGCCAGCGCGTGCTGCCCTTCAAGCCGACGCTGTTTGCCGCCTTCTTCGCGCATGGGCTGAATGAAATCCTGTCGATCCAGCCGGCGACGCTGCTTTATCGGGCGCCAGAGGGAGAGGATTCGCGCTTCTATGGCTGGTGGGGCAGCATGGAGATGCTGCCGCATCTGTTGCTCGTGGCGGGCTCGCGGCGGCGGGGCCAGGTGACGGTGGTGTTCCACCCGCCGCTGGCGGTGGCGGCTCATGCCGATCGCAAGGCGTTGGCGCGGGCCTGCGAGGCGGCGGTGCGCGCTTGCATGGAGCCGCGCATGGAAGAGGCAGACGGGTAAGGGCGCCCCCCGGGGCACGAGGGGCGCGCGGGCCTCGCCCCCGTCGAGGGGGCCTCGGCCCGCCGGGGGCTGGCCGCCCCCGCGCCGCTTCGCCGCGGGCCGGGCGGGGCCGGCCCCGGTGGGGCGGGGGGGGCGGGGGGGGGGGCGGCAGGGGGGGATTTTTTGGG
>JAFIEG010000008.1 GCA_020832665.1 Pararhodobacter sp. | reverse complement strand
TCCCCGGCGCCGCCCGGGGGTGGCCCCGCCGGGGGGGGGGCCAAACCCCCCCGCCGGGGGGGGGGGGGGGGGGGGCCCGGTGCCTGCGGCACGGGCTGGGAAAAGAACAGCCATCGTGTCTGTTCGCGCGGACTCGAGTTCAGCAAATGACAGACCAGACACCCCCATCACCAGACCTCTCCGGCAGCTATCACTACCGGCTGATCGCCCGCGCCATGGCCGAAATCGACGCCGCTGGCGGGGCGCGGCTGCCGCTCGATGATCTGGCCGCGCGGCTTGGCATGAGCACGGCGCATTTCCAGCGACTGTTCTCGCAATGGGTGGGGGTGTCGCCCAAGCGCTACCAGCAATATCTGGCGCTGGGCCATGCCCGCCAGTTGCTGGCCGAACGCGCCACGCTTGCCGAGGCCGCCGAGGGCGCGGGCCTGTCCACCGCCTCGCGCCTGCACGATCTGTTCCTGCGTTGGGAGGCGATGACCCCCGGCGCGCATGCACGCCGCGGCGCCGGGCTGGACATATCATGGGGCGTGTTCGACAGCCCCTTCGGCCCGGCCGTGGCCATGGCTACCGAAAGGGGGCTATGCGGGCTGGGCTTTGCCGCCGAAACCGGTGTCAAACATGCCTTCGACGATCTGGCCGCGCGCTGGCCGGCGGCGCGTTATTCGGAAAACTCCGAGGCGCTGCGTGGCTGGGCCGAGACGGCGCTCGCGGGTGGTGGTGGCGGCAAGCTGCCGGTGCAGGTGATCGGCGCGCCCTTCCAGATCAAGGTCTGGGAGGCGCTTCTGGCCATCCCGCCGGGCCATGTGGCTACCTATTCGCATATCGCCGCCGCGCTGGGCAATCCACGCGCGGTACGCGCCGTGGGCTCGGCGGTGGGGCGCAACCCGCTGGCTCTGCTCATTCCCTGCCACCGGGTGATCGCGCGCTCGGGGGCGTTGGCGGGCTATCACTGGGGGCTGAAGGTCAAACGCGCGCTTCTGGCGCATGAATCGGCAAGGCTCGAGGCCCACGCCGGGGCAAGCGCCGCTGCCGGTGCCGGCTGATCACAACCTTGATACGGGGCCGGGCATGGGCAATTGTCTGCCGGTTCTTGCGTTTTCTTTTCACCGGGGGCCTATGACAGCGCCCCGCCGCGCCCTATGCTGGGCGCCTGATTCCGTTCGTTGATGCATGAGGAACCCACTGAAATGACCCTGAAACCAATTCTCGCCGCCGGCGCCGCGCTGGTTCTGCTGGCCGGCTGCACCGACCCCCAGACCGGCGAACTTGACCGCACCCGCACCGGTATGGGAACCGGGGCTGCCCTTGGCGCGCTTCTGGGCTCGCAAGTCGCCGGCGACCGCACCATGGGCGCCATCGTCGGCGGCGGCGCGGGTGCAATTGCCGGCGCCGCCATCGGCCAGCGGCTTGACCGCCAGGCGGCCGAGCTGCGCGACCAGCTGGGCGATGACGTGATCATCCGTCGGTCGGGCAACGACATCATCCTGACCATGCCGCAGGACATTCTCTTTGCCTTCGACAGCGCCGATCTGCGCCCCGATCTGCAAAGCGACCTGCGCTCGATCGGCGCGTCGCTGCAGCGCTATCCCGATACCAGGGTCATTGTAACCGGCCATACCGACAGCACCGGCGATGCCTCCTACAACCAGCGCCTGTCCGAGCGTCGCGCCCAATCGGTGGCCGCCGTGCTGACCAACTCGGGCGTGTCCTCGGGACGTATCGTCACCCGCGGCGCCGGCCAGACCCAGCCGATCGCGTCGAACGCCACCGCCGAGGGCCGCGCACAGAACCGGCGCGTCGATATCGTCATCCGCGCCGAAGGCGAGTAAGGCGCGTCGCGCAGCGGGCCGGAGTTGAAGCCCCGGCCATGAACCGTGCAAGAGACCACCATCACGGCCGGGCACACTGCCCGGCCGTTTTCACATCCCCGCCGCGCGCTTGGCGTTGTCACTCTCTCGCGCGCGCTCTATCTTCCCTTATCCGGGGAGGGAGGAGAAAGGGATATGGTGTTTCAGCCGGTTCGTACCGAGAAGCTCTCGGCGGGCGTGACGCGCCAGATCGAGCTTTTGATCCTGCGCGGTTTGCTGCGCCCGGGCGAGCGCCTGCCCGGCGAGCGCGATCTGGCCGAGCGCATGGGCGTCAGCCGCCCCTCGCTGCGCGAGGCGCTCGCCGAATTGCAGGAACGGGGGCTGCTCGTCGCCCGCGCCGGGGCCGGCGTCTATGTCGCCGACATGCTGGGCTCGGCCTTTTCCGAATCGCTGATCGCGCTGCTTTCGCGCCATGACGAGGCGGTATCGGATTATGTCGGCTTTCGCCGCGATCTCGAAGGCATGGCCGCCGAACGCGCCGCGCGATTCGGCTCGGATACCGATCTCAAGGTCATCGATGCCGTTTTTTCCAAGATGGAAGCCGCGCATGCCAAGCGCAACCCGGCCGACGAAGCCGAGCTGGACGCCGAGTTCCATCTGGCGATCATCGAAGCCAGCCACAACATCATCATGCTGCACATGATGCGCGCCATGTTCGATCTTCTGCGCGCCGGGGTCTTCTACAACCGCCAGCAACTGTTTCGCCAGCGCACAACACGCGAGGCACTGCTCGAACAGCACCGCGCCATCAATGCCGGCATCCAGGCCCGCGATGCGCAGGAAGCGCGCCGCGCCGCCGAAGCGCATATGAGCTTCGTGCAGACCAAGCTGAGCGATCTGCAAAAGGCCGGAAAGAACGAGGAAATCGCCCGGCTGCGCTATCAACACGAACTGGCGCGCGGCTGATACTGTCGCCCGGACGATTCGGTCGCGCCGGTGCGGCATGTTCGAGAAGCGAAAAACCGGTTCCCGCTTTTTCGCGACATGCTTTGACGCTCGCCAGTGCGCCGCACCCGAAAGGCGCCGGGCCGGAAAGCCGGATCAGTTGAGCTGCACCTGCAGCGGGTAATAGCCGTCCTCGAAATCGCCGAACAGATCGGGCAAATCGGGGTGATCGACCGGCTCGCCGCTGTCGTCGGGCACCAGGTTCTGCTCCGACACATAGGCGACGTAATAGCTCTGATCGTTCTCGGCGAGCAGGTGATAGAAGGGCTGGTCCTTCCTCGGACGTGCCTCTTCGGGGATGGCGTCATACCATTCATCACTGTTGGCATAGATCGCATCGACATCGAAAACCACCCCGCGAAACGGGTGCTTCCGGTGCCGGACAATCTGCCCCAGCCGGTATTTCGCCTGAGTCTTGAGCATCGACTTCTCCATGGCCCTGCTTAACCCGCCAGCGGGCGCAGGTCCAGCCGGGGCCGGTGCGGAGACGCGAAACAGATTGTGAAATGTGGCAAGACAATGGCGGGATTTGGGCAATACCTGCTCAAGCCTGCGTTATCAGAGCATTCGGCGGCTTTCGCCATGCACCGCGCGTGGCATAGCGTGGGCAAAGCGTGTTCGCCCCGTATTCTGGAGCGTTCCCAGATTGCGCGAAATGCGCTACAAGAGAAATGCAGGGCGGCAACAGACCGCCCGCATGAGGCAGAGCGAACGAGGCATATCCCATGAAACCCGCGGGCATGGTTTTTCGAATCGCGGCGGTGCTCCTGCTTGTGGCGGCCTGCGGGCGGCCCGAATTCAGCGCGCCGCGCAATCTTGACGACGCCTGCGCGCTGACCGCCGAGCGCCCGCAATATGTGGCCGCCATGCGCGCCACCGAGCGGCGCTGGGGCGTGCCGGTGCCGGTGCAGATGGCCATCATCCACGCCGAAAGCCGCTTCATCGGCGATGCCCGCACCCCCTATCGCTGGGCCGCGGGAGTGATTCCGATGGGCAGGCAATCCTCGGCCTTCGGCTACAGCCAGGCGCTCGACCGCACCTGGGAAGAATACCAGCAGGAAACCGGCAACCGCCGCGCCCAGCGCGACAATATCCGCGATGCCACCGATTTCATTGGCTGGTATTCGCAAAAATCGGTCGAGCGCAACGGCATCGCGCTCAACGATGCGCGCAACCTGTATCTGGCCTATCACGAGGGCCATACCGGCTATCGCAACCAGAGCTACCTGTCCAAGCCCTGGCTGATGGGCGTGGCCGACCGCGTGGAAGCGCGAGCAGTTATGTATGACGCGCAGTTGCGCGTGTGCCGCCGGCGCTGAGCAGCGGGCGCCAAAGGAATGGGCAGGCAATCCTGCCCACCCCCTTGCCTTGCCGTTCTCAGTGCACGATGCGCAGGCAGCGCTCGCCCGAATCTGCCGGGGCGTGATCGTCCGAGCCCAGGTAATGCGCCGTGACGCAGCGCCGCCCGCGCGGCAATTCGTCGGTCACCAGCTCGGCAATCCCGCGCCCCTCAGCCGGGGCGAAGGCTCCGCCTGCGACATTTTCCGGAGAAGGGATCCTTTCAGGGTCGCCCTCGCGAAACTGGTTCCACCCCCAGCAGCGGATGCTCCCTGCCCTATCAAGCAGGCAGGTGTGACGCCAGAACGTCGCCAGAAACCCGGTGGGCACGCGGCCGGTTTGGGCACGCACCGGGGTGGTGCTGCCGTCAGTAAGGCTGCCGATACCCAGTTGGCCAAAATCGTTCCCCCCCCAGCAGAAGGTGCGCTGGTGGCGGTTGATGGCGCAACTGTGGTAGTCACCGGCAACGATGGTAAGCAAGCTACCCGGCAACCCGTGGACCGCGACGGGCGTCAACCGGTTGGTGGTGCTGCCATCGCCCAACCGGCCTGCACTGTTTTCTCCCCAGCAAAAGGCGCGCCCGCGCCTGTTCAAGGCACAGCTATGAAAACCTCCCGCCGCGATGGCCTGGTTCTGCCGGCCCAGGGCCGGCACCGGCACCGGCACCGAGTGGGAGTCGGTGGTGCCGTCGCCCAACTGACCGTTCGCATTGGAGCCCCAGCAAAATGCCTCGCCGCCCCAGCCCAGCGCGCAGCTGTGTTGGGCGCCAAGCGCGACGTCGCGCACCCCACCTTGCATACCCTGTACCGGCACCGGGTAATGGCGGAAGGAGAATGTGCCATCGCCCAACTGGCCACTATAATTATTTCCCCAGCACCAGAGCGCATCGCCTTCAGTCACCGCGCAGTAATGGGCGGTGCCCGCCGAAATGGAATGCACCGGGCCGGGCAGGCCTTGCACCGGCACCGGGGTCAGACGGTCTTCGATGGTGCCATCGCCCAACTGACCGAATGAGTTGTTTCCCCAGCACCAGACCTCGCCATCTTGAGTCAACGCGCAACTCGATGTCTCGCCCACCGAAACCACTTGCGCCGGGCCAGGCAAGCCATGCACCGGCGCCGGGGTGAAGCGGTCAGTGCGGGTTCCGTCACCCAACGCACCCCAAGAGCCATCCCCCCAGCACATCACCGCTCCGGTGGCGCTCAAGGCGCAGTTATGCACCCAGCCCACCGACAACACCTCCGGCCCGGCTTCGAGCCCCGACAGGTTGACGCTGCCGATAACGTCTTCACCCTCGCGAAATTCGACCGTGCCGCGCAGCGTACCGCCGGCGGCGCGGATGGTGGCGGTGAAAGTGACCGGCTCGCCAACGGTTCCCGGCTGCGGGTCGGCCTGCAGCCAGATATCGGTTTGCACCGGCTCGGCCCCGGCCAACCCCGGAAGCGCCATCAAGGCAGCCAGAGCGAGCGCGCCCAGAGGGCGCGGTTTGCGAGATTTCTTTTTCACATGCGTATCCTTCCTAAGTCCTCGTACCCTCTCTGTCGTCGGCCCTGGCGGCCATCGCTCACGCCAACGTGTGCCAATATTAGCGAAGAACCGGTTTCGGACCACGAAAATGTTTCACAGAACAGTCGGAAGGTTTCACGGCCCGGATGAACGACAGGCAAGGGCCGCATCAGTCGGCGTGAAAATGGCCGGGGCGGGCAAACCTGCCCACCCCTTTGCCTTGCCGCGCTCAGGGCGTGATGCGCAGGCAACGCTCGCCCGAATCTGCCGGGGCGTGATCGTCCGAGCCCAGGTAATGCGCCGTGACGCAGCGCCGCCCGCGCGGCAATTCGTCGGTCACCAGCTCGGCAATCCCGCGCCCCTCGGCTGGGGCGAAGTTGCCGCCGGCGACATTTTCCGGCAACGGGATTCTGACGCGGGGACCCTTGGAAAACTGGTTCCACCCCCAGCATTGGATGCCCCCTGCCCGACCAAGAAGGCAGTTGTGATGGTAATGCGCCACCAGAACCCCGGTGGGCACGCGGCCGGTGCGGGCGCGAACCGGGATGAAGGAGCCGTAGCCGGTGTCGCCGTCGCCCAGCTGGCCGTAAGTGTTGCTCCCCCAGCAGAAGGTGCGCTGGTGGCGGTTGATGGCGCAGCTGTGTCGGTGGCCGCCAACGATGGTCATCAAACGACCCGGCAAGCCGTGGACCCTGACGGGCGTCAACCGGACGGTGCTGCTGCCATCCCCCAGTTGACCCCGCCAGTTGTTCCCCCAGCAAAAAGCGTGCCCGCGCCTGTTCAAGGCACAGCTATGTTCAGTTCCAGCCGCGATCGCCTGGTTTTGCCTGCCCAGACCCTGCACCGGCACCGGCACCAAACTGCCTTCGGTGGTTCCGTCGCCCAGCCGACCGCCTATGCCCCAGCAAAACGCGTCGCCCCCCCAGCCCAGCGCGCAGCTATGGTAGCTGCCAAGCGCGACATCGCGCACCCCGCTTTGCAGCCCTTGCACCGGCACCGGGTTATTGCGGTTGGTGTCTGTTCCGTCGCCGAGCTGGCCTGCCCCGTTGCCGCCCCAGCACCAGAGCGCGTCGCCTTCGGTCACCGCGCAGTTATGGTGGAAGCCTGCTGCGATCGACCGCACCGGGCCGGGCAGGCCCTGCACTGGCACCGCGGTCAGGCGGTCTTCGTTGGTGCCATCGCCCAGCTGACCGTAAATATTATCCCCCCAGCACCAGACCGCGCCGTTTTGGATCAGTGCGCAGCCAGAAAACCCGGCCGCCGCAACCGCTCGCGCCGGGCCGGGCAGGCCCTGAACCGGCGCCGGGGTATAACGAACATTACTATGGGTACCGTCACCCAACTGGCCCCGCGCGTTAGCCCCCCAGCACATCACCGCGCCGGTGGCGCTCAGGGCGCAGTTAAACCCGTGCCCCACCGACAGCACCTCCGGCCCGGGTTCCAGCCCCGAAAGGTTGGCGCTGCCGATGACCGCGTCACCTTCGCGGAACTCCACCGCACCGCGCAGCGTGCCGTCGGCGGCGCGGATGGTGGCGGTGAAGGTGACCGGCTCGCCCAGCGTGCCCGGCTGCGGGTCGGCCTGCAGCCAGATACCGGTTTCCATCGGCTCGGCCCCGGCCACCCCTGGCAGCGCCAGCACGGCAGCCAGCGCGAATGCGCCCAACGGGCGCGTTTGGGAAAAATTTCGCATCGTATGCGTATCCTTTCTATCCTCGTACCCTCCCTGACATCGGCACCGGCGACCATTGCCCACGCCCACGCGCGCCCAAAGTAGCAAAAATACCCGCTTCGAGCTATCGAAGCGGGTCACGGCGGGAAGGAACGAGGTGCCGGCGGCAATGCGCCCGCCAAAGCGGCCGCGCTAGCGCTGCGAGGTCAGCCCGCGGCGGCGCAGTTCGTCATCGATGCTGAACAGTCCCGCACGCAGCTGCACATCCAGCCCCAGATCGCCAAGGATGACCGTAGTTTCGCGGCCCATGTCGTCGGTGATCACCCATTGGCGCAGCTCGGTGGGCTCGGCGCTGAACACCAGCCGGATATTGCCGTATTCGGGGTTGTCGGGGTCTTGCGCCACGACCACGGTTGTCGGCCCGTCGCGAAAGTGATCGACCACCATGCGCGCGCGCGTCAGATCGACCTCGCGCTCAAGGATCAGGTTCAGCGGTGTGCGCCGCAGCGGATAGACGGTGGGGCCCTGGTTGGAGCGCGCATCAAATATGTTCACCGAGCCGCCCGAGGCGATCACCAGATCCTGGTCGGGCGGATCGTATTCGAAGCGCACGCGCCCGGGGCGGTGGATCATGATCCGCCCGGTGGACATCGAGCCATCGGGGTTGATCTGGGTGAAATCGCCTTGCGCGGTCTGAAAGCCATTGAAATAGCGCGATATGTCGGCCAGCGACAGCATCGCGGCGGCTGCCGGCCCCGCTGCGAATGCGAGCGCGGGGCCGAACACGGCAAGGGCGAGAAAGCGGCGTCTGAGCAATCTGTTCATGGCCCCGATGTAGCCACTCAACCGCGCTCTTGCACCGGGGAAAGCGCTGGCGGCGCGACACAAATGCGCGATTGCGCGGAATCCGGCCCATGGCGGGGGAGCGGCACGGAAGGGAAGCGCATGGAGGGGTGGCGGATGGTCGAATGTTATATTATAACACTCGCCGTTGAAACCGCGCGCAACAAGGGAACCCGCCATGACCGAAAACCGCCTGCCTGTGACCGTACTTTCCGGCTTTCTCGGCGCCGGCAAGACCACGCTCCTGAACCATGTTCTCAACAACCGCGAGGGGCGGCGCGTGGCGGTCATCGTCAACGACATGTCCGAGGTCAATATCGACGCCGATCTTGTGCAAGCCGGGGTGGACCTCAAGCGCGGTGAGGAGAAGCTGGTCGAGATGTCGAATGGCTGCATCTGCTGCACGCTGCGCGACGATTTGCTGCAAGAGGTGCGGCGGCTGGCCGGCGAGGGGCGCTTTGACTACCTGCTCATCGAATCCACCGGCATTTCCGAGCCGCTGCCGGTGGCCGCCACATTCGAGTTCCGCGACGAAGCGGGCGCAGCGCTGGCCGATGTGGCGCGGCTGGATACGATGGTTACGGTGGTCGATGCCGTGAACCTGTTGGGGGATTTCTCCAGCCATGATTTCCTGAGCGAGAGGGGTGAAACACTGGGCGAAGAGGATGAGCGCACGCTGGTGAACCTGCTGACCGACCAGATCGAGTTTGCCGATGTGATCGTGCTCAACAAGATCAGCGCTGCCGGCCCCCAACGCGCCGATGCCGCGCGCAAGATCGTGCGCGCGCTCAACCCCGATGCGCGCATGATCGAGACCGATTTCGCGCAGGTGCCGGGGGAAGCCATCATTGACACCGGCCTGTTCGATTTCGACCGCGCGCATGAGCACCCGCTCTGGGCGAAAGAGCTTTACGGTTTTGCCGAGCATGTGCCCGAGACCGAGGAATACGGAATTTCCTCCTTCGTCTATCGCGCGCGCCGGCCCTTTCACCCGGCCCGGCTGCGCGCCGTGCTCGATGGCGACCTGCCCGGCGTGATCCGCGCCAAGGGGCATTTCTGGCTGGCGACGCGGCCCAACTGGGTGGCCGAATTCAGCCTCGCCGGCGCCATGTCAACGGTCACGCCGCTGGGCGGATGGTGGGCGGCGGTGCCGCCAGAGCGCTGGCCCGAGGACAGCGAGATGCAGGCCAAGATGCGCGCGCATTGGGCCGAGCCCTGGGGCGACCGGCGCCAGGAGATCGTGTTCATCGGCGCCGGCATGGACGAGGCGACCATCCGCGCCTGCCTGGATTCCTGCCTGATCGGCGAAGGCTTCACCCCCGAAGACTGGAAAGACCTGCCCGACCCGTTCCCGAAATGGGGCGCGCGCCAGGCGGCATAGGCGATGGCATAGCGCTTGCGTGACCGACCGGATTGCCAGCCACCCACCCCGCTCTCGCCCGTGGTGTGCGCGAGTGGGTGGGCGCACCGCGGCCGTTAATCGATTCCAGCCAGTTGGCGCAGATGGCACATGCGCTGCGAGAACACGCTCTCGAAAGTGTTCTTGCGGGCGAAATTCAGCCCCCGCTGCGAGGCCGCGATAACCGGCTCGCGGTCGCGGTTTAGATGCAAGAGCTGGCGCAGCATCGCCCCGGGTCTTGCCGGCACCGTCCAGCCGGCGCCGGAACCGGCCTGCAGCGCGCGCCACATGGCGTTGCGGTAGCCCAGCACCGGCAGACCGCAGCCCATCGCCTCGACATAGTTCGAAAGCGGGTCGGAAAGCCGTCGCGGGGCAAGGAATATATCGGCCTCGCGCCGCAACAGGGGCACCAGCACGGTATCGAAGCCCGGCGACGGCGAAAGGCGCAGCCTGCCGCCCAGCTTCAGCGAAGCGATGCCGTCGGCCAGCCGCGGTGCCAGCGCCCCTTCGCCATAGATGTCGAGCCGGAAATCCAGGCCGGCATTGTCGGCCAGATGCGCCGCGGCAAGCACATCCTGCAAGCCCGACTCGGCCTCGAGCGGGCCGAAATAAACCAGCCGCAGCGGCGCCCCCGAGCGCAGCCTTTCGGCGCGCGCGGCCTGGTCATCGGCGCTGGCCATCATCGTCCGGCGCAGCCGGTTGTCGAGATAGCAAAGGCCGCGCGCATTCAGCCGCCGATAGGCGCGCCAGGCGGGCAGCCCGTTGCAGTGCAGCCCGTCGGCGCGCGCCAGTGCCCCGCGCAGCGCGGCCTCGCGGTTAAGCGTCCACAGCGCCGTGTGCAGCCGCTTGCGCAACGAGCGCCGCCTTCCCGCCAGCGCCGCATGCAGGCGCCCCGAAAGCGGTTGTTCGACCATATAGACCAGCCGCGCCATACGCCCGTGCAGGTTTTCAGGCAGGTCGAGATGGCGCATGTCATCGGCCGCACAATAGACAAGGCTGGCTTCTTCCAGCAGCAGCGCCGGCAGTTTCTCTTGCGCACCGAGAATGGACAGGTCGAATTCCAGCTGCTGCGGCGCAAAGCGCAGCGGGCGCGGCACCTGCCCGGCGCCGCGGCGCATAAGACATGTCACCGGCCCGGGCCAGAGCTGGCAGTGCAGCTTCATCCCCTCGACAAAATCCGTATCGAGCACCACCTCGCCGGCCGCGGTCTCGATCACCGGCGCCGGGGTGATGATCAAGAGCCTGGGCATCTCGTCTTTCCGCATCAACTGGTAAGCCTGCCAAATCGAAATTGCGCTCGGCGGGAATTCCTGCCCGGCGCGCGTGCCGCCGATCAATCTGCGCCAGAAAAAGGTGGAAACCCGGCCAAAGTCCATCCAGAATCGACATCGCGCGACGATGCAGCGCACAAGCGGTGCCCGCGTGCATCACAGGACCAGCGAAAGGAGCGGCGACGCAGCCAGCAATGCGCATGAAGACCGCCCACGGATTTTCCGCCCTGCCGCTGCCCCTCGTCCTGGCGGCGCTGGCGCTGGCGCTGGCTGCGCTGGTGCTGGGCGGATGGGCGCTGTATCGTCAGCTTTCCACCCCGCCGCTGCCGCCGCTGAGCGATACCGCGCCCAACACCCCGCCGCTGCAAGCGCCCGATTCCGCGCTGAATGTGTACCATCTGGGGCACAGCCTAGTGAACCGCGACATGCCGGCGATGCTGGCCCAGCTTGCCGGGGCGGCCGGGTTCGAGGGCCATGATTATCATCTTCAGCTCGGCTGGGGCGCTACCCTGCGCGCGCATTTCGAGCCCGAGGTCGAGATCCCCGGTTTTGCGCAGGAGAACGCCAATCCGCGCTTTCGCTCGGCGCATGAGGCCGTCGCCAGCGGTGACTATGACACGGTGGTGCTGACCGAAATGGTCGATCTGACCGACGCCATCCGCTGGCATGACTCGCCGGGCTATGTGCAGCGCTGGGTGCATGCCATCCGCGCCGTGCGCGCCGATTCACGCATCTTTCTTTACGAGACCTGGCATCCGCGCACCGATACCGGTGAATGGCTGGCGCGGCTCGATAACGACCCCGCCGAGTTGTGGGAGGGCCGGGTGCTGGCGCAGGTCTGGGCCGACCGCCGCGCCGGCCCGGTGCATGTGATCCCGGCGGGCAGGGTGCTGGCGCGTTTCACCCGCGCGCTGGCCGAGCGCGGCGGCCTGCCCGGCATGGAGGATGAGAGCGCCCTGTTCAGACGCACCGAGGCGGGTGAGATCGACGATATCCACATGAACGACATCGGCAACTATCTGGTGGCGCTGACCCATTTCGCCGTTCTCTATCAGCGCTCGCCCGCCGGGCTGCCGCATGAACTCATGCGCGCCGATGGCAGCACCGCCGATGCCCCGTCGCCCGAGGCCGCGGCGCTGATGCAGGAAACCGTCTGGCAGGTGGTCAGCGCGCTGCCCGTCACCGGCGTCGCAACCGCCGACACAACAAACGGGAATTCACCATGAAGCGCCGCCTTACCCTGCCTGCCCGCAAATCCGCCACAAGCGCGCCGATGCTGGCGCTTCTGGCCCTTTTGCTGGCCGTGGCCCCGGCGTTATTGGGCAATGTCGCCGGAACCCTGCCCGGCACCGGCGCCGGCGCGGCGCAGACCGTGCCGGTGGCCGCGCGCGAGGGGCGGCGCAACCTGGCCTTCAACCTGCTCAATCATGGCGACTGGTCCACCCAGCAGCCCTTCATCGACCTTATCCGCTTTGCCCGCCCCTGGCAGGGGCATCTTCGCGGCCAGTGGGGCGGGGTTAGCGAGCAGGATTTGATTGATGGCGGGCATCTCGACAGCGATGGCTGGGCGCTGTCGGTGCCGGGCAATGTGGTGAAGCTGGCAACGATGATCCTGGTGGACATGCCCGAGGAGATGACCTCGCTGGCCGGGCGCTATCATGTGCAATGGGAGGGCTCGGCCTATCTGGGCTTTTCTGGCCGCGCGCGCAATGTGCGCTACAGCGGACGCAACAGCGCCACATTCGAATACAGCCCCGGCCCCGGCCATGTGATGCTGGAATTCAACCGCGGCGATCTGCGCAACCTCACCGTGGTGCATGAGCGCCATCTCGAGCGCCACGAGGCCGGCGAGATCTTCAACCCCGACTGGCTGGCGCTGATTGGTGATGCCGAAAATCTGCGTTTCGTGGACTGGATGCACACCAACCATTCCGAGATTTCATCCTGGCAGGAACGCCCGCTTCCCGCGCATTTCAGCTGGGCGCGTGGCGTGCCGCTTGAGGTGATGATCGCGCTTGCCAATGAAACCGGCGCCGAGCCCTGGTTCACCCTGCCGCATCTGGCCGATGACGATTACATGCGCCGCTTCGCCGAGATGCTGCGTGCCGATCTGCGCGACGATCTGCGCGCCTGGGTGGAGTTTTCCAACGAGGTCTGGAACTGGAGCTTCGCGCAGGCCAACTGGGCCGAAGAGCAGGGCCGCGCGCGCTGGGGCACTGAAAACGTATGGGTGCAGTATTACGCGCTGCGCGCCAGCGAGATGGTGCAGATCGTCGACGAGGTTTTCGCCGATCAGCCCGAGCGGCTGGTGCGCGTACTGGCGGTTTTCACCAACTGGCTCGATCTGGAGCAGGATATCCTGGACCCGCCGCAGCTGCGCGCCGAAGACCCCGAGGCGCCGGCGCCCTATACCTTCTTCGATGTCTATGCGGTGACTGCCTATATCGGCCATGAGCTGCGACACGAGGAAAACGACCCGATCATGCGCGAATGGCTGGACGAGAGCCTCGCCCGCGCCCAGGCCGGGGCCGACGAACAGGAGCTGGAAGGCGCGGCACGCGAGGAATACATTGCCGCGCATCGCTTCGATCACGCCATCGCGCAGGCGGCAGCCGATATCGGCGATGGCTCGCTGACCGGCAGGCGCGAGACCACGCTGCGCGACCGGCTGGACCGCGTGCTGCTGCACCACGCCGCCGTCGCCGCCACGCATGATCTGGCGCTGGTGATGTATGAGGGCGGGACGCATGCGCTGGCGCGTCCCGATCAGCATGGCGATGACGAGATCCTGGCCTTCTACGAGGCGCTGAACTTCAGCGAGGAAATGGCCGATCTCTATCGCGCTCTGATCGCGGGTTGGGCAGGGCTGAGCGAGGCGCCTTTCAACGCCTATGGCGATATCGGCATTCCCATGCGCTGGGGCTACTGGGGGCATCTGCGCCACCTTAACGACGACAACCCGCGCTGGCGTGCGCTGATGGAAGCCACCGCCCCGTGAGCGCCGGTCCCGATAGCGGCGCAAGCACGGGCGGCGGGGCGGTGCCGGCGGAGGCGACGCTGAGCGTCATCGTGCCCGCGAGCAACGAGGCCGGTTTTATTGAGCCCTGCCTGCGCGCGCTGCTGGCCTCTGACGGCGTTCGCCTGCAGGTGGTGGTGGTGGCCAATGGCTGCCGCGACGACACCGCCGCCCGCGCCCGCGCCATGACCGGCGAATACGCCGCGCGCGGCTGGCAGCTGGATGTGATTGAGCGCGCGAAACCCGGCAAGCCCGGCGCGCTCAATACCGGCGATGCGGCTGCCCTTTACCCGATGCGCGCCTATCTCGATGCCGATGTCACACTCTCGCCGCCGCTGCTGGCACAGATCGCGGCGCGGCTCGATCACGGCGCGCCCTGCTACGCCAGCGGCACGCCGCGCATTACCGCCCACGGTGCCTTTGCGCGCGCCTATGCCCGGTTCTGGCGGCGCCTGCCCTTTGTCGCCGAAGGGGCGCCGGGCTTTGGCCTGTTCGCGGTGAACGCCGCCGGGCGCGCGCGCTGGGGTGCCTTCCCCGAAATCATATCCGACGATACCTTCGTGCGGCTGCATTTCACCCCGCAAGAGCGTCACCGCCTGCCCGCAACTTATGACTGGCCGATGATCGAGGGTTTTTCGCGGCTGGTGCGCGTGCGCGCCCGGCAGGACCGGGGCGTGGCCGAGATCGCCCGCCTGTACCCGGCGCTGATGGCCAATGCCGGCCCCACCCGGCCCGGTGCAGGCGCGCTGGCGGCGCTCGCGCTGCGTGATCCGGCGGGCTTTGTGGCCTATGCGCTTGTGGCGCTGGCGGTCAGGCTGCGCTGCGCGGCGCGGGCCGATCAGCCCGGCTGGGCGCGCGGGCGCTGAGCGAAGAGCGCCGCCAGCTTTTCCGCCGAGGCGTCGATATCGTGGCGAGTCAGCGCGCGCGCGCGCCCGGAGCGGCCCATCCTTGCCAGCTTTTCGGGCCCGGCCACCGACAATTCGCAAATGGCGTCGCATAGCGCCTCGGCATCGCCCGCCGGCACCAGCCAGCCGGTGCGGCCGTGGCGCATCAGTTCGGGGATGCCGGCCACCCAGGTGGCGATCACCGGCCGCGCGGCGGCCATGGCCTCCATCACAACCATCGGCAGCCCCTCGGCAAAGGATGGCAGCACCAGCGCATGCGAGTCGTCGATGGCGCCGCGCACGCCGGCCTCGTCCAGCCAGCCGGCGAGGGTGACGCGGCTTTCAAGCCCGCTCGCGGCGATGGCGGCCTCGATCTGCGGGCGCAGGGGGCCGTCGCCCAGCAGCGTCAGCTGCAGATCGACCCCGCGCCGTACCGCCTCGGCCAGCGCCTCGATGAGCAAAAGCTGCCCCTTCTGTTCGGCGAAACGGCCGATATTGACCAGCCGCAGCGGCTGCGGGGGCGGCAGCGGCGCGGGCTCGGCGTAGTGGCCGGGCTCGATGCCGCAATGCACCACATGCAGCCGCTTCCAGTGGCGCGGGGCCACCCAGCGGCTGAGCTGGCTGCGCCCGAAGCTGGAAATCGCCACCGCGAAATCAGCGCGCGCCAGCTTCAGCCCCAGCGCGATGGCCTCGGGTCGGTCGAACTCCTCGGGGCCGTGCACGGTGAAGCTGTAGGGCGGCCCACCCAGCGCATGCGCCAGCATCGCCACCGCCGCCGAATTTGTGCCGAAATGCGCATGCAGCCGCGCCAGCCCCAGCGCCCGCGCGCGCCGCGCCAGCCAGGCGCCCTCGGCCAGATAGACCAGATGGCGCAACCGCCCGCCCGGCACCGCACGGCCCGCGCGCATCGCCAGCCCCAGCGCCGAGACAAAGCGCGAGGGCGCACCCAGCGCCGCGCCCAGAAGTGCCGCGAGAAGCGCCAGCGCGCCCTGCGCCAGCACATGCTCGGTCGCTGCGTCTTCTTCAATGTCGGCAGGATCGCCCAGCGCGCCGGGATGGGGGCGCATGGCCAGCCGCGTGATGCTCAGCCCGCGGCGCTCGAGCGCGCGGATCTCGCGGCGGATGAAGCTGTGCGAGGGCGAGGGGTAGGTATTGACGACATAACCGATCTTCACTAGGTCCTCCCCGCTTGGCGCCTCGATCCTGCCGGGCTTGCGCTAGCCCCTGATTGCGGCCATTTCAAGAAAACTCGGGGCCCGGGCGATGGCGTGCAAGGCAAAGGGCACGTCAGTGTCGCCCCCGTCACCGCCCGCCCGGCTGCGGCGGAGCCGAGAAACCCGCGAATGAAAAAACCGCGCCGCTGTCTTGCCCTAATTGTGACAGGCTTTGCGCGTAACAAGCCGCTATGTTCAAGCCGAAATCCGGTACTGGTTAAATCAATGGTCAATACGCGAATTCTTGAAGAAAGGCTGGGCTGGCAACAGCGCCAGGAAGGCGACGAGGCCGAGAGCAGCGCCCGCGTGGTGCCCCTGCCCGAGCCGCGCGGCATGGCGCATGCGCCGATGTTGCAGGGGCGTGTCGGCGGGCGTGCCGCAACCGGGGTATTGCCGCCGGCCAGGCGCGAAGCCGTCGCCCAGGCCTGGGCAGCGCTGCCAAAACTGGCCGAGAGCACCGACCAGCTTCCCGCAAGGCACGGCGCGCTGCATTCCATCGACCGGCGCGGTGAGGCGGCCGCGGCGCTCGACCGGCTGCGTTCGCAACTCATGCCGGCGCTGCAGGAGCACGGCTGGCGGCGCATCGGTGTCTGCGCGCCCCATCGCGGCGGCGGCGCCACCTTCGTGGCCGCCGGGCTGGCCGCCAGCATTGCCCGGCTCGACTACATGCGCGTGCTGCTCGCCGACATGGACCTTGCCGCCCCGCGCCTGGCCACAAATCTGGAACTGGCCGCGCCGCCGGGGCTGGGCGAGCTTGTCGCTGGCGCCTTGCCACCCGAGGCCGTGCTGCGCCGCATCGGCGACAATCTGGCGCTCATGCTCAACGATCGCGCGCTCGACAACGCCGGCGACATCGCCCAGAGCCCGGCGCTGGCCAACATGCTGCGCCGGCTGCTCGATACGCTGGCGCCCGATGTGCTGCTGATGGACATGCCGCCGCTGCTGGAAAGCGGTGTCTCGACGGCGCTGCTGGGCCAGCTCGATGCCGTGCTGCTGGTTGCCGACGGCACGCGCAGTCAGGCGCGCGACATCACCGATAGCGAGGCGCTTCTGGAAGGGCGCGCGCCGCTTCTGGGTGTGGTGCTCAACAAATCCGAAGACCGCGGCCGCCGCGGCCGGAACTGAAAAGGGGGCGGGCAATGGGTCCGATCCAGTCCTATCAGGAATTCGTCAGCTGGCTGCGCCGGCGTGCGCGGCTGATCGCCTTTTTCGGCTTTCTGGGCATGCTGGGCGGGCTGGTCGCCGCGCTTTCCACCGAGCGGGTCTATTCGGCCATCACCGTGCTGCAGGTCATCAACCCCGTTGTCGGCGAAGACGGCACCGGCGGCGGGCAGCGCCGGGCGCAGATGATCGAACAGCGGCTGATGGCACGCGACAATCTGCTGGAGCTTGCCGAGCGCCATGCCCTGTTCGAAGGCACGGCGCTAAGCAGCGTCGAGCGGGTCGCGGCGCTGCGCCAGGCGATCAACATCGACAGCGTTGCCGCCGCGCCCTCGCGGCCCGGCATGCCCACCGGCGGCGCCCTTTCGGCGATCATCATCACCGTCAATCTGGGCGATCGCGAGGTTGTGGCCGACATCGCCAACGAACTGGCCGAATCCGTTGTCGCCCAGAGCGCCAGCGCCGCGCGCGAGCGCGCGCAGCAGGCGCTGTCATTCTACCGCCAGGAAGAAGAGCGGCTGGAAGCGGCGATCAGCGATCTTGAAGACGAGATCATCGCCTTCCAGATCGAGAACGAGGCGCTTCTGCCCGGCGCCATGACGCTCAGGCGCGATGATCTGCACCGGCTTGAGGAAAGCCGGCTTTCGCTCGAGCGGCAGCTTTCGCAACTGCAGGGCGAGCGCAGCGTGCTCGAGGCCGATGCCGGCCGTGCGGTCAGCCGCAGACGCATCGCCGAGCTTGACGAGCAGATCGCCCAGCGCGAAGGCGACATGCGGCTGATCGATCTGCGCATCACCCAGACCAGGGACCGTTTTCAGGAAGCACCCGGCATTGCCCGCGAATTGGGCAATCTGGAGCGGCGCATGGAACAGATGCAGGCGCAGCTTGCCACCATCGCGCAGCAGCGCCGCGCCGCCGAGCTGGGTCAGCGCATCGAGGTCGATGAGCAATCGGAGCGTTTCGTTCTGCTCGAAGCCGCGATCACGCCCGAATACCCGGTTTCGCGCTCGCGCCGGGCCATCGCCATGCTCGGCGCCATCGCCGGGCTGATGGGCGGGGTCGCCATTGCCTTCGCCGTCGAGGCCATGAACCCGGTGCTGCGCACGGCGCAGCGGATGGAACGCGAGTTGCAGCTGCGCCCGGTTATCAGCATTCCGTTGACTCCATCGCCACGCGAGACGCGCCGACGGCGGATGGCATGGGTCTTCTTCGGCGCCGGCATTCTGGCCGCCGCGGCGCTGGTGCTGGCCCTGCAGATCATGGCGAGCTGAGCGCGCATGTCGCGGCAGTCCGACAGCGCTGAGCCTGTCTATATCGCAGCCGATGCCGTGATCGATGCCGTTGTGATCGGTCGCAACGAGGGGGCGCGGCTGATCGCCTGCCTGCGATCGCTGCAAGGCCAGGCGCGCCGCATCATCTATGTCGATTCGGGCTCCACCGATGGCAGCCCAGATGCCGCCATCGCCGCCGGCGCCAAGGTCATCGCGCTGGACATGGCAAAGCCCTTCACCGCTGCGCGGGCGCGCAATGCCGGGCTGCGGGCGCTGGCAACCGACCCGCCGGCGCTGGTGCAGTTCATCGATGGCGATTGCACGCTGCAACCGGGCTGGATCGACAGCGCATCGCGTTTTCTGGCGGAAAACCCGGGCGTTGCGGTGGTTTGCGGGCGCCGGCGCGAGCGCTTCCCCGAGGCCTCGATCTACAATGCCCTGTGCGACGCCGAGTGGGACACACCGGAGGGCGAGGCCAACGCCTGCGGCGGCGATTCGCTCATGCGCTACGCGCCGCTGGCCGCAGCGGGCGGTTTCCGCGACGATCTGATCGCCGGCGAAGAGCCCGAGCTGTGCCTGCGGCTGCGCCAGGCCGGCTGGAAGATCTGGCGCATCGACGCCGAGATGACCCTGCATGACGCAGCGATATCGCGCTTTGGCCAGTGGTGGCGGCGGGTGGAACGCGCCGGCCATGCCTTTGCCGAGGGCGCCACGCGCTTTGCCAGCCGCGACGAACCGTTTCAGCGGCGCGAATACCGCCGCGCCCTGGGCTGGGGGCTGGCGCTGCCGGGGGCGACGGTGTTTCTGGCGCTGGCATGGCACCCGGTGGCGGCGCTTCTGTTGCTGGCCTATCCGGCGCAAATCTGGCGATTGCGCGGGCGGATGGGCTGGCGGGCGGCCTTTTTCAACACGCTGGGCAAGTTCCCCGAGGCGGTTGGCGTGCTGCGCTTTCACCTGCGCCGCCTGACGCGGCGCGATTCAACACTGATCGAATACAAGTGATGCCGTCGCCAGATGATTCGATCGCTCGCGGCGCCTGTATCGAGGGCTCGCCGGCACCGCGCCAACCGCAGAGTGAGCAATATTCCCCGTCCCGCCAGTTCGGCGCTTGCGAAGCGATCAACCTGAGCCGTTATCTGCCTACCGCGACACAATCGCCGCAACCGCCGCCCTTACCCCTCGCGGCGCAGCCGCCAGGCGGCCAGCGCCTGACCGGGCAGGATGAGCGCGCATAGCGCATAGCGCCTGAACAGCCGGCGCGGATTGCCCAGCATACGCCATAGCCACTCCATGGCGATGGCGCGCACCCAGCGCGGCGCGCGCTTTTGGCTGCCGGCCAGGAAATCGAGACCCGCCCCGATCGAGGCGAAGCCGATGCCTGGCGCCAGCTGACGGCCCAGCGCGGCAAGGGCCTCTTGCTTCGGCGCGCCCAGCGCCAGAAAGCACAGCCGCGCACCCGAATGTTCAAGCGTGGCGAGGATATCGCGCGCATCGGCGCCTTGCGGATCAAACTCCATGGGCGGGGCGATCCGCGCGGCGATCTGCAGGTCGGGCAGGCGCGCGCTCAGCGCCTTCGCGGCGGCGTCGAGCACCGGCGCGGTGGCGCCAACCAGCGCCACAGGCACCCCCTGCTGCGCCGCGAGCCGGGCCAGCGGCACCACCATGTCCGAGCCCGGCACCAGCGTCACCGGCCGCCGCGCCAGGCGCGACAGCCAGACGATGGGGTTGCCATCGGCCACCACCAGGTCCTGCGCGGCATAGATGTCGCGAAATTCAGGCTCGCGCACCAGCTTTACCAGATGATCGAGATTGATCGTGGCCAAGGCGAAACCCTCGCCCGCCGCCAGTAGCGCCGCGACCCGGCTCATCAGCGCCGCCCGGTCGGGCAGGTTGACCGCGATGCGTTGTGGCGGAAAGCGAAACTCCAAATCCGGCCCGGCTTTCGGTTGATGCGACAGGTTTCGGCAGACAATTGCCAATCGCCTTGTTATACTCGCCCTTGCAGTCGGCGAAAGACCCCGCAGAGGGTTGCGCTGGCCGCGCAGGAACCCGTATCGCAACGCAAAGCGAAGCCAGGGTGCGCCAACAGGCCGCGCCCGCGTCCGGCAAGAGGCAGGCCCTTGCAGCCCCGCAACCCGCCAGCAACCGCCTGTCCAGGCGCCGGGAGCACGGCCCGGCAATGCTGAATATCGGCAATATCTTCGCCTTGTCGGCGCTTCTGGCCTGGCCGCTGGTGATCGTCATCATGTTTCGGGTGATGACGCTGGAACGGGCGCTGATCTGGTCAATCCTGGGCGGTTACATGCTGCTGCCGCAGCTTTCCGAGATCAACTTTCCCGGCATCCCGGCCTTCAACAAGGTGTCGATCCCCAATCTGACGGTCTTTGTCGTCATCGTGGTGATGCTCGGCCGGGTTCCGCGGCTTTTGCCACGCTCATGGGTCGGGCGGGTGCTCATGGTGCTTTTCGTGCTCAGCCCGGCGGTGACGGTGCTCAACAATCTGGAACCGGTTCGCTTCGGTATCCAGAACTATGGTGGATTCTCGGTTTTCGACCCCTCCGGGCTGGCGCGCGTCGAACTTCCGGCACTCAGGGCCTATGACTCGTTTTCGGAGCTGGCGCGACAATTCATCATCCTGTTGCCCTTCTTCCTGGCGCGGGAATTCCTGCGCAGCGAAGCGGCAATCAGGGAAATGCTGCGCGCGCTGGTCATTGCCGCGCTGATCTACACGCTGCCGATGCTGCTTGAGATGCGCATCAGCCCGCAGCTTCACACCTGGGTTTATGGCTTCTTCCAGCACAATTTCCTGCAGGCGATCCGCGAGGGGGGGTACAGGCCCTTCGTGTTCATGCCGCACGGGCTGTGGGTGGCACTGTTTGCCTTCAAGGCCTTCGCGGCCGCGGTCGCGCTGACCATCACGACGCCGCCCGAGCGCCAGGGCCGGATGCTGTTTCTCAGCCTGTGGCTTTTCGTGCTGTTGTTGCTGTGCCGTTCGCTGGGGCCGATCATGCTGGCGCTCATGCTGCTGCCGCTGCTGCTCTTCATGCCGCGGCGGGTGCAGCTGCTCTTCGGAGTGGCGGTTTCGGTTCTAGTGCTGGCCTATCCCATGCTGCGCGGCGCCGGGCTTGTGCCCACCGATGCCATCGTGGCGCAGCTTGAGCGTTTCAACCCCGACCGCGCGCAATCGCTGGAATTCCGCTTCATGAACGAGGACCGGGTCATCGCGCATGTCGCCGACAAGCCGCTTTTCGGCTGGGGCGGGTGGGGCCGTTTCGTGCCGTATGATCTGCTCACCGGCAATACCCGCGTTATTGTTGACGGCCAGTGGATCATCACCATCGGCCATTATGGGTGGCTGGGCTATATCGCGCTGTTCGGCCTGCTGGCGCTGCCGCTGTTCTCGCTCTGGTGGCAATCGCGCCGGGAATTGGCGCCCCAGCTGCCCTTTGCAGTTTCGGCGATGGTGCTTATCTACGCTGCAAATCTGCTGGATCTGTTGCCCAATGCCACGCTTATTCCCTTCACGCTGCTGATGGGCGGGGCCATTCTGGGCCATGCCGAGGAAATGCGGCGCAGCGTCGAGAAGGCAGAAGAGGAGCGAACGCAGCCGAGGCGCGCGCGCGTGACGCTGGGCATGGGCACGGGCGAGGGCACGGGAACGGCAGATAACGATGACGCCACCAGCACGAAGCCGGCCGCGCCGGGCCCGCGCAGCGTGCTTTGATCCATTGAGTTTCGGCGCAGGCCACGGTTTCGCCGCCATTGCGAACCAGTTTCGACGAATGAATGGCGCAGCCAAACGGTAGAAGATTGCAAGGAAAAACGGTTTTCAGCATGTCAGCAGACGAGGCTATGCCCGATATCGACACCGACATAGCCATAATCGGCATGGCGGCACATCTGCCCGGCGCGGCATCGGTTGCGCAATACTGGCAGAATCTGCGCGCGGGCCAGAGCGCCATTCGCCGGCTGAGCGAGGAAGAGTTGCTTGCTGCCGGCGAGGACCGCGCGCTGATGCGCCAGCCCAATTATGTGCCTTTCGCCGCGCCGCTGGACGGTTTCAAGGGCTTCGATGCCGAGTTCTTCGGCTTCTCGCCCAAGGAAGCCGCGATCCTCGACCCGCAGCACCGGCAGTTTCTTGAGGTTGCGTGGGAGGCGCTCGAAAATGCGGGCCGGCGCGCCGAGCCGGGCGAGGGCCGCGTGGCGGTCTATGCCGGCTGCGGCATGGGCAGTTATTTCTACGTCAATCTGTGCTCGAACCGCGATCTGGTGCGCGATGTCGGGCTGTTCCTTCTGCGCCATACCGGCAATGACAAGGATTTCCTCGCCACGCGGGTCAGCCATATCCTTGACCTGCGCGGGCCGGCGGTGAATGTGCAGACTGCCTGCTCAACCTCGCTGGTGGCGGTGCATTACGCGACACAGGCGCTGTTGGGCGGCGAATGCGACATGGCGCTGGCCGGCGGCGTGACCATCGAGTTGCCGCATGGGCGCGGCTATCTCTACAAGGAAAACGAGATCCTCTCACCCGATGGCGAATGCCATGCCTTTGATCATCGCGCGCAGGGCACGGTGTTCGGCTCGGGCGCGGGCTGCGTGGTGCTCAAGCGGCTGGCCGACGCCAAACGCGACGGCGATCACATATGGGCCGTGGTCAAGGGCACGGCGATCAACAATGACGGTGCGCAAAAGGCGGGTTACCTGGCGCCCTCGGTGGAGGGGCAGGCGGAATGCGTCGCCGAGGCGCTGGAAGTGGCGGGCGTGCCCGCCGAAAGCGTGGGCTATGTCGAATGCCACGGCACCGGCACCTATCTGGGTGATCCGATCGAGGTGGCGGCGCTGAGCGAGGCTTTTCGCCGTAAGGGCGCCGGCAGCACCGGGTCTTGCCGCATCGGATCGGTAAAAACCGGTATCGGGCATCTTGATACTGCCGCCGGCGTGGCCAGCCTGATCAAGGCCGCGCTGGCGCTTAAACATGGCGAGATGCCGCCCTCGCTTGGCTATGAGGCGCCCAACCCCGCCATCGATTTCGACAACTCACCCTTTGTGGTCAATGACCGGCTGACAGTGTGGGAACGCGGCGCGCATCCGCGAAGGGCAGGGGTGAACAGCCTGGGCGTGGGCGGCACCAACGCCTTCGCCGTGCTTGAGGAACCGCCCGAGGCAGCGGTGTCGGAGCCCTCGGAATGGCCCTTCGAGCTGATCGCGCTGTCGGCGCGCTCGAAACCCGCGCTCGATCAGGCGGGCGAAAACCTGGCCACGCATCTGCGCAAGAACAAGGACGAGGCGCTGGCCGATGTAGCCAATACCCTGCTGGAGGGCCGCCGCGCCCTGCCGCGCCGGCGCGTGCTGGTGGCCAAAAGCCATGACGAGGCCGCGCGCCTGCTGGAAGCGGGCGATCCGGGGCGGGTATTCACCCATACCGCGCTCGATAACCCCGATATCGTGTTCATGTTCCCCGGCGGCGGCGCGCAATATGCCGGCATGGCGCGCGATCTCTATGAGACCGAGCCGGTCTTTGCCGAATGGATGGATCGTGGGCTGGCGCATCTGGCAACGCTGGCCACGGATGACCCGCGCGCGCTGTGGTTGCCCGAAAAGGGGCAGGAAGCGGCGGCGAATGCGGCGCTCAAGCGCCCCTCGCTGCAATTGCCGCTGATCATGATCACCGAATACGCGCTGGCGCAGATGCTGATCTCCTGGGGCGTGCGCCCGGCGGCGCTGATCGGCCATTCGATGGGCGAGAACACCGCCGCCTGCCTGGCCGGGGTGATGGGCTTCGAGGATTGCATTTCGCTGGTACACCGGCGCGGGCAGCTTTTCGATACCGTGCCGGCGGGGGGCATGCTGTCGGTGCCGCTGCCGGCCGAGGCGCTGCGCAAGCATCTGGGCGAGGATATCGACATCGCCGCGCTGAACGCGCCCGAGCTGACCGTGGTTTCGGGCCCCGATGCCGCGCTCGATGCGCTGGCCGAAAGGCTGCGCGGCGAGGAGGTTGAATGCCAGCGCATCGCCATCGATATCGCCGCACATTCACGCATGCTCGAACCCATCCTGGCCGATTTCCGCGCCCATCTGGCCGGCATGACGCTGCATGCACCGCAGATGCCGGTCATCTCCAACCGCAGCGGCCAGACGCTGAGTGCCGATCAGGCACAAAGCCCCGATTACTGGGTCGAGCATCTGCGCAACACGGTGCGCTTTGCCGACGGGCTGGCCACGCTGGCGGAAAAACCCAACCGTATCTATCTGGAAGTGGGGCCGGGCAAGGCGCTGTCGTCGCTGGCGCGGATGCAAGGGGCCATTCCCGCCCAGCAGGTGCTGGCCGCGCTGCGCCACCCTGAAGAGGATATCGCCGACGATCTTTACCATATCGGGCTTCTGGGCCGGCTTTGGGCGCTGGGCGCGGGCTTCGACCGCGCGCAGCTTTGGGGCGAGGCACGCCGGCGCCGGGTGGTGCTGCCCGCCTACCCCTTCCAGCGCAGCGAGTATTTCATCGAACCCGCCGCGCCGCAGGCCGAGCCCGCCGCGCCCGAGCCCGAGCGGCTGGCCGATATTGCCGATTGGGGCACGCGGCTGCACTGGCTGCCGCGCGGCGCGCAGGTCGATATCGATGTCGAGACCGAGCTGGAATCCGCGCCCGAAAGCTGGCTGATCTTTGCCGATGACGACGGCATCGCCACGCCGGTCATCGAGCGGCTGCGCGGCGCCGGCCATGCGGTGGTGACGGTGCGCGCGGGCGATGTTTTCGCGCAAGAGGGCGAGGATTTCCGCATCGCGCCCGAACTGGGGCGGGAACCTTACGCGCAACTCGTGCAGGCACTGGTGGCGCAGGGGCGCATGCCCACACGCATTGCTCATTTCTGGCTGGCCGGGGGCGAGGGGCGCTTTCGCCCCGGATCGAGCGAATTCCAGCGCAACATGGAGCAAGGCTTCTACAGCCTGTTCTTCCTGGGCCAGGTACTGGCCGGCGAGGGGCATACCGATAAGTTGCACATCTCCATCGTCACCTCGGGCGCCGAATCGCTGCGCGGCGAGGCGCTGCCCTGGCCCGAGAAATCTGCCATCGCCGGCCCGGCCGGCGTGTTGCCGCGCGAATTGCCAGGCATGAGCGTGTCGATGCTCGATATCGAGCCGCCCTCGCGGCGCCAGCCGGCGCCGCTGGCGCTTCTGCTGGAAGAGCTGATGGCGCGGCCGGGCAACGCTCGCGCCGCGCTGCGCGGCGGGCGGCGCCATGAGCGGGTACTGCGCGCGCAGGAACTGCCCGCAGCACCCGGACCCGAGATGCCGAAAGGCGCGGTCTGGCTTATCACCGGCGGCTTTGGCGGTATCGGGCTGCGGCTGGCCGAAGAGCTGATCACAAGCAGTGAGGCCAGCGTGGCGCTGATCGCACGCTCGCCCATTCCCCCACGCGCGCAATGGCCGGGACTGCGCGAAAACCCCGCCGACCCGCGCGCGCGGCGCGTCGCCGCCATCGAGCGGCTCGAGGCGCTGGGCGGCCGGGTTCTGGCACTGCAGGCCGATGTCTGCAACATCGCCGAGATGCGCGCGGCGCTGGAACGCGTGCGCGAAGAGCTGGGCCCGCTGCACGGGCTGATCCATGCCGCCGGGCATATCGACGACGCGCCGCTGGCGGCGAAAACCCAGGCCGGCGCCGATGCAGTGCTGGCGCCGAAGATCCACGGATTGCGGGTGCTTGATTCGCTGCTGCCAGATGGCACACTGGCCGAGATGGTGCTGTTTTCCTCGACCTCGACGCTGACCAACCCTGCGGGCCAGGCCGATTACATCGCCGCCAATGAGTATCTCAACGCCTTTGCCCGCGCACGGGCGGGCGGCAAGACGCGGGTCTGGGCCATCGACTGGGGCATCTGGGCCGAGGTGGGCATGGCCGCTGATGCCATGGCGCAAAGGCAAGGCCGCGCTCTTGCTCTGCCACCGCAACCGGCGCAGATGCCGCTCCTGGACAGGGCCGGTTTCGACGCGCAGGGCAATCGCCGCTTCACCGCGCGCCTTGACGACGGCCTGTGGCTGCTCGACGAGCACCGCACGCGCGATGGCCGCGCCTTCATGCCCGGCACCGGCATGGTCGAGATCATTGCCGAGGCGCTGCGCGAGGCGGGCAAGGAAGGGCCGTTCGAGCTACGCGACATGCTGTTCCTGCGCGCGCTGGAAATCGACGTCCCGCGCGAGATCGAACTGACGCTGACGAAGAGCGACGCGGGCTTCGATTTTGCGCTGCGCTCTGAAGCAACGCATCACGGGCGGCGCGGTTTCGTTCTCAACGCTCAAGGGGCGGTGGCGTTCGGCCATGCCGCACCGGCGCGACCTCCCGCGATGGACCCGGCTGCCATCGAAGCGCGCTGCAAATACGAGGTCGAGGCCAGTGCCGAGGGGCTTTCGGTGCCGCAAGAGGCACATCTGGCCTTTGGCCCGCGCTGGCGGGTTCTCAACCGGCGCGGCTTTGGGCAGGGCGAGGGCCTTGCGCATCTGTCGCTGCCCGCCCCCTTTCGGCGCGAGGCCGGCAGCCATGTGCTGCACCCGGCGCTGATGGATATCGCCACTGGCTGGGCGCTGGAACTGGCCGAGGGCTATGATGTCGGCGCGCTGTGGGTGCCGGTCTCGTATGAGCGCATCGCTGTCTGGCAGGCGCTGCCTGCCGAGATTGTCAGCTGGGTCAGGCTGGCGCCATCCGAGCCCGGCTTTGCGCGTTTCGACGTGGTGCTGGCCGCGCCCGACGGCACGATCTGCGCCGAGATCGGCGGTTTCACCATGAAACGGCTCGATGGCCGGCTGGAAGGTGCCGCGCCGGTGCAGGCGTCCGAGATTCGCCTTGATGACGACGCGGGGGGCGGCGATGGAGGGCGGCTGAACCCGGCCGAGGAGCGGCTGGCGCGAAACCTCGCCCTGGGCATCCGCCCCGATGAGGGCGCCGAGGCGTTTTTCCGCGCCCGGGCCACCGGGCTGTCGCAGGTTGTAGTCTCTTCGCTGAGCCTGCCGGCGCTGATTGCCGAGGCCGACGTGCCGCTTGAGGTTGAAACCGCCGATGGCCAGAAATTCGATCGCCCCGAGTTGGACGGCGCCTATGTCGCACCGCGCAACGAAATCGAGCGCCAGCTTGTCGGTTTCTGGGAAAACCTGCTGGGCGTGAAGGGGATCGGGGTCGAGGATTCCTTCTTCGACCTGGGCGGGCATTCGTTGATCGCGGTGCGACTTTTTGCGCAGGTCAAGAGAGCCTTCGGGGTGGAATTTCCCATCTCGGTGCTGTTCGAGGCGCCAACCATCACCGCCTGCGCCGCGCTTATTGCCCAGCGCACCGGCGGGGCGGGCGCCGATGCCGAAGGTGTCGAGAAAGCGCCCCGGCGCGCCGGGCAGCGTTTCGACTATCTGGTGCCCATGCATCAGGGCGATGTCGGCCGCGCCGCGCCTTTCTTCCTGGTGGCGGGGATGTTCGGCAATGTGCTCAATCTGCGCCATCTGGCCGGGCTGCTGGGCCAGGAGCGGCCGTTCTACGGGTTGCAGGCGCGCGGGTTGCTGGGCGACAGCGCACCGCATGAGCGGCTCGACGAGGCCGCGCGCGACTATCTCGCCGAGATCCGGCAGGTGCAGCCGCAGGGCCCCTATTTCCTGGGCGGGTTCTCGGGCGGCGGGCTGACGGCGCTGGAGATGGCAAGGGCGCTGCAGGAGGCGGGCGAAAAGGTGGCGCTTCTGGTGTTGCTCGACACCCCCCTTCCCCACCGCCCCGGGCTGAGCCGCGCCGACAAGGCCCTGATCAAGCTGCAGGAATTTCGTCACAAGGGGCCGCGCTACCTGGCAGAGTGGCTTGCAGCAAGGCGCGCATGGGAAGAAGAGAAGCGCCGCATGGACGCCGAGGCCGCCGCCGAGGGCGGCGAAAGCGGCTTTCACAACCGGCGCATCGAGGCCGCCTTTCGCGCTGCGCTGGGGCAGGTGGCGCTGCGCCCCTATGACGGGCGCGCCGCGCTGCTGCGCCCGCCTCTCGACCGGCACTGGAAGGTGACCGGCGGGCGCTGGGTGAGCCGCGAAAAGGAATTCGTCAGCGATGACAATGGCTGGTCGGAATGGATGGCACGGCTGAGCGTGCATGAGGTGCCGGGCGATCATGATTCGATGGTGCTGGAGCCCAATGTGCGCGCCACGGCGGCAATTCTGCGCGGTCTGATCCATGAGGCCGAGGACGAGGCCGGCGAAAGGGCCGCCAGCGACGAGGGCGAAGCCGGCATTCGCGGGGCGGCATGAGCGCGCAAGTTCACTGCATCATCCTGAATTGGCGCACCGCCGAGATGACGCTCAAGGCGGTCGCTGCGGCGCAGCGCGCAATGGAGGGCATCGAGGGCGCCATCACCGTGATTGACAACGATTCGCAGGATGGCTCGTTCGAGCGACTTTGCGCGGCACTCGGCGAAGGCGGCGCGGGTGACAGCCAGGGCGGGCGGGTGCGGGTTTTGCAATCGGGACACAATGGCGGTTTCGGCGCGGGCAACAATTTTGGCATCCGCGCCGGGTTGCCCGACGGCGCGCGCCCCGATTACGTGCATATCCTCAACTCCGATGCCTTCCCCGCCCCCGATGCGATCGCCGCGCTGTTGCGGCACATGCAGGCAAACCCCGCCGCGGGCTTTGCCGGCAGCCATATTCACGGCCCCGAGGGTGAGCCGCATGTCACCGCCTTTCGCTTTCCCTCGATGATGTCCGAATTCGAGGGCGCGGCGCATACCGGGCCAGTGACCCGTCTGCTGAGCCGGCATGTGGTGCCCCTGCCGGTGCCGGCGCAGACCGGACCGGTTGACTGGTTGGCGGGCGCCAGCGTGATGATGCGCCAGGACATGCTGGACGCGATCGGGCTCTTCGACGAGCGGTTCTTCCTGTATTTCGAGGAAACCGACCTGATGCTGCGCGGCGCGCGGAAGGGCTGGAAGACCCATTACGTGGTGGAAAGCCGGGTGATGCATATCGGCTCGGCCAGCACCGGTATGAAGGAATGGCGCCGCGTGCCAGGTTACTGGTTTGATTCACGCTGGCATTACTTTGCCAAGAATCACGGGCGGGTCTATGCTGGGCTGGCCACGCTCGCGCAGCTTGCAGGGCTGGGGCTGCACGGGCTGAGGGTGGCACTTGGTTCCGGCAACAGCCGAAACCCGCCATATTTTTTCCGCGATCTGGTGAAACACAGCCTGGCAATGCGTATCGGTCCGGAGCAGTGACATGAAGCCTATCAACGCCCTTCTCATCGGCCATGAAAGCCTGCTGGTGCAATGTGGCAAACTGCTTGTCGAGCGCGGCCACAAGGTAGTGGCGGTGGTCAGCGACAATGCCGAGGTGACAAGCTGGGCCGAGGGCGCGGCCATGCCGGTTCTGGCGCCCGGGCCGGGGCTGGAGATGCGGCTGGCCGAGGCAGTGCCTGAGGGTTTCGACTGGCTTTTCTCGATCGGCAACACGCGGCTGATCGCTCAGCCGGTGCTGGAGTTGGCGCGCGCCGGGGCGATCAACTTCCATGACGGGCCGCTGCCGCGCCATGCCGGGCTGAACGCGCCTGTCTGGGGGCTGCTGGAGGGCGAGACACGCTGGGGCGTGAGCTGGCACATGATCACCCAGGGCGTGGATATGGGCGATATCGTCGAGCAGGTGATTTTCGATATCGAGCCCGGCGAAACCGCGCTGAGCCTCAATGCGCGCTGCTTCGCGCGCGGGCTCGATTCCTTTCCGGCCGTGGTGGCGGCGATCGAGACGGGCGATTTGCGCCTGCACAAGCAGGACATGACCCAGCGAAGCCTGCATCGGCGCCACGACAGGCCCGAGGGGGCTGGGCGGTTGGACTTCTCGCGCCCGGCACCGGCGCTGGCGGCGTTTGTCAGGGCGCTCGATCACGGCAGTTACCGCAACCCTCTGACCCTGCCCAAGCTGCAAACCGCAAACGGAGTTTACGCCGTGGGCCGGGCCGAACCGGCCATGCTGCAGCCCGAAGGGGCCGCCCCTTTTACGGTGCTGGAAGTCGATGACGCCGGGCTGAGCGTGGCCTGCGGCGAAGGTACCTTGCGGATCGAGGCGTTGACCTGCCTGCAGGGCCTGCCGGTATCGCCACCACAGATTGCCATCCCGGGCGAGCAACTGCCAATCCCGCAGATGGAAGGCCCGCAACAGGCGCTGGCGCGCATTGCCGCCGGCGAAGGGTATTGGCGCAAGGTTCTGGCCGGGTTCGCGCCGGCGCGGCCGCTGGGGCTGCGCGAGGGCGGCGCGGCGGCGGGCGACAGGGCGGACAGCGACATCGTCAGCCGCGACCTGCCCGATGGAGTGAGCGCACGGCGGGCGGCGGCGGTGCTGGCCGCCCATGCCGGGCTGGATGGCGGCGCATCGGGCATGGCCTTTGCCAATGCCGCGCTGGCCGCCACGATTGCACTGGCGCCCGATGACATCGCCCCCTTTGTGCCGTTGCAGCCCGCGGGGGGCTGCCTGGCCGATCTTGAGAGCGCCATCGATGCCTGCGCAGAGATGACCAACCGGCACCCCGGTTTTGCACGCGATCTGGTGGCGCGCGAGCCCGGGCTTTCGCCGCTGGCGGTGCCGGCGCTGGGTCTGTCGGAACACGGTGATTCCATCCCCGGCTGTGCGCTTTGCGTGGTGGGTGAAGAAAGCGGCGCGGCGCGGCTGGTGGCCGATCTGGGGCGCATCGACGCAAGCGCGCTGGATATCTGGCAGGCGCGGATCGCGCATCTGGCGGGCGCCGATGGCGAGGCGCCGCTTGATACGATGAATCTGCTCGCACCTCCCGAACGGGCGGTGCTCGCCGCGCTCAATGACACTGCGCATCCCTATGACGAGAGTGCCACGCTGAGCCAACTGTTCGAGGCGCAGGTGGCGCGCAGCCCCGATGCCACGGCGCTGGTGTTCGAGGACCGCCAACTGACCTATCGCGAGCTTGACGCGCGCGCCAACCGGCTGGCGCATGTACTGCAGGGGATGGGGGTGGGGCCCGATGTGCCGGTCGCGCTATGCGCGCGGCGCAGCCCCGACATGCTGATCGGCGCGCTGGGGATCATGAAGGCCGGCGGCGCCTATGTGCCGCTTGACCCGGCCTATCCGGCGGCGCGGCTTGACCACTATCTGCGCGACAGCGGTGCGCCGGTGATCGTTACGCAGGCGGCGCTGGTGGACAGCCTGCCCGCGCATGCGGCCGAATTACTGGTCATCGACACAGACACGCGGCTTGAAAGCGCGCCGGAAAGCGCGCCGGAAAACGGCGCCGGGCCCGATAACCTGGCCTATCTGATCTATACTTCGGGCTCGACCGGCCAGCCCAAGGGCGTGATGGTCGAGCATTGCAATGTCGTCAATTTCTTCACCGGAATGGATGCGCGCATCGAGCATGAGGCGGGCGGCGTATGGCTCGCGCTGACCTCGCTGAATTTCGACATCTCGGTGCTGGAGCTGTTCTGGACGCTTGCGCGCGGCTTCAAGCTGGTGCTGACCTCGGATGAGGACCGCCTCACGCTTTCGGCGCCGGGCGTGACGGTTTCGGAAAAACCGATGGATTTCAGCCTCTTCTACTGGGGCAATGATGACGGGCCGGGGCCGAAGAAATACGAGCTGCTGCTGGAAGGCGCGCGCTTTGCCGACAATCACGGCTTCAGCGCCGTCTGGGTGCCCGAGCGCCATTTCCACGCCTTTGGCGGGCCCTATCCCAGCCCCTCGGTGGCCGGCGCGGCGGTGGCGGCGGTGACGCGCAATATCGGCGTGCGCTCGGGCTCGGTGGTGGCGCCGCTGCACCACCCGGTGCGCATCGCCGAGGAATGGGCGATGATCGACAATCTGACCGGCGGGCGCGTCGGGCTGGGCATCGCATCAGGTTGGCACCCGGTGGATTTCGTTCTGCGCCCGGAGAACCGCCACCCGCACAACAAGGTGGCGATGTTCGACACCATCGACAAGGTGCGCCGTCTGTGGCGCGGCGAGGCGGTTGATTTCGACCGCGGCGGCGGCGAGATGGAGCCGATCACCACCCTGCCGCGGCCGGTCTCGAAAGAGCTGGAGTTGTGGCTGA
Organism: Pararhodobacter sp.; assembly: GCA_020832665.1. GTDB lineage: Bacteria > Pseudomonadota > Alphaproteobacteria > Rhodobacterales > Rhodobacteraceae > Pararhodobacter. The sequence goes on along the minus strand of JAFIEG010000008.1, from coordinate 43,059 downwards.
CCATCGCCGGCAACCCCGATACCTGGCGCGAAGCGGGCGAGATTGGCGCGCATGTGCTGACCCATCTGCTGGGGCAGTCGATCGATGAGGTGGCACAGAAGATCGGCATCTATCACGAGGCGCTTCGCAAGGGTGGGCGCGACCCGGCCGATTTCAAGGTCACGCTGATGCTGCATACTTTCGTGGCCCGCTCGCACGAAGCGGCGCGCGAGACCGCGCGCGGGCCGATGAAGAGCTATCTTTCCTCGGCGGCGGGGCTGGTGAAGCAGTTTGCCTGGTCGTTCCCGGCCTTCAAGCGCCCCAAAGGCGCGACCAGCCCGATGGATATCGACCTGAGCTCGCTCAGTGCCGACGAGGTGGAGGGCGTGCTGGATTATGCCTTCAACCGCTATTTCAACGATTCGGGGCTGTTCGGCACCGTCGAGGATTGCCTGGCGCGGGTGGAACAGCTCAAACGTATCGGGGTGAGCGAGATCGCCTGCCTGATCGATTACGGCATTCCCACCGAGCAGGTGCTGGAGGGGCTTTACCCGTTGGCCGAGGTGCTGGCGCGTAGCAATCGGCCCTCGGCGCCAGGCGAGGACGATTTTTCCGTCGCCGCGCAGATCAGGCGCCACGCGGTGACGCATCTGCAATGCACGCCGTCCTTTGCGCGGCTGCTGATGGCCGATGACGGTGCGCGCGCGGCGCTTGGCGGGCTGCGCCAGACGCTGATCGGCGGCGAGGCGCTGCCGGCAGCGCTGGCGCGCGAATTGGACGATGCCTGCGGCGGCGCTGTGCTCAACATGTACGGGCCAACCGAAACCACCATCTGGTCAACCAGCGGGCCGGCGGACACGGGCGAACCGGTGGCATTGCTGGGCAGCCCAATCGCCAATACCACGCTGCATGTTCTGGACGAACGGATGCGCCCGGTCCCGCTGGGCGTGCCGGGCGAACTGTGGATCGGCGGCGCGGGGGTGGCGCGCGGCTATTGGCGCCAGCAGGCGCTGAGCGCCGAGCGCTTCGTGCCCGTGCCGGAGCACCTGGGCGGCGCGGGGCGGCTTTACCGCACCGGCGACCGGGTGCGGATGGATGGGGCGGGGCGGCTGGCGTTTCTGGGCCGCGCCGACGGGCAGATCAAGATCCGCGGCCATCGCGCCGAGGCGAGCGAGATCGAGCAAGTGCTGGAGGCCGCCGAGGGCATCGAACAGGCGGTAGTGATCATGCGCGGCGCAGACAACAGCGCAGCGGGCGAAGGGCAATTGGTGGCTTATGTCAGCGGCCCGCGCGCGAATGACCAGGCCTTGCTGCGCGCACAGGCGGCGGCAAGCCTTCCGGCGGCGCTGTGCCCGTCGATCTTCGTGGCGATGGAACGCTTTCCGCTGACGCCGAACAAGAAGATCGACCGCAACGCGCTGCCATCGCCGCGCGAGGCCGCCAGACCAGTGCCGGCTGTCGCCTCGCCGGGGGCTGGAATCGGCGCAGGCAGCGACACCATGGCGCAGGTTGCGGCGATCTGGAAGGCGGTGCTGGGGGTCGAGCAGGTGGGCGCGCAGGACAGCTTCTTTGCGCTGGGCGGGCATTCTCTGCTGGCAGTTCATGCCCATCGCCAGATGCGTGAGAAGCTGGCGCTCCCGGGACTCTCGATCACCGATATCTTCCGTTTTCCGGTGCTCTCGGACTTCGCCGCGCATGTCGATGGCAAGTTGCGACCGCTGCCCGGCAGCGATGCAGATGACGACGGACCGGAGCGCCCGAATGGTGCCGAAGATGCTTCCGGCGCCGGGCAGGCGCGGCGCGCGGCGATGGCGCGGCGCCGGGCAATGCGCGCCGGGCGGATGAACCAGGCCGGGTGAGGGCGTTTGGGCGCGGGGCCGGGCCATTCTGATACTGCGGCATTGGCTCTGCTGGAGCAGGTGCGGGGCCTTTTCGCGCGTGATTTGCCGCTGGGGCTGGGGCTGGCGCGGATTGGCGAGGGTGGCGAGTCGATTCTGATCGGCGCCGAGGGTGACGGGCTGGGCCGGATGGTGCCGAAACGGCGGGCCGAGTTCGCCGCTGGACGGCTGGCGCTGCGCCGGGCGCAGGCGGCGCTTGGGGTGGCGCCATTCGCAGTGGCCAGCAGCACAAACCGCGCACCGTTCTGGCCCGAGGGCTTTTGTGGCTCGATCAGCCATGACGGTGGCGTGGCGATAGCGGTGCTGGGTCGGCGGCAAGGCGGGTTGCAATCGCTGGGTCTGGATATCGAGGAAGATCGGGCCTTGCCGGCCGAGCTGCATGACAGCGTTCTGCTGGAATCGGAGCGCGCGGCTATCGCCGGCTGCGAAAATGGCGGGCTGAAAGCTCGGACGATTTTCAGCATCAAGGAATGCGTCTACAAGGCGCAATATCCGCTCAGCTTGCGGCTTTTCGGTTTCGAGGTGATTGAGGTGGCGCTGGATGCCAGGCGGGGCGCGTTCTGCGCGCGCTTCATGGAAGATGTGGCACCGTTTCGCGCCGGGGAATGCATAACGGGGCGGTATTCAGCCGTGGGCGGGTTGATCGTCAGCACCGTGGCGCTGCGCTATTGACCAGCGCGCGGCCGCGCGACCGGCATGAAGCCCGGTGGCAAGGCAGGCGGTGAGCAGATAGCCACCGGTTGGCGCCTCCCAATCGAGCATCTCGCCGGCGGCAAAGATGCCTGGCAGGGCCTTGAGCATCAGATCATCATTCAGCGCGGCGCGGTTGATGCCGCCGGCGACCGAGATCGCCTCGTCAATGGGGGCGGGTGGGCCCAGCGGCACCCGCAGCGCCTTGAGCAGTGCTGCCAGTTGCGCCGGGTCGCGCGGCAGGGGGCGGGCGCATTCGAGCACCAGCGCCAGGCGCGCAGCATCGAGGCGCAGCGCCTTGCGCAGCCGGGCGGTGGAGCTTTCGCGCGCCGGGCGGGCGGCGAGCCTGGCGCGCAGGCGGGTTTCGTCATGATCGGGGAAGAGATCGAGCAACAGCGGAGCACCGCAGCGCAGGGTTTTCGCCAGCGGGTAGAGGCCGCCGCCCTCGATACCCTTGGATGTGATCACGATCTCGCCGCGGCTGGTTTGCGCGCCGGCCATGAGGCGCAGGTTTTTCACCGGAGCGCCGAAATGGGGTTGCATATGCGCCGACCAGTTGATGCGAAAACCCATATTTGCGGGCGCGAAGGGGGTGATCTTGACCCCTTTTTTCTCCAGCCACGGCAACCAAGCGCCATCGGAGCCCAGCCGCGACCAGCTTTTGCCGCCGAGCGCCAGCACGGTGACGGCGGGATTGAGCAGCGCTTCGCCCTGTGGGGTGTCGAAAACGAGGGCATCGCCGCGAAATCCCGCCCAGCGCCAGCGCAGGCGCAGATCGAGCCCGCGCGCGGCCAGATCCTTCAGCCAGCGGCGTAGCAGCGGCGAGGCTTTCATGGCGCGGGGAAACACCCGCCCGGAACTACCAGTGAACACGTCTTGCCCATGGTTTTGCGCCCAGCGCATGATTTCGGGCGGTCCGAAACGCGCGATAATGGGTGCGAGCCATGGGGCGGCCTCATCATACCGGGCGATGAAGCGCTCAAAGGGTTCATCTTTGGTGAGGTTGAGCCCGGATTTCCCTGCCATCAGCAGCTTTCGCGCCGGTGAGGGTTTTGCCTCGGCGACGATGACGGGAAGGCCCGCGGCGAGCATTGTATCGGCGGCCATGAGCCCCGCCGGGCCAGCGCCGATGACGAGTGCCGGCGATGGAAGACCGATCATGGGCGGCGCCGGTTCCATATGGCGTTTTCGCCCAGCTCCTCGATGAAGGCGGCATGGGCGGATTTCTCTTCGGAGCTCAGGCGCGGTGGCAACTGGTGCTGGCGTGGTGCAGACTTCCAGTTGCTGGCCTGACTTGCTCGGTCCTTGCGTTCATGGCTGACGGAGAGGGCGAAATCGGGCTGTCTGCCGCCGATCAGTTCCAGATAGACTTGGGCGAGCAACTCACTGTCGAGCAGCGCTCCGTGCTTCTCGCGCGAGGTGTTGTCGATGCCGAAGCGGCGGCAAAGCGCGTCGAGGGAGGCCGGCGAGCCGGGGAAGCGCCGACGCGCCAGGCTGAGTGTGTCGATGCTTCGGCTGTCGGGGATAGCGGGCTGGCCGAAGCGGGCCAGCTCGGCATTGAGAAAGCGCAGGTCGAAGGCGGCGTTGTGAATGATCAGCTTCGAATCACCGATGAAGGTGAGGAAATCGTCGATGATCTGCTCGAAAGGGGGGAAATCCTTAAGAAAATCAGTGCCGAGGCCGTGAACGCGTTCTGCCTCGGCGGGCATGTCGCGCAAGGGGTTGATGTATTGGTGATAGACATTGCCGGTGGTCACATGGCCCGACAGCTCGACAGCACCGATTTCGACGATGCGGTGGCCTTCGGCCGGGTCGAGTCCCGTGGTTTCGGTGTCGAGAACGATCTGGCGCATTGATATTCCCGTTATTTTTCATACAGTTTTTTAACAAGAGCGGCGATTTCTACGCGGGTCTGGGCTTTGCTCCTGGTCTCGATAACATGGCTGGCGCGGCGGCGCTTCTCGGCATCGGGCATCTGCCGTTCGTTCAGACTTTCGAAATCTGCCTCGGTCATGCCGGGGCGGGCAAGGACGCGGCGGCGCTGTTCTTCGGAGTTCGCGGTGACGACAAGTGTAGCGTCGCATTGGGCGTCGGCGCCGGTTTCGAACAGCAGCGGAATATCGAGCACGACGAGGGGGGTGCCGGCCTGGCGGTGCTGCTCGATGAAGGCGGTGCGATCCTTTTGCACGAGGGGGTGGACGATTGCTTCGAGTGTTTGCAACGCGTCGGGGTGGCGGTTCAGCCAGTCGCGCAGGGTGGCCCGATCAACGGCGTCATTCTTCACGGCATCCGGGCAAAGTTGGGCAATGGGTTCGACAGCGCTGCCTCCTTGTGCGTAGAGTTTGTGAACCGTGGCGTCGGCATCCCAGACCGGCACCCCGAATTCGCGGAAGAAGCCGGCGGCGGTGCTCTTGCCCATGCCGATGGAGCCGGTGAGGCCAAGGATGATCATCGCGGCCTCAGGATTGCGTTGCGCAGGCTCTCATCGACCTCCGGTCTGGTGCCGAACCAGCGTTCGAAGGCTGGCACAGCCTGATGCAGGAGCATGCCCAGACCGTCAACAACCCGGTTGCCGCGCTTGCGCGCTGTGGCAAGAAGCTGCGTTTCCAGCGGAGAATAAACGATATCGGTAACCATGGCGCCGCGTGGGAGTGCGTCGAGGCGGATATCGAGCGTGGGTTTTCCCGTCATGCCCAGCGCGGTCGCGTTGACCAGCGTGTCGCAGGCTTCGAGCATGGCGTGGCGGTCTTTCCAGGGGATCGGATGCACATTGGGGCCGAATTCTGAGGCGATCGCCCGGGCGCGTTCTACACTGCGGTTACTGAGGAAAATCTCGTTTACGCCCTGATCGAGCAGTGCGGCAAGCACGGCGCGGCTGGCGCCGCCAGCGCCCAGCACAGCGGCGCGTTCTGGCTTCCAGTCGGGTAACCTGTCGCGTATGTTCCACGTGAAACCATAGGCATCGGTATTGTCGGCATGGATGCCCTGCGCAGAGAAGGTGAGCGTGTTGGCGGCACCGATTCGGCGTGCGGCATCACTGGCCTCGTTTGCCATTATCAGCGCGGCTTCCTTGAGCGGCACGGTTACGTTTACCCCGGAAAAGCCGAGCCTAGGCAGGGACTCGAGGGCATGTTGAAGGCCATCCAGGGAAACGCGAACTGGTATGTAATGGCCTGAAATCGCGTGGCGTTTCAACCAATGACCATGCAACAGCGGGGAAAGGCTGTGATCGACAGGATCACCGAGAACGGCGGCCAGAAGCGGCATGGTTTACCCCAGCATTTCAACCTTGAGGCACAGCATTACTACGCGTTCCCATCGATGGCAAACCGGCGAAGACGCATCGCAAGCAAACACTCCACAACCTGCTGTGAACGAAGTCGGTACTATCGGTTGGCGGGCAGCAATGAACTTTCCGAAGTCAGGTTACCCCCATTTCGACAAGATGTCCGGCGCGGCTTTTCCCTGTTGAAAATGTTACCCACGGACTGGGGAAAATTGCCGTAAAGGTAGGCGAGTGGGCTAGAGTAACTTATAAGTTCCTGGATTTATTTCAAAATATCCGGTGTAGAGTTCATTGGCAACTGTATGGTTGTGGATAGCCTGGTGGATATCTGGATTTACACATATCCACAGGCAAAACAACAATCATAATCTTTCTTATTTTCTTCTTATAAGTAGAAGAACACGGCGTAAGCGTGCTGCGATATGTGAGTTGACTAGTTGCCGTCAGAGACTTAACAGGGCGTGGAACCCGTTCGGGTTTCGACTCTCCCTTTTCATTGGATGCAGCGCCGATTTGCGTGCAGGAGCATCATTCATGACCGAGCAAACCTTGAATCTGTCTGACCTGAAGGCACAGACCCCTGCCGAGCTTCTGGCCATGGCCGAAGAGCTTGAGATCGAGAACGCGTCATCCATGCGCAAGGGCGAGATGATGTTCTCCATCCTCAAGGAGCGCGCCGAGGAGGGGTGGGAGATCTATGGCGATGGCGTGCTCGAGGTGTTGCAAGACGGGTTCGGCTTCCTGCGCTCGACCGAGGCGAACTATCTGCCCGGGCCGGATGACATTTATGTTTCGCCGCAGATGATCCGTCAGCTTTCGCTGCGCACTGGCGACACCGTCGAGGGAATGATTCAGGCGCCTTTTGAAAACGAGCGCTATTTCCGGTTGACCAAGACAACACGCATCAATTTTGACGATCCGGAAAGGGCACGCCACAAGGTTCATTTTGACAATCTGACGCCGCTTTATCCTGATGAGCGGCTGAAGATGGAGACCGAGGATGCGACGACCAAGGACCGTTCGGCGCGGATCATTGATATCGTCTCGCCTTTGGGAAAGGGGCAGCGCGGGCTGATCGTGGCGCCGCCACGAACCGGCAAGACGGTGTTGATGCAGAACATTGCCCATTCCATCGCGCAGAATCATCCTGAATGCTATCTGATCGTGTTGCTGATTGATGAGCGTCCCGAAGAGGTGACCGACATGCAGCGAAGCGTGAAGGGCGAGGTTGTGTCGTCAACCTTCGACGAGCCCGCCGCGCGTCATGTCGCCGTGGCCGAGATGGTGATTGAAAAGGCCAAGCGGTTGGTCGAGCACAAGCGCGATGTTGTGATCTTGCTCGATTCGATCACACGCTTGGGGCGTGCATTCAACACCGTGGTGCCGTCCTCGGGCAAGGTGTTGACCGGCGGTGTCGATGCGAATGCGCTGCAGCGCCCTAAGCGGTTTTTCGGGGCTGCGCGCAATATCGAGGAGGGCGGGTCCCTGACCATCATCGCAACAGCGCTGATCGATACCGGCAGCCGAATGGATGAGGTGATCTTCGAGGAGTTCAAGGGCACCGGCAACAGTGAAATCGTGCTTGACCGCAAGATCGCCGACAAGCGGGTGTTCCCAGCCATCGACATATTGAAGTCAGGCACCAGGAAGGAAGAGTTGCTGGTTGATCGCAACAATCTTCAGAAAACCTTCGTCTTGCGCCGAATTCTCAACCCGATGGGCGCCACCGATGCGATCGAGTTCCTGATTTCCAAGCTCAAGCAAACGAAGACCAATGGAGAATTCTTCGATTCAATGAATTCCTAGGTAGTCGCGAGGCGAAATGGATACGATCGTTGCGCTGGCTTCCGCACCCGGCCGGGCGGGGGTGGCGGTCATCCGTGTTTCCGGTGATGGAGCCTGGCGAGTATGCGAGCAGCTTTGCGGGGCGGTTCCAGCCGAAAGAAGGGCATCGTTGCGTGCCTTGCGGGGTTTCGATGGAGCGGAAATCGACCACGCGCTGGTCATCGCCTTTGGCGAAGGCGCCAGTTTCACTGGTGAAAAAGTTGTAGAATTTCATGTACATGGAAGCCCGGCTGTTGTTTCGGCGGTGCTTGACCACTGTTTGCAGGCCGAAGATGTGCGTGCGGCCGAGCCAGGTGAGTTCACATGGCGGGCTTATGAAGCGGGACGGCTCTCGCTCACGCAGGTCGAGGGATTGGCCGATCTGCTGAATGCCGAAACTGACCGGCAACGACAACAGGCGATGCGGCTGATGGGCGGCGAGGCGGAAAGGAAGGCTCTCGCCTGGCGAGAGGCACTGGTGCAGGCTCTGGTTCTTCTTGAGGCAGGTATTGATTTCGCCGACGAGGAGCTGCCTGCCGGCATGATAGGGCGGGCCCATGAAAATTTGTCCGTTGTATCGCGAGATATCGTGGCTGAACTTGCCGGACGCACGGTATCGGAACGGCTGCGCGAGGGATTCGAGGTTGCGATCGTCGGCAAGGTGAATGTCGGGAAATCAACGCTGCTGAATGTGCTTGCGGGGCGCGAGGCAGCGATCACCTCTGAACATGCGGGAACGACACGCGATGTAATCGAGGTCAGGATGGACCTGCACGGTTTTCCGGTAACCCTGATCGATACCGCGGGACTGCGAGTGGCGGAGAACCCGGTCGAGGCGATTGGTATCGAGCGCGGCGCGCGGCGCGCCTCGGAGGCCGATTTGAGGGTCTATCTCAAGGATGGTCCGGACGACGATATCAAGCCCGAACGAACCGATGACATTGTAATTCTATCGAAATGTGATTTCTGGAAGCTCCCTGGGGTATCAGGCAAGACCGGAGATGGTGTTGATGCGCTGGTTAGAGAGATTGGCCAAAGGCTCGGCGTCGGCGAAAGGCACTCGGCACTCTTTTCTCGCGCGCGGCATTTCTCGCAGCTTGAGCGGTCTGTTCAAAACCTGGATTTGGCCTGCGAGATGCTGGCCAAAGGTAGTTACAGCGAGGAAGTTGTCGCCGAATTGGCGCGTGAGGCGGTCAGTCGGCTTGACATGATACTGGGGCGCATCGATGTAGAGGACGTGTTGGGCGGCATCTTCGCGTCGTTCTGCATCGGAAAATAGGGTGTGTTTCACGTGAAACGGTTTGATGTCATCATTGTTGGCGGCGGCCATGCCGGGGCCGAGGCGGCGCTCGCCGCTGCCCGGCGCGGCGCGAGTGTAGCGCTGGTGACCTTCTCGTCTGGCGATCTTGGCGTCATGTCGTGCAACCCAGCCATCGGCGGGCTGGGAAAAGGGCATCTCGTTCGCGAAATCGATGCACTTGACGGAATGATGGCTCTCGCGGCTGACCATGCCGGCATTCATTTCCGGCTCCTGAATCGCTCACGCGGCCCGGCAGTACAGGGCCCGCGGTCGCAGTCAGATAGACGCCGCTATCAGGATTTCGTCACCCGATACCTGGCCAATCAGGAATTAGTGGAGCTTGTTTACGCGGAAGTCACCGATCTCCTTATCAGAAACGCCAGGATAGCCGGTGTCCGGCTCGCTTCGGGCCAGGAAATCTTGGCGCCCGCACTTGTGCTTACCACCGGCACCTTTCTGGGCGGGGTCATCCATGTCGGCGAGCGCCGCTATCGGGGTGGCCGCAAGGGTAATTCCGCTTCCACGGCATTGGCAGAAACGATTAGAGAAATTACCAGCGGCGTCGGTCGCCTGAAGACCGGTACGCCGCCACGCCTGCGATCAGGCAGTATCGATTGGTCGCGAGTCGAAGCCCAGCCGGGTGACGAAACCCCAGAAATGCTTTCCTTTATCAATACCTACCCGGTTGCACGGCAGATTAGTTGCGGGATCACTCATACCAGTGAGAAAAGCCATGATATCATCCGCCAAAATCTCGCCCGCTCAGCAATGTATTCGGGAAACATAACCGGTACAGGCCCGCGTTACTGCCCGTCTATCGAGGACAAGATCCATCGTTTTGCCAACAAACTCTCGCACCAGATTTTCCTCGAGCCCGAGGGTCTCGATTGCGATGTTGTCTATCCCAATGGCATCTCCACCTCATTGCCTGAAGATGTCCAGGAGGCCTTTCTGCGCCATATCCCCGGCCTGGAAGCAGCAGAAATCCTGCAGCCTGGTTATGCTATCGAGTATGATTACGTCGATCCACGCTCGCTATCGCCCACGTTGCAATCGCGGAAGGTGCAAGGGCTATTTCTCGCCGGGCAGATCAACGGTACCACGGGCTACGAAGAAGCCGCCGCGCAGGGGCTCGTCGCCGGCCTGAACGCAGCCGCCATCGCGCTCGATCTGGAGCAGGCGGTCTTTTCCCGCACCGACAGCTATATCGGCGTGATGATCGACGACCTGATCACCCGCGGGGTGAGCGAGCCCTACCGCATGTTTACCTCGCGCGCCGAGTTCCGCCTCTCGCTTCGGGTCGATAATGCCGATATGCGCCTGACGGAAAAGGGCCGGGAACTTGGCTGTGTGTCAAATCTTCGCTACCGTATATTCGAGCAACGGCGCGAACGGATTGCCGCTTATCGAGACGCGCTCACCGCACAGCAGGTCGCTCTGGCGGATGTCGCCGGGCTTGAAATCGCCAACCTGCCCAAGGCAAAGAAATGGTCAGCTTTCGATCTCCTTGGCCTCGCCCCGCTTGATCCGGCCGCGCTGAAACCGAAGGTTCCGGTCATGCAGGACATGGATGAAACCGATCTCGCCCATCTGCGCGCCGAAGCGATCTATGCCCCTTACGTTGCCCGCCAACAGGAAGAGGCGGCCGCGATCCGCCGCGACGAAGCACTTGCCATCCCGTACTGGCTTGATTACGCCGCCATCCCTGGCCTGAGCAACGAGGCCTGCGAAAAGCTCAGCCGCCACCAGCCACAGACCATCGCCCAGGCCGCGCGCATTGAGGGGCTTACCCCCTCTGCTGTGCTGCTTATCCTGTCTCATATCAGGAAAGGCCGCAAACGTGCTCCTGGCGCCGCCCTACTGCAGCGGTGATCTGGCCGGGGTCAGGGTTTCACGTGAAACCTGGGACAGGCTCGGTGATTACTGCGATTGCCTGATCAAATGGTCGAGCGCCATAAGCCTTGTATCGAAAGCCGAGGAAAGCCGCCTCTGGCAACGCCACATTCTGGATTGCGCCCAGCTTTGGCCCCTGCGCCATCCCAACACGAAATCCTGGGCCGATCTCGGCACAGGCGGTGGCCTTCCCGGCGTGGTCGTGGCCATCATCGCCCGCGAACTGTCGCCAGACACAGCTTTCCATCTTGTCGAGAGCGACCGGCGCAAGGCCGCCTTCCTGCGCTACATCGACAGCCGCCAGAATCTTGGCTTCACGCTGCATGCCGCTAGGCTGGAAGTTCTTCCACCTATCCAGGCACAAACGGTGAGCGCCCGCGCACTCGCACCGCTGCCAAGGCTTCTCGGCCTTGTCGCTTGCCACCTTGCTCCCGGCGGCATCGCGTTGCTTCCCAAGGGTCAAAATCTCGCCAAAGAGTTGCAAGAGGCCAAAAGGATCTGGGAATTTTCACTGAAACAAAACCCCAGCAAGGTGGACAGCAGGGCCAGCATACTGCAAATAACCGATATCCAGCCCTTGCAGAAGCCGTCACCATGAAAATCATTGCCATTGCCAACCAGAAGGGCGGTGTCGCCAAGACAACCACCGCCATCAATCTGGCTGCCGCCCTGGCCGAGCTTGGCAAGCAGGTGTTGCTGATCGACATGGACCCTCAGGGCAACGCCTCCACCGGGCTGGGCATCGAACTCGGCGAGCGCGACAACACGGTCTATGATCTGCTTCTGGGCGAGGCGAGCGTGCCTGATGTCGTTTCCGCCACGCCCACACAAGGCATCTCGATCATCCCTTCAACAACCGATCTGTCCTCATCCGATGTCGAGATGCAGGGAATAACGCGGCGCAGCCATCTGCTGCGCGACCGGCTGCGCAGCCCGGCCGCGCAAACCGATACCTACCATTACTGCCTGATCGATTGCCCGCCATCGCTCAACCTGCTCACAGTCAACGCCCTGGTTGCAGCCGATTCGGTTCTGGTGCCCCTGCAGAGCGAGTTCTTCGCGCTTGAAGGTCTTTCGCATCTGCTTCTGACCATTCGCGAAATACGCCAGACCGCCAATCCCGCGCTGCGCATCGAGGGGGTGCTGCTCACCATGCATGACCAGCGCAACAATCTGTCGCAACAGGTCGAGAGTGATGCCCGCGAAACGCTCGGCGAAATCGTCTATCGCACGGTGATTCCACGCAATGTGCGGCTGAGCGAGGCACCCTCGCATGCGGTGCCGGTCATCACCTATGATCCCAATTCCTCGGGCGCGCGTGCCTATCGCGCGCTGGCGCAGGAATTTCTTGAAAACAACGAGAAACAAGCTGCGAGGATCGAAGCATGAGCGACCAGCCAAACAAACGCCGGGGACTTGGCCGAGGCCTGTCGGCGCTCATGGCCGAAGTCGGCGCTGATCTGGCAGCCGACAACAGCACCAGCGGCCAGTCTGGCGCCGGCGTATCGGTGCGCATGCTGCCGATCGAAGCCCTGCACCCGAACCCGAATCAGCCGCGACGCAATTTCGCCCCCGATGCCATGCGCGAACTCACCGCCTCGATCCGCGAGCGCGGTATCCTGCAACCGCTGATCGCGCGCCCCCTGCCCGATATCGCCAACCAGTTCCAGATCGTGGCCGGTGAGCGCCGCTGGCGCGCCGCCCAGCAGGTGCCGCTGCACGAGGTGCCGGTCATCTTGCGCGAGCTGACCGACAACGAGGTCCTCGAGATTGCCATCATCGAGAACATCCAGCGCGAGGATCTCGATCCGATCGAAGAGGCCCAAGGCTATCGCCAATTGATTGAAACCTTTGGTCATACTCAGGAAAAACTGGCCGAGGCGCTGGGCAAGAGCCGCAGCTACATCGCCAATCTGCTGCGCCTTCTTCAGCTGCCCGGCGAAGTGCAGACCATGCTCATCGAGCGCAAGCTCACCATTGGCCATGCCCGCGCCCTGATCACCGCGCCTGACCCGCTGGCGTTGGCACAGCGCGTCATCGCCGACGGGCTGTCGGTGCGCGAGACCGAGGCGCTGACGCGCAGCCAGCAACCGACAAGGGCAAACAGGTCCGGTTCAGCTTCATCTGGCGCGAAACCGGCCAAGGATGCCGATACCCGCATGCTGGAATCGGATCTGTCCGCCAGCCTCGGCATGGGCGTGGTGATCGATCACCGTCCCGGCGGCGAGGGGCGGGTCACCATCCGCTACCATTCGCTCGACCAGCTCGACCAGCTCTGCCAACTCCTGTCAACACGCTGAATTACCGTTGATTTTCCCCAAGGCGCGGCTCAGGCCAGCCGCGCCAGCAGCGCATCCATCACCAGCCGCCCAGCCGGGGTCAGCCCCAGCCGCTCGCCCCGGTGCCGCAGATAGCCCTGTGCGCTCAGATCGGCGATCTCTTCCGCCGCCAACCCCTTTCCACCCAGAAGCCGATAGCGCGCAATGTCGATCCCCTCGGCCAGCCGCAACCCCATCAGCAGATACTCCTCTGCGGCTTCGCCCTCTGGCAACGTCTCGCGCAGATCCTCGCCGCTGCCTTCCTGTTCGACCAGTTGCAACCAAGCCCCCGGCGCCGACGCGCAGCGCGTCGCAAGGCGCTGGCCGTTCATTGTCAGCCGCCCATGCGCCCCGGGCCCGATACCGGCATAATCGCCCCCGCGCCAATAGATCAGATTGTGCAACGATTCCTGCCCATGCTTCGCGAAATTCGAAATCTCGTAGCTTTCCAGCCCTGCCGCCGCACAGGCCTGCAGCGTGTGGCTGTAAAGATCCACCGCCAGATCCTCACCCGGCAGCCCACGCAGCCGCCCGCGCCGGTGCCGTTCGGCAAAAACCGTGCCTTCCTCGATGGTCAGCTGGTAAAGCGACAGATGCGCGGGCTCCAGCGCCAGCGCTCGCCCCAGTTCTTCCTTCCAGCCCGCCAGAGTCTGCTCCTGCCGCGCATAGATCAGATCGAAACTGACCCGATCCACCGCGCGCCGCGCCGCCTCATAGGCCGCGATTCCCTCATCGGCCCCATGCAGCCGCCCCAGAAGACGCAGCGCGCCATCATCAAGCGCCTGCAGCCCGACCGAAAGCCGGTTCACCCCGGCATCGGCAAAGGCACGAAACTTTGCCGCATCCGATGATGTCGGGTTCGCCTCCAGCGTCACTTCCAGCGCATTGGCCAACCGCCAGCGCCGCGTGATCGCATCCAGAAGCCGCGCCACCAACGCCGGCGGCATAAGCGATGGCGTACCGCCGCCGAAAAAGACACTGTCCAGCACGCGCTCGCCAAGCGCCTCACCCAGCCGGTCGATCTCGTGCAGATAGGCGCGTTCCCAGCGGTCTATATCAATATTCTCAACAACATGGCTGTTGAAGTCGCAATAGGGGCATTTCGCCGCGCAAAATGGCCAGTGCAAGTAAAGCCCGAACCCGCCGGCGCGCCAATCCTCGCCCGGCACCGGTGAATCAACCGCCGCCATGCGCCCCGGCCTTGCCGGCTTGCGCGGCGAAAACACCGCTCTCCACAAGCGCCGCCAGCGCCTGCGCGCGGTGGCTGATGGCGTTCTTGCTCGCCGCGCTCATCTCGGCAAAGGTCTCGCTCTCGCCATCGGGCAGGAACATCGGGTCATAGCCATGCCCCTCGGCACCCCTGATCGGCCAGACAAGCTGACCCACGGCGCTGCCCTCGAACACCGCCTCGCGCCCGTCGGGCCAGGCCAGCACCAGCGTGCAGCGAAACCGCGCCCGCCAGGGCTGCGCGGCACCCCGGGCCACCAGTGCCGCATGCGTGCACCGCATCGCCAGCCCGAAATCGCGGCCCGTTGGCGTTTCGGCCCAATCCGCGGTGCGCACGCCCGGCGCGCCATCGAGCGCCGCCACCTCCAGCCCGCTGTCATCCGCCAGCGCCGGCAGCCCCGTTGCCAGCGCCGCCGCATGCGCCTTGATGCGGGCATTGCCCAGAAAGCTGTCTTCGGTCTCTTCGGGCTCGTCCAGCCCCAACTCGCCGGCCGAAACCACGCCCAAGCCCAGCGGCGCCAGTAGCGCGCGCATCTCTTCCAGCTTGCCGGCGTTATGCGTGGCCACCAGAAGCCGCGTCCCCGGCATAAGCACATCTGCCGCGCCGGCACTTGTCATTACAGCACCGCCTTTTGCA
The DNA here is from genome assembly GCA_020832665.1 of Pararhodobacter sp. GTDB lineage: Bacteria > Pseudomonadota > Alphaproteobacteria > Rhodobacterales > Rhodobacteraceae > Pararhodobacter. The sequence continues at coordinate 28,007 of JAFIEG010000008.1, read as the reverse complement.
CCGCGATCAGCCGTTCAACACCAGCCTGCGCCAGATCCATCAGCGTATCGAGTTCGGCACGCGAAAACACCGCGCCCTCGGCGGAAAGCTGCACCTCGACCAGTCGACCGTCGCCGCGCATGATGAAATTGCCATCCGCGCCGGCCTCGCTGTCCTCGGCATAATCCAGGTCCAGCACCGGCTGCCCGGCATAGAATCCGCAGGAAACGGCGGCGACGTGATCGAGCATCGGATCGCTGGTCAGCAGACCGGCCTGAAGCATCTTGCTCACCGCCAGCCGCAGCGCCACCCAGCCGCCGGTGATCGCCGCACAACGGGTGCCGCCATCGGCGGCTATGACATCGCAATCGATGGTAATCTGGCGCTCTCCCAGCGCCTGGCGGTCCACGCAGGCACGCAGCGCTCGCCCGATAAGACGCTGTATTTCAACGGTTCTTCCGGTCTGCTTGCCGCTTGCCGCCTCGCGGCGGTTGCGCGTGGTGGTGGCGCGCGGCAGCATCCCGTATTCTGCCGTCACCCAGCCTTGGCCGGTATTGCGCAGAAATGGCGGCAGGCGCTCTTCCAGCGAGGCTGAGCAGATCACCTGCGTGTCGCCCAGCCTGATCAGGCACGACCCTTCTGCATGCCGCATCACGCCGGTTTCAATTGAAACCGCGCGCAACTCGTCTAGTTTTCGCCCTGAGGGTCGCATCCTGCCCGCCTCCTGTTTCCTGCCCGCCCGGATACGCCGCGCCGAACCCTTGCGCAACCCGCAACGATGCTTGATCATCCCCCTATCCGTTCACTTGCCAGAACCGGCCCGCACGCCCCATGAACACGACGAATCCGATCATCGACGCGCTGAACGACCGCTCGCGCGAGGTCTTTCGCCGCGTTGTCGAATCTTATCTGCATACCGGCATGCCGGTGGGCTCGCGAAGCCTGACCCGCGACTTCAGCGAAAAGGTTTCGGCGGCGACCATCCGCAACGTGATGCAGGACCTGGAATATATCGGCCTCTTGGAAAGCCCGCATGTCTCGGCCGGGCGCGTGCCTACCCAGACCGGGCTGCGGCTTTTCGTCGACAGCCTGCTGGAAATCGACCCGGTCGCGGCCACCGACCGCGAGAAGCTCGATGCCACCCGTGCCTCGAACGAGCGCGACATGTCCACCATGCTCGATAATGTCGGCAAGGCGCTGTCGTCGATCACCCAGGGAGCCAGCCTGGTGCTGACCCCAAAGCACGAGGCACCCCTCAAGCACATCGAATTCGTCTCGCTCGCCGCCGACCGCGCGCTGGTGGTGCTGGTCTTCGCCGATGGCCATGTCGAGAACCGCGTCTTCACGCCGCCGCCCGGCCTGCCGCCCTCGGCGATGCGCGAGGCGGCGAATTTCCTCAACGCCTTCGCCGATGGCCGCAGTCTGGGCGAGCTGCAAACGCGCATCCGCAGCGAGATCGGCCACCGCCGGCAGGAAATCAATTCGCTTGCCCGCGATCTGGTCGAGCGCGGCATGGCCGTGTGGGAAAATGCCGGCGAGCCCGAGGAAAGGCTGATCGTGCGCGGGCGCGCGCATCTGCTGGGCGAGACCGATGCCGAGAACCTGACACGAATCCGCGAGCTTTTCGATGATCTGGAGCGCAAGCGCGATATCGCCGAGGTGCTGGAACTCACCGAGACGGGCGACGGGGTGCGAATTTTCATCGGCTCCGAGAACAGGCTTTTCTCGCTGACGGGTTCCACTCTCGTGGTTTCTCCCTATATGAATGCCGACCGCCGAATCATCGGCGCGGTCGGCGTCATCGGGCCCACGCGGCTCAATTACGGCCGCATCGTGCCGATCGTCGACTACACTGCCCAACTGATCGGGCGCATGCTCAACGAGCGTGCGCCGGATTGACGAGAGGACATCATGGCAAGACCGCAGGAAAACACCGCCAGCAGCCAGCCCGAGGGCGATACGGCCCCTTCCGCGCAGACCCCGCCTGAAACCGGCCAGCCCGCCGCCGAGCAGGGCGATACGCCGGAAACCACTGACGTCATCGAGCAGGCGCTCGCCGATTTCGAGGCCGAGCGCGCCGAGATGCGCGACCGGCTGATGCGCGCCTTTGCCGAACTGGAAAACACCCGCAAACGCGCCGAGAAAGACCGCCGCGAGGCCGCGCTCTATGGCGGCTCGAAACTGGCGCGCGATCTCTTGCCGGTGCATGACAGCCTCGCCCGCGCCCTTGCCGCCGCCGACGAGAGCACGCGCGCGCAGGCTGCCGGGCTGGTTGAAGGGGTTGAGCTGACCATGCGCGAGCTGCTCAATATCCTCGAACGCCACGGCGTGCAGCGCGTCTCACCACAGCCGGGCGAGCTTTTCGACCCGCATATGCACGAAGCGATGTTCGAAGCCGCCTTGCCCGATTTCCAGCCCGGCCAGGTGATCCAGGTGATGGCCGAGGGCTTTCGCATGCATGACCAGCTTCTGCGCCCCGCCAAGGTGGGCGTCTGCGCCAAGCCTGGCTGAAGCGCGCCCGAAATTCGGCCTGAACCTTGCGAGATGGTCAGCTTTGCCCGTCCTGCCCGCGCCCCCGGCCCGCAGGTTGGGCATTTCTGCCCATCCTCACTTGCCGTCCCCGCGCAGGTGCCGTGCTCAGCCCTCGTCCCGGCGCAACAACTCGTGCAGATCGTAAAGCGCCGCCAGCGCCTCGCGCGGGCTCAGCGTGTCGGGCTCCAGCCCCTCCAGCCGCGCCAGCGCCGTCTGCCGGCCTGCGCTCAGCGCCGGCGTGGCCGGCACGACCGCCGCTTCATTGGCCGCCCCGCGCCCGGCGGCAAAGAGCGGCAGATCCTCGATCAGCGCCGGCACCCCCGGCTGGCCCTCGGCGCCTTTTTCAAGCCTTTCCAGCACCATGCGCGCGCGCGCGATCACCGCATCAGGCAGCCCGGCCAGCCGCGCCACCTGCACGCCATAGGACCGATCCGCCGCGCCCCGGCGCAACTCATGCAGGAAGATCACCTCGCCTTCCCATTCGCGCACCGCAACGGTGGCGTTGTGTACCCCTTCAAGCCTTTCAGCCAGCGCCGTCATCTCGTGATAATGCGTGGCGAACAGCGCCCGGCAGCGATTGACATCATGCAGATGTTCCAGCACCGCCCAGGCGATTGACAGCCCGTCCCAGGTGGCGGTGCCGCGCCCGATCTCGTCAAGGATCACCAGCGCCCGCTCGCCCGCCTGGTTGAGGATCGCCGCGGTTTCCACCATCTCGACCATGAAGGTCGAGCGCCCCCGCGCCAGATCGTCCGAGGCGCCGACGCGGCTGAATAGCTGCTCGACGCGCCCGATATGCGCCGCGCACGCAGGCACGAAGCTGCCCGCCTGCGCCAGGAGCGCGATCAGCGCGTTCTGGCGCAGGAAAGTCGATTTGCCGGCCATGTTGGGCCCGGTCACCAGCCAGATGGCGGCCGCATCGCCCTGCGGCGTCAGATCGGCGTCATTGGCCACGAAGGCCGCGCCCTCACGCATCAGCGCGCGCTCGACCACCGGGTGGCGCCCGCCCTCGATGGCAAAGGCGCGGCTGTCATCCACCACCGGGCGGCACCAGTCGCGCCCGCGCGCCAGCTCGGCCAGCGCCGCGTTTACATCCAGCGCCGCCAGCGCCCGCGCCGCGCCGTGAATCGCCGGCGCCGCCTCGATCACCACAGCGCGCAATTCGCCAAACAGCCGCTGTTCAATCTCCTGTGCCCGCCCGCCGGCATTCAGAATGCGTGTTTCCAGTTCGGAAAGTTCCAGCGTGGTGAAGCGCAGCGCATTCGCCGTGGTCTGGCGGTGGATGAAGCGCTCCGACAGCGGCGGCGCCTGCATCTTCGTGGCATGGGTGGCGGTGGTCTCGATGAAATAGCCCAGCACGTTGTTGTGCCTGATCTTGAGCGAGGCAATGCCGCTTTCCTCGGCATATTGCGCCTGCATCTGCGCGATCACCCCGCGCCCCTCGTCGCGCAGCCGCCGCGCCTGGTCGAGATCACTGTCCACGCCTTCGGCGATGAACCCGCCATCGCGCGCCAGCATCGGCAGTTCCGCCACCAGCATCGCCTCCAGCCTTTCGGCCAGCAACTCGTGGCCTTGCAGCGCCCGGGCGGCCTCGGCCAGCAGCCCATCGGCCAACTCTTCCCCGGCCAGCGCCGCGCCCAGCCGCGCGGCGATCTGCCCAGCCGCGCGCAGCCCGGCGCGGATCACGCCCAGATCGCGCGGCCCGCCGCGTTCCAGCGCCAGCCGTGACAGCGCGCGGTCGATATCGGGCACCGCCCTGAGCGCTTCGCGCAGATCACCGCGCAGCGCGTCGTCATCGACCAGCCGCGCCACCGCCGCCAACCGCCCCGAGATCACCGTAAGATCGGCCGAGGGCCCGCTGATGCGCCGCTCCAGAAGCCGCCCGCCGCCGGCGGTAAGCGTCATGTCCACCGAAGCCAGCAGCGAGCCCTCGCGCCCCCCGCCCAGCGCTTGCGTCAGTTCCAGATTGCGCCGCGTGGCGGCGTCGATCTGCATCGCCGCGCCGCTTGTTTCGCGCCGTGGCGGCTGCAAGAGCGGCATCTGCCCGCGCTGGGTCAGGTCCAGATACGCCTCAAGTGCGCCCAGCGCCGACAGCTCTGCCCGGCCGAACGCGCCGAAGCCATCAAGCGTTTCCACCCCGAACAGCGCGCAAAGCCGCTTGCGTGCGCCAGTCGAATCGAAGCGCGCGCGCGCGAGCGCGCTCAGCGCCAGGCCGAATTCCTCGGCAAGCTCGCGAAAGGCTGGCTCGTCTTCTTCGGCCACCAGCAACTCGCGCGCGCCCAGCCGCGCCAGTTCTGGCCCCAGCCGCGCGCGCGGGCAGGGCATCACCCGCAACTCGCCGGTGGAAATATCGGCCCAGGCCAGTGCCCCCTCGCCGCGCAGCTCGGCAAAGGCGGCCAGATAATTGTGCCGTCGCGGCTCCAGCAGACTGTCCTCGGTCAGCGTGCCCGGCGTGACCAGCCGCACCACCTCGCGCCGCACCACCGATTTGTGGCCGCGTTTCTTTGCCTCCGCCGGGTCTTCCATCTGCTCGGCAATGGCCACGCGAAAACCCTTGCGGATCAGCGTCAGCAAATACCCTTCCGCCGAATGCACCGGCACGCCGCACATGGCAATGTCGGCGCCCTGATGCTGGCCGCGCTTGGTGAGCGCGATATCCAGCGCCGCCGCCGCCGCCGCCGCGTCGTCGAAGAACATCTCGTAGAAATCGCCCATCCGGTAGAACAAGAGCGCATCAGGGTGCTGCGCCTTGATCTCCAGATACTGCGCCATCATTGGCGTGACTTGGCCCTGCGCGCCGCTCACCTGCCCCTCCATCTTTCCTGCGGACCCTACAAAACCGCCGGGCCGGCGAAAAGCGGCGATGATGCGTGGTTGCGCTGATAGAGGAATTTGGGCGTGGGACGCCAGCACGGGCACAAGCAGAGGGCGGTTGCCGCGCACCCCAAGCGCTTGTATTCCAAGGAACCGCCACAAGGAGCGCCCGCAACATGACCCGAAAGTCCCGTTTCACCCCCGAAGAGGCGCTCGCCTATCATTCCGAGCCCGTGCCCGGCAAATTCGAGATCACCGCATCAAAGCCCATGGCCACCCAGCGCGACCTGTCGCTGGCCTATTCGCCCGGCGTGGCGGTGCCGGTCGAGGCCATCGCGCGCGATCCGGAGCTGGCCTATGACTACACCACGAAGGGAAACATGGTGGCCGTCATCTCGAACGGCACCGCCATCCTGGGGCTGGGCAATCTGGGCGCGCTGGCCTCGAAGCCGGTGATGGAGGGCAAGGCGGTGCTGTTCAAGCGCTTCGCCGATGTCAACGCCATCGATATCGAGCTCGATACCGAAGACCCCGACGAGATCATCAAGGCCGTCAGCCTGATGGGCCCCACCTTCGGCGGCATCAACCTTGAAGATATCAAGGCGCCCGAATGCTTCATCATCGAAAGCCGGCTCAAGGAGATCATGGATATCCCCGTTTTCCATGACGACCAGCACGGCACCGCGGTGATCTGCGCGGCGGGGCTGATCAACGCACTGGAGCTGACCGGCAAGAAGCTGGAAGAGTGCCGCATCGTGCTCAACGGTGCCGGCGCGGCGGGGATCGCCTGTGTCGAGTTGCTCAAGGCGATGGGCGCGCGCCATGAGAATTGCATCATCTGCGATACCAAGGGTGTGGTCTGGCAGGGCCGGACCGAGGGCATGAACCAGTGGAAATCGGCCCATGCGGTGCCGACGGAGCTGCGCACGCTGGAAGAGGCCATGCAGGGCGCTGATGTTTTCCTGGGCGTATCGGCCAAGGGCGCGGTGACGCGGGCGATGGTCGAATCCATGGCCGATGACCCGGTGATCTTCGCCATGGCCAACCCCGACCCGGAGATCACCCCCGAGGAAGCCCACGCCGTGCGCGCCGATGCCATCGTCGCCACCGGGCGCAGCGATTACCCCAATCAGGTCAACAATGTGCTGGGCTTTCCCTATCTCTTTCGCGGCGCGCTCGATATCCATGCCCGCGCCATCAATGACGAGATGAAGATCGCCTGCGCACGGGCGCTGGCCGAGCTTGCGCGCGAGGATGTGCCCGACGAGGTGGCCATGGCCTATGGCCGCAAGCTGGTTTTCGGACGCGACTATATCATCCCCACACCGTTTGACCCGCGCCTGATCTACACCATCCCGCCGGCGGTGGCCAAGGCGGGCATGGATACCGGCGTTGCGCGTCGGCCGATCATCGACATGGAAAGCTATCGCCTGGCGCTGAAATCGCGGATGGACCCGACCGCCTCGATCCAGCAAAGCCTTTATGCCCGCGCACGGCGCGCCCAGGCGCGGATGATCTTCGCCGAGGGCGACGACGAGCGCGTGCTGCGTGCCGCGGTAAGCTATCAGCGCTCGGGGCTGGGCAAGGCGCTGGTGGTGGGCGAAGAGGCCGATACGAAGCGCCGCATGGAGGGCGCCGGGCTGGGCGACGCCATCCGCGAGCTGGAGATTGTCAACGCCGCAAATACCCGCCATCTCGACGCCTACAAGAGCTTTCTATACCAGCGGCTGCAGCGCAAGGGCTTCGATCAGCGCGACGTGCACCGCATGGCCACCCGCGACCGGCACATCTTTGCCGCGCTGATGCTGGCGCATGGCCATGGCGATGGGCTGGTGACCGGCGCCACACGAAAATCGGCACTGGTGATGGACATGATCAACCATGTCTTCGATGCCCGCGCCCAGGATGGTGCGGTGGGGGTGTCGGTGCTTCTGCACAAGGGGCGCATCGTGCTGATCGCCGACACATTGGTGCATGAATGGCCCGAGCCCGAGGATCTGGCCGATATCGCCATCCGCGCCGCCGGCGTGGCGCGCGGGCTGGGGCTGGAGCCTCGCGTGGCCTTTGTCAGCTTCTCCACCTTCGGCTACCCGGTTTCGGAACGCGCCACCAAGATGCATCTGGCGCCCGAGGTGCTCGATGCCCGCGGCGTCGGTTTCGAGTATGAGGGCGAAATGACCGTCGATGTCGCGCTGAATCCGGCGGCGGCGGCGCATTACCCGTTCTCGCGGCTTTCCGGTCCGGCGAATATCCTGGTGGTGCCGGCGCGGCACTCGGCCTCGATCTCGGTGAAGCTGATGCAGGAAATGGCCGGCTCCACCGTCATCGGCCCCATCCTGACCGGCGTGCCGCGCCCCATCCAGATCTGCTCCACCGGGGCCACGGTGAACGATATCATGAACATGGCTGTGATGGCAGCGTGCCGCATCGGACTGTGATCCCGCCTGCGGTGAAGTGGCAAAAATCGCCTTTCAAGGCGCGTGCGCCCGCCCAGCCACAGCGACGATCAGCGCGACACGAAGGGCGCATCTTCGCCCCACAGCTCTTCCACCCGCGCATCGCGCCCGCAGGTCTCGCGATAGCGCCGATAGGCGGTGCGCTTTGGGATCGGGCCGAAGCGGGTGATCACGATCGAATCGCTATAGGCATAGCCCTGGTGAAAATCCTCTGCCGGCCAGAACCGCGCCAGCGGGCGCAGCGCCGTCACCACCGGCTGGCCCAACGCGGCGCTCGCGCGCTCGAGCGCCGCCCTTGCCGCCGGCATTTGCGCCTCCGATGCAAAGACCGCCGTGGTGTAATGCGCGCCACGGTCGCAAAACTGCCCGCCATCATCCAGCGGGTCGATTGAACGCATGAACAGATGCAGGATCTGCGCATAGCTCACATGCGCCGGATCATAGGTAACCAGCGCCGCCTCCAGATGCCCGGTGCCGCCACGCACCACCGTATCATAGCTGGGGTTCTCCAGCTCGCCCCCGGCAAAGCCGACCGTTACACCGAGCACCCCCTGCACGCGCCGGAAATCCGATTCGACGCACCAGAAGCAGCCGCCGGCCAGCAGCGCCGTCTCCTGCGCCGTCTCCTGTGCCACCACCGGCGCTCCTTGCCAGAGGGCGGTCGCACAAACCATCGACACTACCAGACGCCTCAACATAGCCGCCTCCCTTGTCACCTGAACCCAAGATGGGGCGCCTTTCGCCACCGACAAGCCCGCGGCGCGCAGCCCATCCATCGCATTGCCACTCCACGGCCATGATCCGGCCAGTATTAAGGATTTCTTTAATTGTAGGTTTTACGTTACATTTGCCGGGACAAGGAGCTATCGATGCGCGGCCAGGAACCGATGGATCAGCAACCCCTGCGGCCGCTCGACATGCGGCCCGAACGTGCGCCCCATGGCGCCGGGGTCATGATTGCGGTCATGGCCGGCACGCTTTGCTGGGCGGGGCTGTTCGCGCTGTTTCTCTAGCATCGCCGGGCAAGGCAGGCACGCCGGGCGTGTCCATCGCCATCCTGATCCCGGTGGCGGCCAGCCTGAACATCCCGATCGAGGGCGTGGTGATCATCCTTGGCGTCGATCGCCTGCTCTAAATGTGCCGCACATCGGTCAATGTCACCGGTGATATCGTCGTCGCCGTACTGCTGCGCCGCACCGGCGCCGCCATCCAGAACATGTCGCGAAAAAGTGGGAACCGGTTTTCCGCTACTCGGACATGCGAAAACAAAAGGTTATGGCGTGTCTGGCGAACTCGAATGAGCGCGACACGCAATAGCCAGCCCCGGCATGACCACTCCCCATTTCATCTTGGCGAAAAATACGCCGGGGGGGTTCCGAGCGCCCGGAAATCGCTTCAGTGGAGCGATTTCAGCGAAGGAACGGGCGGAGCCCAGGGCAATGCGGATGGGGGGCAGCGCCCCCTTTTACCCCTTCAGCCGCCGCGCCCGCGCCGCCAGCAGCTTCAGCCGCAGCGCGTTGAGGTGGATGAAACCCTCGGCATCCTTCTGGTCATAGGCGCCGGCATCGTCTTCAAAGGTGACATGCGCCTCGGAATAGAGACTGTGATCAGACCAGCGCGCGACCGTGCGCGCCGCGCCCTTGTACAGCTTCACCCGCACCGTGCCGGTGACATGCTCCTGGCTCTTGTCGATCAGCGCCTGAAGCATCTCGCGCTCGGGGCTGAACCAGAAACCGTTATAGATCAGCTCGGCGTAGCGCGGCATGATCGAATCCTTCAGATGCCCGGCGCCGCTGTCGAGCGTTATCTGCTCGATGCCGCGATGCGCCTCCAGCAGGATGGTGCCGCCCGGTGTCTCGTACACCCCGCGCGATTTCATGCCCACGAAGCGGTTTTCCACCAGATCAAGCACCCCGATGCCGTGCTTGCCGCCCAGCTCGTTGAGCCGGGTCAGTATCGTGGCCGGGCTCATCGCCAGGCCATTGATCGCCACTGCATCGCCGCGCTCGAAGCTGATTTCCACCATCTCGGGCTGATTGGGGGCCTGCTCCACCGGCACCACGCGCTGAAGCACGAATTCCGGCGCCTCCTTGGCGGGGTCTTCCAGCACCTTGCCCTCGGACGAGGTGTGCAGCAGGTTGGCATCCACCGAAAACGGCGCCTCGCCGCGCTTGTCCTTGGCGATGGGGATCTGGTTCAGCTCAGCGAATTCCAGGAGCTTCGTGCGGCTGGTCAGATCCCATTCACGCCAGGGGGCGATGACCTTGATATCGGGGTTGAGCGCATAGGCCGAAAGCTCGAAGCGCACCTGGTCGTTGCCCTTGCCGGTGGCACCATGGGCGACGGCATCGGCGCCGGTCTCGGCGGCGATTTCGACCAGCCGCTTCGAAATCAGCGGCCGCGCGATCGAGGTGCCCAGCAGGTAGAGCCCCTCATATAGCGCATTGGCGCGAAACATCGGGAACACGAAATCGCGCGTGAATTCCTCGCGCAGATCCTCGATATAGATATTCTCGGGGCGTATCCCCAGCATCTCGGCCTTGCGCCGCGCCGGTTCCAGCTCCTCGCCCTGGCCCAGATCGGCGGTAAAGGTCACAACCTCGCAGCCATACTCGGTCTGCAGCCATTTCAGGATGATCGAGGTGTCGAGGCCGCCGGAATAGGCAAGCACAACCTTCTTCGGCGCGTTTGTCGCGGGCATTTTCGGGGCTCCGGTGTTTTCAGTTCGCGCTTCGCTATCCGCTTTGGCGCGGCGGCGCAACACCCGGGCAGGGCAGGGGCGGGGCGTGGGGCGTGGCAAGGCTTGACAGCCCCGGTGCCCAACGCCTTAGTTTGAAGCCCCACAAGCGAGAGGGTGAATGAAAGGCATCGGCATACTCACCCACGCCATTGGCATGGTGCTGGGCAATCTCGGCCCAGCGCTGCGCATCTCGGGGCTGCTGATGGCGTTCCAGTTCGCGCTGGTCGTGGGGCTGGGGCTGCAGGTTCTGTACCTTTCCATCGATCCGGTGCAGATGCAGCATATTGATCCGCTCGACGCCGTTCTGCCCGCGGCGGCGCCCCTTCTGTGGCTGGTGCAGCTTTTCTCGGCGCTGTGGATCGCCGTCGCCTGGCACCGTTTCATCCTGTGCGAAGAGGCGCCGGTTGGAATCGTGCCCCATTTCCGGGGTCGTGTGATGCTGCGCTATCTCGGTGTCGGGCTGCTCTATGTGCTGATCCTGCTTCTGGCGGCGATTCCGCTTTTCTTGCTGGCCTTCCTGCTCATCGGCCCGGCGGCGCTGGTAAGGCCGGGCTGGTGGCCGATGGCGGTTTTTCTGGGCGTCGTCTGGCTGCCGCTGGTCTTCATCGCCTACCGTCTGGCGCCGATCCTGCCGGCGGCGGCGCTGGGCGAGCGGCTGCAGCTCAAGGAGGCGTGGTATCGCACCGGCACTGCGGGGCTGGCACTGGTGGTGCTGGCGCTGGCCTCGGGGCTGCTTTATGCGCTGGCCTCGCTGCCGCTGGCGCCGCTGGCACGCATCGCGCCAACGCTCGCCTTTCTGTGGGGCTTCGCGCTGCACTGGGCCTCGCTCATGGTGGGGGCCAGCGTGTTGACCACCCTTTACGGACATTTCATCGAGGACAGACCACTCAATGCCTGAATCAATGCCTGAAAAGACCGATACCGCCCCTGCCGCCCGCCTGCTGCTCAGCCGCGGCGTGGTGCATCCCTGGCACCAGGATATCTATGGCCACATGAATGTGCGCCATTACGCGCCGTTTTTCGACGATGCCACCTTTCACCTCTACCCGGCTCTGGGGCTGAGCCTCGAGGCTATGCTGGCTGAGCATGGCGTGCACATGGTCTCGGCGCGCGCGGTGACAAGTTTCATACAGGAGCTGAAGGCTGGTGATACCTTTCTCATCGACGGGGCGGTCACGCGCATCGGGGGGCGCAGCGCCGATTTCCAGCTGCGCATGATCCACACCGATACCGGCGCGCTGCACGCCACCTATGATCTGACCGAGGTCATCTTCGACCCGAAGACTCGCAAATCGGCGGAAATGCCCGCACCGATGCGCGTGGCGCTGGAGCGACATTTGATCAAGGAATAGCGGCGCCCGCTCCGCGCTGGGCGTGTGCGAAGCGCCCGCAAGCCGTGCTCCCGCGCGCCTTGCGGGCGCTGCCGGCGCATTGGCTTGCATGCAGGCCGGGGTATCGGGTTTGCCTTCCCCTTTACCGCACCGAACCGCTTTGCCCCTTCACATGGCTCAGCACCAGATTGGTCTGGATATTGGCGATGCCGTCGAGCCTGAACAGCGTGCGCTCCATGAAGGCGTTGAAGGCGTCAAGATCGGCGCAGAGCACGCGCAGATGGTAATCGGCCGCCCCGGTGGTGGCAAAGCAGTCGATCACCTCGTCATGGCGCATCACCTCGGCCTTGAATCGCTCGACGATCTCGCGTGCGTGGCGGGTAAGCTGCACATGGATGATGGCGTGAAAACCAAGCCCCGCGCGCCGCGGGTCGATCTCGGCGCGGTAGCCGCGAATGACACCGGCCTCTTCAAGCGCCCGCACCCGGCGCCAGCAGCTTGAGGGCGACATCCCCGCGCGCTCGGCCAGTTCCTGGTTGGAAAGCCGCGCATTGCTTTGCAGCAGGGCCAGTATCCTTTTGTCACGTTCTTCCAGTTCCATGCAGGCACCTGACAATCCTTTTCACCAACGAGCCTTACACTGAAAACTTCTGCAATCAAGCCAGGTATAAACCGGCATATTTGACACCCCTTTTCGCCTCTGTCGCGCTATCATGGATCACGCCAGCCCCCCGCCAGCCGATGGAGGATGCCATGAACGCCCCCCTGCGCCCGCTTGATGACTACGCGCTTTCCGATCGCTACACCCGCAGCCATGGCCGGGTTTTCCTGACCGGCACCCAGGCGCTGGTGCGCGTGGTGCTTGATCAGGCGCGGCGCGACCGCGCGGCGGGGCTTCGCACCGGCGCGCTGGTCAGTGGCTATCGCGGCTCGCCGCTGGGCGCGCTGGATCTGGAGCTGTGGCGCTCGCGCGATTTGTTGAAAGCGGGCAATATCGAGTTCCTGCCGGCGGTGAACGAAGACCTCGCCGCCACCGCCATATTGGGCAGCCAGCAGGTGGAAACCGAGCCGGGCGCGCAGGTTCAGGGCGTTTTCGGCCTGTGGTATGGCAAGGGCCCGGGGGTGGACCGCGCCGGCGATGCGCTGAAACACGGCAACGCCTATGGCTCCAGCCCGCGTGGCGGCGTGCTGGTGGTGGCGGGCGATGATCATGGCTGCGTGTCGTCATCCATGCCGCACCAGTCGGATGTGGCCTTCATGGCCTGGTTCATGCCCACGCTGAACCCGGCCAGCGTGGCCGAGTTCCTGCCCTTCGGCGAGTGGGGCTATGCGCTTTCGCGTTTTTCGGGCATGTGGGTGGGCTTCAAGGCGATCTCGGATGTGGTGGAAAGCGGCATGTCGGTCGATCTGCTGCCAGACCGCACCTTTGCCGCGCCCGAATACACCCCGCCCGCCGAGGGGCTGCATTACCGCTGGCCCGATCTGCCCGGCTTCCAGATCGAAGAGCGGATGGAGGCAAAGAAACAGGCGGTCATGGCCTTTGCCGAGGCCAACCCCATCGACACAAGCATCCATGACCTGCCGCGCGCGCGCTTCGGCTTTGTTACCACCGGCAAGGCACATCTTGATCTGATGGAGGCACTGCGCCTTCTCGGGCTTGGCCGCGACGAATGCGCGCGGTTGGGCATCGATATCTACAAGGTGGGCATGGTCTGGCCGTTGGCGCGCAAAAGCGCGCTGGAATTCGTGGCGGGGAAAGAGGAAATCCTCGTCATCGAGGAAAAGCGCGGCATCATCGAGAGCCAGCTCAAGGAATATTTCTACGACTGGGATGGCGAAAAGCCCCGGCTGATGGTGGGCAAGCGCGACGAGCGCGGCGAAAGGCTGATCCCCTGGACGGGCGAGCTTTCGCCGCGCCAGCTTCTGCCCATCGTCGCCCGCCGGCTTGACCGGCTGTTCCCCGGCGAGGGCTTTCCGGCTCGCGCCGATCAGGTGCTGGGCGTACAGGCGAAGCTTCTGAACATCCCAGGCGCCACGCGCACACCCTATTTCTGCTCAGGCTGTCCGCACAACACCTCGACCCGCGTGCCCGAGGGGTCAAAGGCGCTGGCCGGGATCGGCTGTCATTTCATGGCCAGCTGGATGAACCGCGAAACCACCTCGCTGATCCAGATGGGCGGCGAGGGGGTGAACTGGGCGGCATCGAGCCGCTTTACAGGCAAGGGCCATGTCTTCCAGAATCTGGGTGAGGGGACGTGGTATCATTCGGGCAGCATGGCCATTCGTCAGGCCATCGCCGCCGGCGCCAACATCACCTACAAGATCCTTTACAACGATGCGGTGGCCATGACCGGCGGCCAGCCGGTTGACGGTCCCGTCAGCGTGCAGGCCATCGCCGCAATCTGCCGCGCCGAGGGGGTCGAGCGTATCGCGTTGGTGTCGGATGATATCGGCAAGTTCCGCCGCGCCGATTTTCCCGCCGGCACCAGCTTTCATGACCGCGCCGGGATGGACGCGCTGCAACGCGAATTGCGCAAGGTCAAGGGCGTGTCGGTGCTGATCTACGAGCAGGTCTGCGCCACCGAAAAGCGCCGCCGGCGCAAGCGCGGCAAGCTGGAAGACCCGCTCAAATTCGTCGTCATCAACGAACTGGTCTGCGAAGGCTGCGGCGATTGCTCGAAGGAATCGAACTGCCTGTCGGTCGAGCCTGTTGAGACCGAATTCGGCCCCAAGCGGCGCATCAACCAGTCGAACTGCAACAAGGATTATTCCTGCCTAAAGGGGTTCTGCCCTTCGTTCGTAACCGTAGAAGGTGCGCCAAGGCTGAAACCCCAGCCAAAGGCACAGGCGCAGATCGAAAGCGCGCTGGCGGCCCTGCCCGAGCCCGAATTGCCTGTGCTGGAGCTGCCCTATGACCTGCTGGTGACCGGCGTGGGCGGCACCGGGGTGGTGACGGTGGGCGCGCTTATCTCGATGGCCGCGCATCTTGAAGGGCGCGGGGCATCGGTGCTGGATTTCACCGGCTTTGCGCAGAAATTCGGCCCGGTGCTGAGCTTTCTGCGGCTGGCGCCCTCACCTGATGAGATTCAACAGGTGCGCATCGACCATGCCAGCGCCGATGCGCTGATCGGCTGCGATCTGGTGGTCTCCACCGCGCCCAAGGCCAGTGCCTGCCTGCGGCCGGGAACGAAAGCGGTGGTGACGCTCAGCGAGATGCCAACGGGCGATATCGTGCTCAACCGCGATGCCTCGCTCGCCATTCCCGCACGGCTGAAGGCGCTGGAAGCGGCGATCAAGGGGCAGGCAAGCGCGGTCGATGCCGGGCGGCTGGCCGAGACGCTGCTGGGTGATGCGGTCTATGCCAACATGATCATACTGGGCTTGGCCTGGCAGCAGGGGCTGGTGCCGGTATCGCTGGCAGCCCTCGACCGCGCGATTGAACTCAATGGCGTGACGCCCGAGGCGAACCGCCGCGCCCTGGCGCTGGGCCGGCTGGCGGCGGTGAACCCGGGCCTTCTGGCCGAGGCGGTGGGCGCGCGCCCGGCGGTGCAAACGCTGAAAGAAATGATCGAGCGGCGCGCCGAATTCCTGACCCATTACCAGAACGCGGCCTATGCACAGCGCTACCGCGACAATCTGGCGCCGGTGCTGGCGCTGGGCGATGAGGAATTGTCGCAGGCGGCGGCGAAAAGCCTGTTCAGGCTGATGGCCTACAAGGACGAATACGAAGTGGCGCGCCTGCACCGCGATGCCGGCTTCGCCAAGAAGATCGCCGCCGAATTCGGCCCCGGCGCGAAGGTGAATTACCACCTCGCCCCGCCCTTGTGGCCCACGGGCAAGGACCATCGCGGCCGGCCCAACAAGCGCCGCTTCCCCGGCTGGGCGATGCGCCCCGCCTTCGCGGCTCTGGCGCGGATGAAGGGGCTGCGCGGCACGGCGCTCGACCCGTTCGGCCGGCACCATGAGCGGCGGATGGAGCGCGAGTTGATTTCTTGGTTCGAGGGGCTGATGGCGCATGCGGCAGCAGAGGCGCAGGGCGATCTGCCGCGCTGGCGGCAGGTCATGGCCGCCCCGATGGGCATTCGCGGCTATGGCCCGATCAAGGCCGAAGCAGCGGAGAAAGTACGCGCCGAGGTGGCGGCGCTTCTGGGCTGAGCCGGGGCAGGGGGGGGCGCTGCCCCCTCTTGGCCTGAAGGCCAATTCGCCGCGGAGTATTTCGGGCAAGATGATGGGGCTTGGGTGCAGGCCGGCGTGGTGGTCTGTTCCGGGGAGGAGTGGTGAGCCCGGAAGGATTCGAACCTTCGACCAATTGATTAAAAGTCAACTGCTCTACCACTGAGCTACGGGCCCGCTCACCGGCGCTAACTAGAAAGAAGTCCCGGCCGGGTCAAGCGTGAAATGCGCCGCTTTCAG
The DNA here is from genome assembly GCA_020832665.1 of Pararhodobacter sp. GTDB lineage: Bacteria > Pseudomonadota > Alphaproteobacteria > Rhodobacterales > Rhodobacteraceae > Pararhodobacter. Next base: position 11,742 of record JAFIEG010000008.1, on the reverse strand, counting down.
CCGGCCGCACGGCGCGCCAGAAGCGCAGCATCAGCGCCAGCGCCGCCACCGTCAGCCCGGCGACGAGGCCGAACCACAGCCCCACGCCCTCAAGCCCCAGCATGAAGGCCAGCGCATAGCCGGCGGGAATGCCGATCAGCCAGTAGCTGATGGCGGCGATGACCATGGGCACGCGCGTATCCTGGATGCCGCGCAGAAGGCCCATGGCCATGGCCTGCCCGCCATCGGCAAGCTGGAAGAGCGCGGCCACCCACAGAAGCGTCACCCCGAGCGGCACGATCACCGCGCGTTCGGGGTTGTCGGGGGCGAGGAAGGCGCCGACCATGAACTCGCCCAGGGTGATGTAGACAAGCATGGTGGCCAGCGCCACCGCCATCGAGATGATCACCGAGGCGCGCGCGGCGGCGCGCAGGCCGGGCAGGTCGCGCCGGCCGCGGGCGCGGCCCACCAGCACGGTGGCGGCGTTGGACAGGCCCATATGGACCATGAAGAACATCGCCGTGATCTCCAGCGCGATGGAATGCGCCGCCAGCGTCTGCGCGCCGAGCCAGCCCATCATCACCGCCGAGGCCGCGAACATGCCTGTTTCGGCCAGCATGGCCAGGCCGATGGGCAGGCCCAGCGCGTTGACCGCCCTGAGTGCAGCCCAATCGGGCCGCCAGAAGCGCACCAGCAGCGCGTAGCGTCTGAGGGCGGGCAGCCAGGCGGCATAGGCAAGCATCACCGCCAGCGTGAAGAGCTGCACCAGAACCGAGGCGATGGCGGCGCCGCGCGCGCCCATCTCGGCCACGCCGAGATTGCCGAAGATGAAGACCCAGTTGAAGAAGATGTTGACGAAGACCGCCGCCACCGTCACCCACAGAACCACCTGCGTGCGCCCCAGCGCGGCGAGGTAGCTTTTGAGCACCATCACCATCAGCGCCGGCGCCAGCCCCAGCCCGACGATGGCCAGATAGGCGCCGCCAAGGCGGGCGACTTCCTCTTCCTGGCCCAGCGTATCAAGGATCGGCGCCGACCACAGGAAGAAGGGCAGCACCAGCGCCGCGAAGATCAGCGACAGCCACAGCCCCATGCGGGTGGCGCGGCGCACCTCGGGCTCGTCGTCGCGCGCTGCGGCGGTGGCGACCATGGGCATGACCGCATTGGCGTAGCCGGTGCCGAAGGTGAAGAAGGCGAAGAAGACGGTGGCGCCCAGCGCCCCGGCGGCAAGATCGGTCACCCCATACCAGCCCAGCATGATGGTATCGGTGACATGAAGGCCAAACTGCGCCAGGTGGCTGCCGATCAGCGGAAGGCCCAGGCCCAGCACCGCGCGCGCCTGCACCCGGAAACCGGGCGGGGCGCTATCGGGCAGGGTTGTGGCGTGCTGGGACATGGTGGCGGGGCGTTGGTAAGGGAGGCGCTTTCGGGCCGGTTTCGCGGCGCGGCCCCCGCTTATGCCTGCGGGTGGAGAAAAGGGAAAGCCCCGATCAGCCCAGCGCCACCAGCACCGCCAGCGCCCCGATCAGCAGCGCCAGGCCGACGCCCGCTTCCAGCGTGCCGGCCAGCCAAAGCCGCCCCGGCCCGGCCAGCCAGCTGCCGCCCAGCCGCATCAGCCCGTTGCGCCCGGTTACCAGCGCCAGCGCCAGCGCGACCGACAGCCCGGCGGTGCCCAGCCCCATGGCATAGGCGCCAAGGATGCCCAGCCAGATCATCCCCATCTGCCAAGTCAGCAAGAGCAGAAGCAGCGCGCCCGAGCAGGGCCGCACCGCCACGGCGGTGATCAGCGCTGCTACCTCGCGCGGGGTAGAGGCCTGCAGCATGGCCTGCGGCGGTGGCATGTGGCGGGCGCCGCAATCGGGGCAATCGGGTGGGCAGGCGGGGCCATAGACATGGGCGCGGGGGGTGGCGGGCGCGTTCGATTGCGCGGCTGCGAGCATGGCGCTGGCCGGGCCCTGGCCCTGGGTTGCGGCGGTTTGCGGTTTCTGGCCTGCGAGCCGGCTGGCCTGCGCCATGCGCGCCAGCGCGCGCCACAAGAGCCACACTCCCAGCGCCGCCAGCGCTGCCAGCCCCAGCGGTTCGAGCCATTGCCGGTCAATCCCTTCCAGCGTGCCGCGCCCCATCCCGGCCAGCCCCGCCAGCGCCAGCACCAGCACCACCGCCACTGTGGCCTGCGCCAGCGATGCCGCCAAACCGATGCCCGCCAGTCTGAGCGCGCCGATTCTGCGCGCCACACCATAGGCGCCGATCAGCGCCTTGCCGTGGCCCGGTCCGGCGGCATGTACGAAGCCATAGACAAGACACAGACCAAGAAGCGCCCATACCGCCGCCGACTGCCCGCGCGCAGCGCCACGCAATTCGCGCGCCAGATCCTGCTGGAACTCGGCCTGCATCGACAGAAGCCAGCGCCCGAAGGGTTGCAGCACCGGCGCCAGCGCCGATTGCACCGGCCCGGCCAGCGGCCCGGCGATCACCGCCCAGAGGGCGAGTGCGAGAAGGCCGAGAAAGAGGGCAAAGCGCAGCATAGGCGCCTCTCTAGCGCGAAGCGCGCCATGGGTGAAGCGTTGCGGGGGCGTTTCGGCGCCAGATTGCCGGCAGGGTGGCGATTGGCGGCGAGGCAGGGCGGGGAAGGGCCGTGACGAATTGGAATGTTAGAGTGTCGGCGGGAACAAGCGAAATCTGTTCGACAAGTCCGGACACGCTTTTCACCTGTTCAATCCGGTAGCGGTATTTCCCCGCCCGTGCCTTCCCGACCCATTCTCCCCAGGAATAGGCTCATCAGCCCCAGGGGCCGCTGCTGCTGCCACCTGAGCCGAAGCTCATGCCGCCACGCCCGGACGTACCCATCTCGGCGGCCAGCTTTTCCAGTGCCTGGATGCGGTTATGCGTGGAAGGATGCGTGGAAAACAGCTTGTCGCGCTTGTGCACATGCAGCGGGTTGATGATGAACATATGCGCGGTGGCCGGGTTTTGCTCGGCGCGGTTGTTGTCGATCTGCTCGGCGCTGCCCTGGATGCGCTGCAGCGCCGAGGCAAGCCATAGCGGGTTGCCCACGATTTCGGCGCCCACGCGGTCGGCGACATATTCGCGCGAGCGCGAGATCGCCATCTGCACCAGCGCCGCCGCCAGCGGGGCGAGGATCATCATCGCGATCAGCGCGATCGGGTTGGCGTTGCGCCCACGCCCGAAGATGAGCGCGAAATTGGCCAGCATCGAGATGGCGCCGGCGAAGGTGGCGGTGATCGTCATGATCAGCGTGTCGTAATTGCGGATATGGGCCAGTTCATGCGCCATCACCGCCGCAACTTCTTCCTGGCTGAGGCGGCGCAGCAGGCCGGTGGTGGCGGCAACGGCGGCATTGTCGGGGTTGCGCCCGGTGGCGAAGGCGTTGGGCTGGTCTTCCTCGATGATGTAGATCTTCGGCACCGGCATGTCGGCATTTTGCGCCAGCCGCACCACCATTTCCTGCAATTCGGGCGCGGTATGGGCATCGACGGGCCGGGCATTGTACATGCGCAGCACCATCTTGTCCGAATTCCAGTAGGCAAAGGCATTCATGCCGACGGCGACACCCAGCGCGATCAGCGTGCCCAGGCCGCCGCCGATTGCATAGCCCACGGCCAGAAACAGGGCGGTCATCGCTGCCATGAGAATGGCTGTCTTAACGTAGCCCATGCCTGCCTCCGATTGCTGCGCAGGCAATATGGGGCGCGGGTGGGGGGGTTGCAAGCTTCGGTGTTGGCGGCGCTACCAATCTTCGGGCATGCGCCGCGCGAGCACCCGAAAGCCGGCCTCGCGCATCGGCTGGACAATCGCTGCCTCGCCCTCGCGCAGGGAAAGGCGGGCGACGCGCTGGAAATTGTGCACATGCGCGATCAGCACCAGATTGCCCCCTGGCGGCGGCGGGGCGGACAGGCGCCGGCGCAGCCAGTCGGCACGCCCCCTGGGCCGGCCGGTATTAGCCAGGCTGATGAGGTTGCGCTCGATCCGGTGCCGGCCAAAGGCGAGATCGGCCATGTCGGTGCAGCGGTAGAAGGGCGAGCACAGCACCTCGCCCAGCGGGATGCGCAGTGCGCGCAGCCGGGCGCCGACAAGCCGCGACTGATTGATGCCGTATTCGGACAGGTTGCGCTGCTCGGCGCGTGGCGTGAAGGGCCGGTCATTGCCGCCCTCAACGGTTGCCGCGTGGCGGAAATACAGGATGAACGCGCCCGAGCGCAGCGCCGAGGCCAAATCGGAGCCCTCTCTGGCGCCGGCGGCAATGGCCAGGGGCGGGGACAGCGCCACCCCGCCAAGCCCCGCGAGAAGGGCCCGGCCCAGAAAGTCACGGCGATGCATGCCCTCTTGCACTTCCGCCCCCTCCCGCGGCGGAAACTGACGACGGCAGGAACAGGCGCAACCCGACCGACCGGCCATCAACGCCGAGCATGGGGGGCTTCCAGTCGCTGATCAAGTTTTTTGCGCTGCAGTATGGTCATGCCAATCGCCGCGAACACCTGCAAGACGCAAAAAAGTGGTTTGACCTCTCGGCCCGATTTGGCCTCAGCCGCCACCGCTGAGCGCGATGAAGACCAGAAACAGGATGGCCGACAGCGTTGCCGCCGCCGGCACGGTGATCACCCAGGCGGCAAGGATGGTCAGGATATGCGCGCGCCGCACTACCTTGCGCCGCGTGCGTTCCTCGACCGGCAACCCGTTCATCTCGCGGTTCTCGCGCAGGATGCGCTCGTGATACCACTCGCGGAAGAAGCCCACGCCGAACACGCCGCCAATGGCGATATGGGTGGAACTCACCGGCAGGCCCAGCCAGGAAGCGATGATCACCACCACCGCCGCCGACAGCGCCACGCAATAGGCGCGCATGGCATTCAGCCGGGTGATTTCGGTGCCCACCAGGTGAATCAGCTTGGGCCCAAAAAGCACCAGCCCGATGGACAGCCCCAGCGCGCCGATCACCATCACCCAAAGCGGAATGGTCACGGCATCGGCCGCGCCCCCTTCCTGCACGGCATGGACGATGGCGGCGAGCGGGCCCACCGCATTGGCCACGTCATTGGCGCCATGCGCGAAGGACAAGAGCGCCGCCGAGAAAACCAGCGGGATGGCGAACAGCACCTTGAGCGATTTGTTGCGGTTCTCCAGCCCTTGCGACTGGCGCCGGATCACCGGGCGCATGAGCAGCGACAGCGGCACGCCGATGGCAATGCCGATCAGCACCGATTCGCCCAGTGAGAAGCTGATCAGCCGCGACAGCCCCTTGAGCGCCATGTAGCAGGCGAAGACTCCGCCCATCACCCCGATCAGCACCGGCACCCAGACCCGGGCGGCGGCGATCTTGTCCTCGCGATAGATGATGCGGTTGTTGATGACGGCCAGGAAGATTGCCGCGATGAGCCCGCCCAGCACCGGCGAGATCACCCAGCTGGCGGCGATGCGCCCCATCATCGGCCAGTTGACAGCGGCAAAGCCCGCCGCGGCGATGCCCGCGCCCATCACCCCGCCGACGATGGAATGCGTGGTCGATACCGGCGCGCCGATCCAGGTGGCGAGGTTGATCCACAGCGCGCCGGCCAGCAGCGCGGCCATCATCGCCCAGATGAAGATCTCGGGCGCGGCAACCGATTCGGGCGCGATGATCCCGCGCGAGACGGTGCCCACCACATCGCCCCCGGCCAGAAGCGCGCCGGCGGTTTCGCAGATCGCTGCCAGTATCAGCGCGCCGCCCAGGGTGATGGCCTTCGAACCCACCGAGGGGCCCATGTTGTTGGCCACGTCATTGGCGCCGATATTGAGCGCCATGTAGCCGCCGATGACGGCGGCGGCGACCACGACATATGTGCCGGGCTGTGCACCCATCAGCGCCAGCGCGGCCAGCGCCACCGCCACCAGGAAGGCCAGCGCGATGCCGGGGCCGATCAGTGGACGGGCGGTGAACAGAAGCGCCTGTTCCATCAGGCTGATGCGGCCAAGATCCTTGTCGAGCGTCTTGATCGCCTTGGCGCTCGGGTCGGATTGGGGGCGCATGCTGGGCTCCGTCATGGCGGCGGCAGGCTGTCACCAAACTGTCACGATCGCTCGCCTACCCGCATTTCGGTGCTGTTGCAATCCGTCAGCCACGGCCCCGGCGGGGTTGAAAGGGCGAGGCGCTCTGCTAACACAGGCGCCAAGAAACACGGGCCCCAAGAAACACAGGCGCCGGGCGCGCGCAGAGGTAGCATGCAATGAGCGACGATATCCTGATGGTGGGTGCCGGGCTTTCCGGCGCGGTAGCCGGGCGGGCGCTGGCCGAGGCCGGTTTTCGCGTGACCGTCGCCGATGCGCGCGCCCATGTCGCCGGCAACTGCCATACCGAACGCTGCGCCGAAACCGGGGTCATGGTGCATGTGCATGGCCCGCATATCTTTCACACCGGCAATGAAACGGTCTGGGACTATGTCAACCGCTTCGCGCGGTTCCGGCCCTATCGCCACCAGGTCAGGACAACGCTTGGCGGCAAAGTCTATGCCATGCCGATCAACCTGTTGACCATCAATCAGTTCTTCGGCCGTGCCCTGCGCCCCGACGAGGCCCGCGCCTTTATCAACGAGCAGGCCGAACCGGGCAGCGAAGCGCCGCGCAACTTCGAGGAGCAGGCGCTGGCGATGATGGGCCGCGCCCTCTACGAGGCCTTCTTCAAGGGCTACACGGAAAAGCAGTGGGGCTGCCCGCCATCGGCGCTGCCGGCCAGCATCCTCAAGCGCCTGCCGATGCGCTTCAACTATGACGACAATTATTTCGCCCATCCATTCCAGGGCATGCCCGAAGAGGGCTATACCGAGATGGTGGCGCGCATCCTCGATCACCCCGGCATCGCGCTGCAACTAGGCCGCCGCGTCACGCCGCAGGAGGCGCGCGCGCATGATCACGTCTTCTGGTCGGGCCCGCTCGATGCCTGGTTCGGCCATGATGCCGGGCGGCTGGGCTACCGGACGCTGGATTTCGAGCGCTTCACCGCCAGCGGCGACTGGCAGGGCTGCGCGGTGATGAACTGGCCCGATGCCGATGTGCCCTTCACCCGCATCACCGAGCACAAGCATTTCGCACCCTGGGAGAGCCACGAGCAAAGCGTGCTCTACCGCGAATATTCGCGTGCCTGCGGGGCGGAGGACACGCCCTATTACCCGATCCGCCTGGCCGCGGAAAAGGCGATGCTGGCCGAATACGCCACCCGCGCGCGGGCCGAGACGGGAGTGACGTTTCTGGGCAGGCTGGGCACCTATCGCTATCTCGACATGGATGTCACCATCGCCGAGGCGCTGGAGGCGGCGCGCGGTTTCATCGCCGCGCGCGCCGAGGGGCGCGCGGTGCCGGCCTTCATGGCCGAGCCGCTGTAGCGCACACCCCGCACTGCCTCCTCGCCCGCCGGCCGGCGAGCGCCCCACCCACCCACCCGCGCCTGCCGGCCGGGGGCGGGGGCAGCAGCGCTTGCATCAATGCGCAGTTTCGGCTAGGCGGGCGCGTCGTCCGGGCAATGCTGCCGGCGGCCAAGTCTCCGACTACCTTGTCAAAACGGAAAAACACATGTCCCGCACCTATCTGCCCGGCATCCTTGCCATGGCCGCGATCGTCGTGGCCTCGAACATTCTCGTGCAGTTCCTGCTTGGCGATTTCCTCACCTGGGGAGCACTGACCTATCCGCTGGCCTTTCTGGTCAATGACGTGATGAACCGCGTCTATGGCCCCGCCGCCGCGCGCCGCGTGGTCTGGGCGGGTTTCGCCACCGGCGTTGCCTGCTCGCTGATCGGCACGCAGATCATCGGCGAATACGGCCCGCTGGTGACGCTGCGCATCGCCATCGGCTCGGGGCTGGCCTTCCTGAGCGCGCAACTGCTTGATGTCGCCATCTTCGACCGTCTGCGTGACCGGCGCTGGTGGAAGGCGCCGCTGGCTTCCACCCTGGTGGGCTCGACTGTCGATACCGTGCTTTTCTTCTCGATCGCCTTTGCCGCGGTCGTCACCTTCATCGAGCCGGGCAACGATGTGGGCTGGGCCAACGAGGCGGTGCCGCTGCTGGGATGGGGCATCGAGGCGCCGTTCTGGGCAAGCATGGCTCTGGCCGACTGGATGGTGAAACTGGCCCTGGCGCTGCTGGCGCTTTTGCCCTTCCGCATCATCGTGCGAAGAATGACGCAACCTGTCGCATGATTTTCTTTGACATACACAAAATATGTGGCACGATCCTCTTGAACGAAACATAGCGAAAGGAGGTGATCCAGTGTCGAGAGTGATATTGGAGAGAGGTGTCGGAACAGTCGGAGGGCGGGCATACTGAAGGCAACCCTCGGGTGGCCGACCTTTCGATTGGGCCAGGTTGACACGGCTCTCAACCGACCCCATCTCCTGAACGCTCGTGAGGGCCGCCCAAGCCGGGCGGCCCTTTCGGTTGCGCCACCGGGCGCCGGCCTTTCGGCCATGAAAAGAGGCATGTGCAATGCTGTGGATCGACGAGCGCGTCGCCCTGCAGGAGTGGGAGCTGAGCGAGGCTTTCACCCGCGCCTCGGGGCCGGGCGGGCAGAATGTGAACAAGGTGTCCACCGCCGTCGAGTTGCGTTTCGAGGCGGCGCGCAGCCCGTCGCTGAGCGAGCCCGTCAAGCGCCGACTGCAGCGCATGGCCGGGCGGCGCTGGACGCTCGATGGCGCGCTGATCATCCGCGTCGAGGATACCCGCAGCCAGGCGCGCAACCGCGAGATCGCGCGCGAGCGGCTGGCCGAGCTGATCCGCAAGGCGCTGACGCCGCCGCGCCGGCGTATCCCCACGCGGCCGACGCTGGGCAGCAAGCGCCGGCGGCTGGCGGCCAAGACGAAGCGCGGCGCGGTGAAGGCGTTGCGCGGCGGCGTTTCCCCCGATGCCGAGTGAGCGCATGAAAGTGTCACCGCTGGAAAGATTCCGGTCATTCGTCGAGCCGGCCTTCAGGCGGCCCGAATTCGTGCAGGCGGCGGCGCTGTGCCTACGCGAGGGCAAGGACGGGCGCGAGGTGCTGATCATCACCAGCCTTGGCACGAGGCGATGGATTCTGCCCAAGGGCTGGCCGATGGAGGGGCGCAGCCTGGCTGGCGCCGCACTGCAGGAAGCTTGGGAAGAGGCCGGGGTCATCGGTCATGTCGATGAGGTGCCGGTCGGGTATTACCTGTACGAAAAAAAGCGCCAGGGCGATTTCGGGCTGTCCTGCCGTGTCGAGCTGTTTCGCGTGCATGTCGCCGATCTCGCCCGGGAATGGCCCGAGCGCAAGCTGCGCCGCCGGCGCTGGGTGCCGCTGGAAAAGGCCGCGCGGCTGGTCGCCGAGCCCGGGCTGGCGGCACTCTTGATGCAGATGTAGCCGTCACCGCCCGCAGCGGCGCATGCGCGGGGCAGCTGCGGCTACCAGGCGCCGCGTTCGGGCATGTAGGATGAGTGGTGTTCGACGATCTTCCAGGCGCCACCGATCCTCTGATAGACGAAGGAAAACCGTGCCGGCACATCGCCGGTGCCGGCTTCGCGGGTCATGCGAAAGACATAGATGCCCGAATGCACCGCGACATCGCCCATCAGCCGGATATTCGATTCGTGGATCCGTCCCACGGGTGCCTTGGCCAGAAAGCGAACGAAGTAATCCTCGATCTCGGCGGTGTTGTGGCGCACGCGGTTCGAAACCGTCGGCAGCAGGATCGCATCGGGCGCATAGAGCGCCGCCACACGCGCCGGATCGAGGCTTTTTAGTGCCTCGTTCCAGTCATCGAATAGCCGCATTATCTCGGTTTCATCGGGGCTTGTAACGGCCTGTTTCGCGGTCATCGGCATGGGGGCCTCTTGTCGATACGCCTGGTCACGGGTTGTCGGTGCTTCTGGCACAGAATATGGGTCATGTATAGAGTCAAATTCAAGAAGGTGAATGTAGGGAATATAGTTAACGCCTGTTGCAGTTTGCTATAGTGGGTCGGGGAATCACGGCCCACCGGGCCCTGAACAGGGGAGAGCAAAGGGAATCTTAGGATATCTGGTGCATGCTGCGAATGGGTACAAAAAACAAAATGGGGGTAAGTGTGGGACAAGTCGCGCAGCTCAAACAGTTCGAGCGCATCCTGATCGACTCGCGCCGCCTTGAGGCGCTTTTCAGCCGACTCGGGCACCGGCGGGCAGAAGCCTATGTCGCCGGCCGGGTTGAAGAAATGACCGACCTGCTGGCGGAAATCGAAGTGCGCTACCGTAGTGGCCTGAATGACGCCATCGCCGATCAGGCACAGCATGTTTCGAAGATGGCGGGCGATATCGGGCTGACAAGCCTGGCGCGCGCGGCGCGTGATCTGGGAATTGCAGCACAGCGCGATGATGCGATCGCCCTTGGCGCCATCTGGGCGCGGCTGGTGCGCATTGGCGATCGGTCGCTGACACAGGTATGGGAATTGCCGGGCCTGTCCATCTGATACGGCTTGTCTGCCAGGTGGCCCGGTTCCGGTTTTCTTGCAAGCGCGAACAAACCTGCCCGGCCGATTGCCCCGGGCAGGTTTCCGAAAACTCAGTTGATCAGCCCGGCATGGCGCAGCGCGGCATCGATCCTGGCGCGCGTTGGCGCGGTGACCGGCAGCAGCGGCAGGCGCACCTCGTCGCGACAGCGACCCAGCCTTGAGAGCGCGTATTTGGCACCGGCCAGGCCGGGCTCAATGAAGATGGCCTCGTGCAGGGGCATCAATTGGTCCTGCAGCTCCAGCGCGCGCGCGTAATCACCCGCCAGCGTCGCCTCCTGGAACTCGGCGCAAAGCCGCGGCGCGGCATTGGCACTTACCGAGATGCAGCCTACCCCGCCATGCGCGTTGAAGCCCAGCGCGGTGGCATCCTCGCCCGAAACCTGCACGAAATCGGCGCCGCAGGCGGCGCGCTGCTGGCTGACCCGCTCGATGCGCCCGGTGGCATCCTTCACGCCGATGATACGCTCAAGCCTCGAAAGCTCGGCCATGGTTTCCACGCTCATGTCGATTACCGAACGGCCGGGAATGTTGTAGATGATGATCGGCAGGCTGCAGGCATCGTGCAACGCCCGGTAATGCGCGATCAGCCCGGCCTGGGTGGGTTTGTTGTAATAGGGGGTGACGACCAGCCCGGCATCGGCGCCCACCGATTCGGCATGGCGCAGGAAGCGGATCGCCTCGATGGTGTTGTTCGAGCCCGCACCGGCGATCACTGGAACGCGGCCGGCGGCGGCCCTGACCACCGCCTCGATCACCTGTTCATGCTCTTCATGGCTCAGCGTCGGGCTTTCGCCGGTTGTGCCCACCGGCACCAGCCCGTGGCTGCCCTCGGCGATTTGCCATTCGACCAGCGCTTCGAGCGCCGCGAAATCCACCGCGCCATCGCGAAACGGGGTGACCAGCGCGGGTAATGAGCCACGGAACATGATCTGTCTCTCCTTGCGCCTCTCGGCAGTGTCTTGCCGCCGGCTGCCGGCCTGCGCGCGCTTGACCGTATTGTGTGTTGCGCGAGTCAGCCCGGCGGTTAGACTTTTCCGCCGGTTGGTTCAAGATGCAAGCATGTCCCACATACATTCGCGTACCCTTTTCATCGGGCTGATTCTCGCCGGGCTGGCCAGCGTTTCCGCGCTGCCGGGGGCGGTTCAGCCCGCCCGCGCCCAGACGCCTTCGCCCTCGTCGCTGGCGCCGGGCCAATCGCCCGTGCCGCCGGCGCGCCCGGCATCGGCGCCGGCCCGCCCGACGAGCGAGCCTGCCGCCGCAACAACCGCCACAAGTCCCGCA
>JAFIEG010000094.1 GCA_020832665.1 Pararhodobacter sp. | reverse complement strand
GCCCGCCGCGCCGCCGCGACCCCGGCGCCGCCCTGCCAGTGACGGCGGCGCCGGGGATGCGCGTCAGTAGCGGTAATGCTCGGGCTTGAAGGGGCCCTCGGGGGTGACGCCGATATAGCCGGCCTGCTCGTCGCTCAACGTGGTCAGCCTTACGCCGATGCGTTGCAGATGCAGCCGGGCCACCTTTTCGTCCAGATGCTTGGGCAGCACATAGACGCGGTTCTCGTAGCTCGCGCCGCGCGACCACAATTCGATCTGCGCCAGAACCTGGTTGGTGAAGCTGGCCGACATCACGAAGCTGGGATGCCCGGTGGCGTTGCCCAGGTTCAGAAGCCGACCTTCCGACAGCAGGATGATGCGGTTGCCCGAGGGCAGCTCGATCATGTCCACCTGGTCCTTGATGTTGGTCCATTTGTGGTTCTTCAGCGCGGCGACCTGAATCTCGTTGTCGAAATGGCCGATATTGCCGACAATCGCCATGTCCTTCATCGCGCGCATATGGTCGGCGCGGATGACATCCTTGTTGCCGGTGGCGGTAATAAAAATGTCGGCGCGGGAAACCACATCTTCAAGCTGCACCACCTCATAGCCGTCCATGGCAGCCTGCAGCGCGCAGATCGGGTCCACCTCGGTGACCACCACGCGCGCCCCGGCGCCGCGCAGCGAAGCCGCCGAGCCCTTGCCGACATCGCCATAGCCGCAGACCACGGCCATCTTGCCGGCCATCATCGTGTCGGTGGCGCGGCGGATGCCATCAACCAGGCTTTCCTTGCAGCCATACTTGTTGTCGAATTTCGACTTGGTGACCGAATCGTTGACGTTGATCGCCGGGAAGGGCAGGTGGCCCTTTTCCATCATCTGGTAGAGCCGGTGCACGCCGGTGGTGGTTTCCTCGGTCACGCCGCGAATGGCGTGGCGCTGCTTCACGAACCAGCCCGGGGTTTCGGCCATGCGCTTGCGGATCCGGGCAAAGAGCGCCTCTTCCTCTTCCGATGTCGGGTTGGCGATCAGCTCTTCCTCGCCCTCTTCCACGCGCGCGCCGAGCAGCACATAGAGCGTGGCATCGCCGCCATCATCAAGGATCATGTTGGCGGGGCCGTCCTCGAAGGTGAAGATGCGGTCGGCGTAATCCCAGTATTCTTCCAGCGTCTCGCCCTTGACGGCAAAGACCGGGGTGCCGCCGGCGGCGATGGCGGCGGCGGCGTGATCCTGGGTTGAGAAGATGTTGCAGCTAGCCCAGCGCACATCGGCGCCCAGCGCAGTCAGCGTCTCGATCAGCACGGCGGTCTGGATGGTCATGTGCAGCGAGCCGGCGATGCGCGCGCCCTTGAGCGGCTGCGCCTCGCCATATTCGGCGCGCAGCGCCATCAGCCCGGGCATCTCGGTTTCGGCGATGGCGATTTCCTTGCGGCCGTAATCAGCCAGTGCGATATCCTTGACGATGTAGTCCTGCGCCATGCGGTCTGCCCCTCCAGAGCGAAATCGGTTCATGTGGTTTGGCGGGCAGATAGCATCTGCCCCGCCTGGCGGCAACGCCAGATGGGGGATTAGCGATTGAGCCTTGGCAGGAACACCGCCATCAGCCCCAGCGCGGGCAGGAAGGCGCAAAGCTGATAGACGAAGGCGATGCCGCTTGCATCGGCGATCGGGCCCAGCGCCGCCGCCGCCACGCCGCCAAAGCCAAACGCCAGGCCAAAGAACAGCCCGGCCACCAGTCCCACCCGGCCCGGCATCAGCTCTTGCGCGAAGACCACGATCGCCGGAAAGGCCGAGGCCAGCACGAAGCCGATGATCACGGTCAGCACTGCGGTGGCCGGCAGGTTGGCATGTGGCAGCGCCAGCGTGAAGGGCAGCACGCCAAGGATGGAAAACCAGATCACCAGGCGCGTGCCGAAACGGTCGCCCAGCACCCCGCCCAGCACCACCCCCAGCGCCGCCGAACCCAAAAAGAGGAACAGCATGATCTGCGCGCCCTGGGTGGACAGGGAAAAGCGGTCGATCAGGAAGAAGGTGTAGTAGCTGGCAATGCTGGCGGTATAGGCATTCTTTGAAAACACCAGGAAAATCAGGATGCAGACGGTCAGCAGCACCTTGCCGCGGGGCAGGGTGGCGACTGGTTCGGCGGGTTTGCGCGCGGCGGCGGCGCGGCGGTTGCCCTCGTGCCAGCGCCCGACGGCGGCCAGGATGCCCATGCCGATGAGCGCCGCCACGGCGAAGGCACCGACCGCGGCGCGCCCCAGCGGCACGACGACAAAGGCCGCAAGCAGCGGCCCGAGCGCCGATCCGGTATTACCGCCGACCTGAAACAGCGATTGCGCGGTGCCGAAGCGGCCGCCGGCCGCGGCGCGCGCGACGCGGCTTGCCTCGGGGTGGAACACCGCCGAGCCCAGCCCGATCAGCCCGGCCCCGGCCAGCAGATACGCATAACTCGTACCCGCGGCCAGCAGCGCCAGCCCACACATCGTGAAGCCCATGCCCAGCGCCAGCGATTGCGGCACCGGACGGCGGTCGGTGGCCAGCCCGATCAGCGGCTGCAGAAGCGAGGCGGTGCCCATGAAGGCCAGCGTCATCAGCCCGATCTGGGCAAAGCTCAGGCCGAACTCCAATTGCAGCAGCGGATAGATTGCCGCGAGCAGCGACTGCATCACATCATTGATCAGATGGCTGAGGCTGATCGCCATGATCACCAGATAATGCGGCCGGATGCCCTCGGCCTGCCCATGCTGGTGGGAGGGTGGCGCCAGCGTTTGCGGGGCGGTGCCGGCGCGGGCAATGCTGTGGGGGGTAACGGGCGGCATGGGCAGAAACGGCCTGGACTGCTTGTGGCTGGCGGCCAGCAAGCGCGCTGGCCGCCGGAATGTCAACACCTGCGCCTTGTGCCGAGGGATTGGCGCGAAGTGGTTTGCAAAGCGAAACCGTGTCGGTGGCCAATCTGCCGCAGCCGCTCCGGGAACGGTTGTAGGCATCACCCGTTCATGCGAAAAACAAGTCAGGCAAGGGAAGCGGGCATCGGGCAGGCGCAAGCGGCCAAGGGAGAATGCGAGCGGGTGCGGCAAGGTTCGACAGGTCAGGGGCAGGAGAACCGGCATGCGGTGTGCGAATGGTGTGCCGTTCTCGCGCTGATGCCGGCTGTCGCGTTCCTGCTGTTGATGCTGATGTTCGCCCGGCCAGCCCTGGCCATGGAAGAGCTGCGCTTCGCCGCCCCTGGCGCCGACGCCGACCTGCGCGCCGAACTCGAAGCCAGTTCGCTGTTGAAGGAAGCCGAGGCGCAAGGCTTCGATGCGCCCCTCGATATCCTCTCTGCCGCGCGGTCTGAATACGGCCGGCTGCTGGGTCTGCTTTACGAATACGGGCACTACGCTGCCGAGATCAGCGTCCGCATCGACGGGCGCGAGGCGGCCGATATCGCACCGCTGCAGCAACTCGCCGCGATCCGGCTTGTCGAGGTCCATGTGATGCCCGGGCCACAATTCACCTTCGGGCGTATCGAGATTGCCCCGCTGGCCGAGGGCACGGAGTTGCCCGAAAGCCTTGCCACCGGCGCGACCGCGCGCTCGACCGTGCTGCGCGATGCGGCGCAGGCCGCGCTTGAGGGCTGGAGGGGGCAGGGTCACGCCATGGCCGAGCTTGTCGGTCAGCAGGTTACCGCGCGGCATGGCGAGAACCGGCTCGATGTGTCGCTGCGCATCGCCCCCGGCCCGGTACTGAATTTCGGCGCCTTGCAGGTGCGCGGCGCCGAGGCCACGCGCCCCGAGCGCATTGCCGCCATTGCCGGCGTGCCCACCGGCGAGCGCTACGACCCGGAAGCCGTCGCGCGCGCCGAAAGCAGGCTGCGGCGCACCGGCACCTTCACCTCGGTGGCGCTGCGCGACGCCGAGCGGGCAAACCCCGATGGCAGCATCGATATCGACGCGCTGGTCGAAGAGGCCCCCCCGCGCCGGCTGGGGGCCGGTGTCGAGATCGACACCGAGTCGGGCCTGCAGCTGAGCGGCTACTGGCTGCACCGCAACCTTCTGGGCGGGGCCGAGCGCTTCAGGCTCGAGGGCACCGTCGAGGGGATCGCCGCCCGCGTCGGCGGGCTGGGAGTGAATATCGATGGCCGTTACACGCGGCCGGCGACGCTGAGCAGCGAAACCGACCTTGAGATCGGATTGAACGTCGCGCGCCTTGACGAGCGTGATTTCGAGGCCTGGGCGATCGAGGCCGATGCCCTGCTGCGGCATCGCTTTTCCGACCGGCTGACCGGGCGTGCGGGGCTGGCGCTGCGCTTCGAGCGCGCGCTCTACGGCCCCGATCGCGACTTGCTCGGCCGTTTCGGAACGCTGGCGGCGCCGGTAGCGCTGACCTATGATCGCCGCGACCGGCCACTTGACGCGACACGCGGGTATTTCGCCTTTGGCGAGGCCAAGCCCTATATCGGTTTCGGCGATGCCGGCACCGGCGCCAGGCTGCGTCTGGACGGGCGCGGCTATCTGGGCCTGGCCGGCGACGGGCGGCTGGTGCTGGCCGGGCGCGCGCAGCTTGGCGCGATTGTGGGCAGTGCCCTCGACGCGACACCGCGCGATTATCTGTTCTATTCGGGCGGCGGTGGCACGGTGCGCGGCTTGCCCTTCCAGTCGCTGGGTGTCGAGCAAAACGGCGTCGCCTCGGGCGGGCGCGGCTTCGCCGCCTTGACGGGCGAGGTGCGCTTTCGCGTCAGCGATACGCTGTCGCTGGCCACCTTTGCCGATGCCGGTTATGTCTCGGCCGGGCTGTTTTCGGGCGACAGCGACTGGCATATGGGCGCCGGTGCCGGTATCCGCTACAACACGCCGCTGGGGCCGCTGCGCCTTGATCTGGCCACCCCGGTCAGGCGCAACGCCGATGCCACCGATGCGCGTGCGCTTCAGATCTATGTCGGTATCGGACAGGCGTTCTGATGGTCAGGCCCGCCAATTCCCTCATGGCGGCGCCCGCCCGGTTCGCGCACTTGCTGCGCCATGGAACGAAATGGGCTTTGGCGCTGCTGGCGGCTCTGGCCACGGTGCTGTTGCTGGCGCTGCCTGTGCTGGCCCAGCAGCAGCCAAATGAAGACGATGTCGGCTTTATCACCCGCACCCTGCAGGGGTTTCTTTCGGATGCCGGGCGCGAGGTGCGTATCCGCGGCTTCGAGGGGGCACTTTCGTCGCGCGCGCGCATACAGGAAATGTCCATTGCCGATGACGAGGGTGTGTGGCTGATCCTGCGCGATGTCACGATGCAATGGAACCGTGCCGCGCTCCTGGACCGGCGGGTCGATATCAACGAGCTGAGCGCGCGAGAAATCGTGCTGTTGCGCCCCCCCGTCGGCGAAGAGGACGACAGGCCACTTCCCAGCGCCACCGCCCGCGAGCCCTTCAGCCTGCCCGAGTTGCCGGTTTCGGTGCGCATAGGCGATCTGCGCGCCGAACGGGTGGAAATCGGTGCCGCCGTCACCGGGCAGGAGGCGCTGCTGCGCTTGCAAGGGCAGATGCGCCTTGCCGGCGGGGAGGGCGAGGGCGCCTTTGTCGCCGAGCGCATCGACGGGCAGGAGGGAGAGTTCCGCTTTACCGGGCGCTTCGACAACACCACCCGCCAGCTCGCGCTTGATCTCACCCTCAGCGAGGGGCCGGGCGGGATTGCCGCCTCCTTGCTCAATGTTCCCGACCGCCCCTCGATGTCGCTGTCGATTGCCGGCGAGGGGCCCGTTTCTGCCTTCGAGGCCGACATAAGCCTAGCCACCGAGGGCGAAGAGCGCGTGAGCGGGCAGGTGGTGCTGCTCGACAGCTCGCCCGAGGGAGAGTTTCTCGAAGGTCTGAATTTCAGCCTCGATATCGGCGGCGATCTGCGCCCGCTGCTGGCGCCCGATCTGCACCCCTTCTTTGGCGCCGAAAGCCGGCTGCGCGCGCAGGGCGCGCGCTCGGATGACGGGCAGATCACCCTGCCCGAACTGACCGTCACCACGCGCACCATGCAGCTGGTGGGCCGTGCGGCGTTGGGTGAGGACATGCTGCCCGAGCTTGTCGATGTTTTCGTGCGCCTCTCAGACCCCGAAAATGGCGCGGTGCCGCTGCCAGTCGGCGGTGGCACGCTGAGCCTGGAAAGCGCCGAGTTGAGCATCGAATACGATGCCGAGGTTTCGTCCGACTGGAACATCCTTGCCGAAATCCGCGAATTCGCGGCGCCGGAGCTGCGTATCGAACAGATCGCCTTCGATGCGCGTGGCGAGCTTGCCATTGGCGCCGAGCCGAACGGCGATACGCCCGCCGCGCCCTTTGACGGCACCTTCGAATTCGGGGTGCTGGGCATTGCCGCCGAGGATCCGGCGCTGCAAGAGGCGCTGGGCGAATCGGTGACCGGCTTCATGCGGATGATCTGGCCTGGCAATGGCGAGCCCGCACAGATCACCGGCCTGGCGATCGAGGCCCGCAACGCGGTACTGACCGCGCAGGGCACATTGCAGGGCACCGTCTTTGACGGATTCATCGAGGCCGAGTTGCCCGATCTGACACCGTTTTCGGCGCTCGCCGGGCGGCAGTTGAACGGGCATCTGCTGGCCGTATCGCGCGGCCCCTTCGACCCGCTCACGGGTGCCTTCGATCTGGATCTCGCGCTGATAGCCACTGATCTGCGCGTCGATCAGGAGGAATTCGACAATCTGGTCGCCGGCGAATCGACGATCAACATGCAGATCAGCCGCGATACCGAGGGAACCGAACTGCGCGGCCTGCGCCTGCGCGCCGGCGCGATGAGCCTGACCGCCGACGGCCGCGTCACGCCCGGAGACATCAGGCTGGGGGCGCAGTTCAACATCTCCGACATGTCGGCGCTGGGCGCCGGGTATGGCGGGCGACTGGCCTTTGATGCCCGATACGAGAATGATGGCGAGCAGGAGCTGATCGGTCTTGAGGGCAGTGCGCGCAATTTGCGGCTGGGCGAACTACCGGGTGCCGAACAGGTTGCGGCGCTATTGGCCGGCGAGACGCAGCTCAGCGCCGAGGCAAGGCGCGTGGCAGGGGTTGTCAGTATCGAGCATGCGCGCATCGACGGGCCGCAGCTGGCGCTTGGCGCATCGGGGCGCTGGTCCGATGCCGACACCGATCTGACGCTGGCGGTCGAGCGGCTGGCGCTGGAAGGATTGCTGCCGCAGCTTGCCGGGCGGCTTGCCGGCAGTGCCCGGCTGACCGGGCAAACCGAGGCACGCCGTCTGGTGGTGGAACTGGCCAGCGACGGTGCGCTGCGCAGCGGAGAGGCGCTGCCCGACGAATTTCTGCGCCAGGGTGCACGGCTCGACATGTCCCTGCGCGAGACCGGCGGCGGCGGGGTCGAGATCGACGATTTGCGCCTCGTGGCGCAGGGGTTCACCGTCACCGGTGAGGGCCAGCAGGCCGCCGACGGCGCCGCCCGGTTCGCGCTGGCGGCGCGGCTTGACGACATGGCGCGCCTGCAGCCCGGTCTGCGCGCCGCGGCCGCCTCGGGACCGGCGACTCTGGATGTTACCGTGACGCGTGAAGCCGGCGCGCGCGACTACGCGACACGCTTTTCGCTGGCCGGGCCTGCGCGTCTGGCGTTGCAGGGCGAAGGGAGCGTGGCGCCCGACGGGCAACTGGCGCTGCGTTTCTCGGGCGAGGGCGAAGTCGGTATCGCCAACCCGATGATCGCTCCGTCCACGATCGGGGGGCTGGCGCGTATCGACGGACAGATGCAGGGGCCGCCGGCGCTGCAATCGCTGCGCGCCACGCTTCAGGTCGATTCCGGCCGCTTCGTGCACCCCGAGGTGGGCTTTGTGCTCGAGGATATCAGTGCCAGCGCCGAAATTGTCGGCGCCATGGCGCGGCTGCGCGTCGATGGCCGCGCAGCCCGCGGCGGGCGGCTTTCGATGGAGGGCTCGGTTTATCTGAGCGGGCGGCGCGATGTCGATCTGACGGTCAGTGGCGATTCCGTGCGCATCTACCAGCCGCGGTTGTTCGAGGCCGCGGTTTCAGGGTCGATCCGCGTTACCGGTCCGTTGCAGGATGGGGCACTGATATCGGGCAGCGCAACGGTTGATCAGGCCGAGATCCGCATACCCAACGCGCCGCTGGCGCGCGAGGGATATGTGCCCGAAGGGCTGACCCATATCGGCGAGCGTGCCGGCGTGCGTCAAACGCGCCTGCATGCTGGCCTCGTCGCCGAAGCCCGGCGTGGCCCGCCAGAGGGGCCGCCCTTCAGGCTGGATCTGACCCTCGATGCCCCGGCGCGGGTATTCGTGCGCGGTCGCGGGCTGGATGCCGAGCTGGGCGGCACGCTCCGGCTTGGCGGCACCACGCGCGACGTCATCCCCTCGGGCGGTTTCTCGCTGATCCGTGGCCGGCTTGATCTTCTGGGCAACCGGTTCGCGCTGACCGATGGTTCGGCCAGCATGGTCGGCAGCTTCATCCCCTATATCCGCCTGGTCGCCACCACCGATAGTGGCGGGGTAAGCACCAGCATCATTCTCGAGGGCGAGGCTGATGCGCCCGAGATCCATTTCCGCTCCAGCCCCGAACTGCCCCAGGACGAGGTGCTGTCGCGGCTCATCTTCGGCCGTTCGCTGGCCACGCTCTCGCCTTTCCAGGCAGCACAGCTGGCAATGTCGATCGCCACGCTGGCCGGGCGCAGCGAAGGCGGCTTCCTGGCTCGGACCCGCGCGACGCTGGGGCTCGACGATCTGGATGTGACCACCGATGACGAGGGCGTGGCGGCGCTGCGCCTGGGGCGCTATCTGGGCGAGCACGTCTATTCCGATGTCTTGGTCGACAGCGAGGGGCGCGGCGAGGTGTCGATCAATCTCGACCTCACCACTTCGGTCAGGCTGCGCGCGCGCACCGATACTGACGGGCGCACAGGGCTGGGGGTCTTTTTCGAGCGCGACTACTGAGCGCGCGCCGGGGGCGTGCCCGGCTGTCGGGTGAATTGATCGCCACGCTGTAGCGTGGCGATCAATTGCCAGCTCGCACGGAGCACGGGCTTGCAAGGCAATCGGGCCATCGAAGGCCCTTGCCACCGCGCGTTCGAAGGCGTGTCACCCCGGCGGCGTCGGCGCCTGCCCTTGCGTCGGTGATCACTCGCGCGCCAGCGCGCGTTTCAGGGCCGGGCGCTCGAGCATTCTTGCCAGATAGGCCTTCAGCCCGGGCTCGGTGATCTCGAACTTCGCCGCCCGCGCCCAGATCCCGCAATGCGTCAGCAGAAGATCGGGAACAGTGATCTGATCGCCGGTCAGGAACGGCCCGTCACCCATCCGCCGGGCAAAGGCGGCGGCGTTGCGGTCGAACTCCCAGCGCAGCGAATCCTTGACCTCGGGCACGCGCCGCTCGGCGGGCAGGATGAAGGAATGCCGCGCCGCCGCCCACAGCACGGCGTCGAACTCATCGAGAATGCAATGCGTCAGCGCATCCTGGCGCGCGCGCTCCAGCGTGCCCGCCGGGTGAGTAAGTCCGCCATGACGATCGGCCAGATACTGCATGATGGCGGTAGAATCGGTGATGACCTCGCCGTCGGCGGTCAGCGCCGGCAGCTTGCCCGAAGGGTTGACCGCCATCACTGCCTCGTCGCGGGGCTTGGCCGGCACATGATCATAGGGCAGGCCCAGCTCTTCGAGCATCCACAACACGCGCGCGGCGCGCGACTTCGATGTGCCGAAGACTGTATAGGCGGGGGTGGTCATCAGGCGCTCTCCTTCTCGTTTCCTGCCGGGCGCGATTGTTCGCCGGTTGCGCGGCGCGGCGCAAGGGGGTGTACCCCCCCCGAGCGCGAATGCATGGAGATCATGCCGAATCTGCTTGATCGGCACCGACACCCTGGCCCGCATGCCCACTCGTGCCTGCAAGGAAACTATCCGAATCGGGCATCAGCCCTTCGCGCCGGCGATACTGGCCAGCCGCATCAGGACGCGCTCGACCAGCGCCTGCGCCGGCAGGCGTGCCCCCGAGCGCAACGCCAGGTCGGTTTCGACCAGCGCCCCCAGCGCTGCCTCGACGCGCGCCACCGGCCAGCGCCTTGCGTGGCGCAGTAACCTGTCGCGGCGCGGGCCGAAGACCGGCGGGCGCAGCGTCGCCACGGCCTGGCCGGCGCCGCGCGGGTCGCTGGCCAACGCGTGCAGCAGCCTGAAATGGCGCAATGCGCCGATGCACAGCGTCACCGGCGCCACACCGCTCCCGGCCAGCCGGGTATTGAGCGGCGCGATATCACCCAGCCGCCCCTCGGCCACGGCATCAAGCACGGCATCAATCGCCGCCTCGCCCGCCGCCGGCACCAATAACGCGATTTCTTCGGGGCTCAGCGGCGCCGGGTCATCGTGTTTGTAAAGCGCGATGCGGGTCAGCGTCTGGCGAAATTCGCCGGGTTCGAGCCCCTGGCCCAGCGCGACAAGGTCGCGCATGGCCTCTGGCGGCAGGCCGGTCAGCCCCTCGGCGCGCAGCATGGCCTCGATCTCGTCGCGTCCCGGCGGATCGTCATAGACGGCAAGGCTCAGCGCGCGCTTGTCACCCTCGAAGAGCTTGCGCAGCTTCGAGCCGGCATTGAGCGCGCCGGCGGTGACCACCATGAGCGCATCGCCTTCTTCCCAGGCCGCCAGCGCCGGTTTCAGCGCCTCGGCAGCGGCGTCGGTGGCGTCTTCGACGAGCACCGCGCGCGGGCCGGGAAAGAAGCCCTGCGCGCGCATCGCATCCATCGCCGCGCCGGGCTCGCGGCGCAGATCCGCCGCCGGCATGCGGGCAAGGCGCATCTCGGCCTCGCCCTGGGCGCCCAGCTGCGCTGCGATCACCTTCTGGCGGCGCTCGGCTACACGCATCGGATCGGCGCCGAAGATCAAGAGAGCGGGCACGCGCGGATCGGGGCGCGCAAGAAAGCCGGCCGCATCGCGGGGCGACAGCTTCATGCCGGCATCAGCGCCGGCTCGATCATCAGCCGCGCTACCAGCGAATCGGCGAGCATGCGCATCACGCGCAGCTCGGCATCCTCGCGCGCGGTGAGCGTGGCAAGCTGCGTCGAGGTCAGCGAATAGGCGGTGCCGGCGCTGACCCGGCCCGAGGCCAATTCGGTGCCGTCAGGGTCGGCCAGAACGTAATCGAGCGTCGCGCGCAGTTGGTTGCGGGTGTCGCCGAAGCCGCGCACCCTGCCGCCCCCGATTTCGGACAGCGCGATCGAATAGGCCAGCGTGAAGCGCTCGGCCGCCGGCCGGCCCAGCCGCTCTTCCAGCGCCGCGACGAATTGGAAATCGGAGCGGCTGACCGGATCATCGGCGCGGATCGTGCCCATCAGGTTCTGCCCGGCGCCCTGCGGGCCGTGAACCGGCGTGAAGCGACAGCCCGCCACCAGCGCGGCCGCACCCCCTGCCAGCAGAAAACTGCGCCGATCAGACAACCACATTAACAATCCGCCCCGGCACCACGATCACCTTCTTCGGCGCCTTGCCGCCCAGCGCCTTGATGACAGCATCGGCGCTCAGTGCGGTCTTTTCAACCTCTTCCTTGGGCGCATCTGCCGCAACGGCGATTTCGGCCTTGCGCTTGCCGTTGATCTGGATGGGCAGGGTGATGGTGTCGGAGACCAGCATGGCCTTGTCGGCGACGGGCCAGGGCGCCTCGGCCACCAGCCCCTCGCCGCCCTGCATGGCCCAGATTTCCTCGGCCAGATGCGGCACCATCGGCGCCATCATCTGCGCCAGCACCCGCGCTGCGGCCTGCATCGCCGCGTGCGAGGCATCCTCGGCCCGGTGCAGCGTGTTAGTGAAGCTGTAGAGCCCGGCGATGGCCTTGTTGAAGGAAAAGCCCTCGATGGCGCGGGTCACCTCGTCGATGGCGCGGTGCATGGCGCGCATCAGCGCCTCGTCGCCTTGTCCCGAATCGCTTGCCGGCATGTCGGCGATGCGCCGGCTCAGCGCCCAGACGCGGGCAAGATGCTTGTGGGTGGCCTCGGCGCCGGCCGATGTCCATTCGACATCGCGCTCGGGCGGGCTGTCGGACATCACGAACCAGCGCGCGGTATCGGCGCCGAACTGTTCGATGATGTTCACCGGATCGACGACATTCTTCTTGGATTTCGACATCTTGGCCGAGGGGATGACCCGCACCGCCTCGCCCGTGACCTTGACCTTCCCGTCCTCGATCTCTTCGGGCAGGTGATAGACGGGACGGCCGCGCGCATCGCGGGTCATGTAGATTTCATGCGTCACCATGCCCTGCGTGAACAGCGCGTCAAAGGGCTCGATGCATTTGGCGGGCAGATGGCCGGTCTTGTGCATGGCGCGGGCAAAGAAGCGCGAATACAGCAGATGCAGGATCGCGTGCTCGATGCCGCCGATATACTGATCGACATTCATCCAGTATTCGGCCTCGGCCGCGTCGGTGGGGGTGGTGGCGCGCGGCGCGGTAAAGCGGGCGAAATACCACGAGGAATCGACGAAAGTATCCATCGTGTCGGTTTCGCGCAGGGACGGGGCGCCGCATTTCGGGCAGGGGCAGTTGCGCCATGTCGGGTGCCGGTCGAGCGGGTTGCCGGGCTTGTCGAAGCTGATATCGCGCGGCAACTCGACGGGCAGGTTCTCTTTCTTCTCGGGCACCACGCCGCAGGCATCGCAATGCACCACCGGGATCGGGCAGCCCCAGTAGCGCTGGCGGCTCAGGCCCCAGTCGCGCAGGCGAAACTTGGTCACCCCCTCGCCAATGCCGCGCGATTCGCAGATACCGATGGCGGCCTCGACCGCTTCCTCGCCGGTGGCGATCTCGGGCCAGCCGAAAGCGCGGGTCCAGCGCACGGGCTCGGTCTTTGGCGGCACGAAAGCGGTGTTGCCGACCGGCGCGCCGGCTTCGGCGGCGATGAAGGTGTCGATCACCGGCAACCCATACTTCCGTGCGAAATCAAGGTCGCGCTGATCATGTGCGGGGCAGCCGAAAATGGCGCCGGTGCCGTAATCCATGAGGATGAAATTGGCGATATAGACCGGCAGTTCCCAAGCGTTGTCGAAGGGATGGCGCACGCGGATGCCGGTATCCAGTCCCTTCTTCTCGGCCTTTTCCAGCGCCTCTTCGGTGGTGCCCACGCGCCGGCACTCGGCAACGAATTCGGCCACTTCCGCATCATGGCGCTCAAGGTGCTTGGCCAGCGGGTGATCGGGGCTGACGGCAACGAAAGAGGCGCCCATCAGCGTGTCGGGGCGCGTGGTATAGACCTCGATGCGGTCGAACCCCTCGGGCGCGTCGATGGTCGAGAACGCAAATTGCAGCCCGCGCGAGCGGCCGATCCAGTTGCGCTGCATCAGGCGCACCTTCTCGGGCCATTTTTCCAGCCCGTCGAGCGCATCCAGCAATTCGGCCGAATAGTCAGAGATACGGAAGAACCACTGCGTCAACTCGCGCCGCTCGACCTCGGCGCCCGAGCGCCAGCCCTTGCCGTCGATCACCTGCTCATTGGCCAGCACCGTCATGTCCACCGGGTCCCAGTTGACCACGGCGTTCTTGCGATAGACGAGGCCCTCTTCCAGCATGTCCAGGAACAGCGCCTGCTGCTGGCCGTAATACTCGACATCACAGGTGGCAAATTCGCGGCTCCAGTCGATGCTCAGCCCCAGGGGCTTCATCTGGCCCTTCATCACCGCGATGTTGTTATGGGTCCATTCGGCGGGGTGGCCGCCCTCCTGCATGGCGGCGTTCTCGGCGGGCATGCCGAAGGCGTCCCAGCCCATCGGGTGCAGCACCGAAAAGCCCTGCGCCTTCTTGTAGCGCGCCACCACATCGCCCATCGTGTAGTTGCGCACATGGCCCATATGGATGCGCCCCGAAGGGTAGGGAAACATCTCGAGCACATAGTATTTCGGGCGCGCCGGGTCGCGCCGCGCGGTGAAGCAGCCGGCCTTTTCCCATGCTTCCTGCCATTTCGGTTCCAGCGCCTGCGGCTGGTAGCGGGCTTGAGCGTCGCCTGACATGTTCTTCCCCCGGAGATGCGAGACCGGGCCGCCTTGGCCCGGCGTGGTGATAGCCGCACGCGGCGCGAGGGTCCAGAGCACAGGCGCGGGGGGCAACCACCTCGCCCGCGCCGGGCATGGGCTCTCTCTCGCTCGCCTGGCCCTGCGCGGGCCGGGTGGTCGATCGGGCGGGGGGTGTCAGCGGCGGGCGCGGCGCAGGAGCAGGCTCAGAGCCGGCGGTCCTGGATGCGCAGCTGGCGCGCGCGGGTCAGGATGGCGTTTTCCACCGCGCGCACGGTCTCGGAACTGGCCGTGCCGGTACGGGTGACAAGCGCCACATTGAGCGAGCGCGCATCGAGCGCGCCATCGCTTACATGCACGGTGGCGCGATAGGGCCGCCCGCCGCCCGGCGGGGTGCCGAAGCCGGTGGTGAACACGCCCGAGAATGGATCGACATTTTCGACCGGCAGGAAATCGAGCACATCCAGCGCGGCGGTCCACAGATAGCGGTTCACCACCAGCGTGGTTTCGGGCTGCTGGCGGCTGCCGAACAGATCCCAGATCGAATCGCGGCTGCCGGTGGCGCGTTCGCGCTCGCGCGCAAGCTCTTCCTGCGCGGTGGCCTGCGAACGCTCGGAACTTGAACCCGAGAACATGTTGCCGCCGCAGGCGGCAAGGCCCGTGACCGCCACCATAGCCAGAACCGCATTGAAGGCGCGTTGCATCGACATAGCCAAGGGCCCCCTTTCCCGCTTGCGCTCCGTATCTAGCCGAGCAGCGCGGCCGTAACAAGCAAATTGCCGGTGATGGGCGCCGCACTGTTGCCCCCCACCAGGTTTGCCAAGGCCAAACGCCCCCGGGGGTCCCCCGGCTTGACCCCCCGCCACGGCCCGCGGGGGGGGAAATTGCCCCCC
>JAFIEG010000093.1 GCA_020832665.1 Pararhodobacter sp. | reverse complement strand
CGGCTGAGCACAGGCGAATGCGATCTGCAACAAGCCATGCGCGAGGCCCGCAAAAGCCTGCAGGGCGGGCAAGAACAGGAGAAGGGCTGAAACCGCTATCGATGGCATGCTGAACCCGTGGCGGCACAAAGCCGCTTGAGCTTGAGGCGTGGCTTGACTGGTGCCTCGCTGCGGGGCGGCGCTTGCGGGCGCTGCCATTTTTCAGGTCATTGCAGCGGCATGGTGCTTCACAAATACCGCGTGAGGGCAGGCTGAAGGGTCGAGCACAGAGGGCGCTCTAACGAAAACGATTTAAAAACAGCAATTTATTGAGGGAAGTGGCAGCCCGTAGGGGAATCGAACCCCTCTTTCCAGGTTGAAAACCTGGCGTCCTAACCGATAGACGAACGGGCCGCGCTTGGCGTGGGGCCGTATTTAGGCCAGCGGCGGGGCTGGTGCAAGGGGGTTTTCGGCGCTCGGCGGCGGATTTTTTCACGCCGGCAAGGCTGCCGGAAAAACCACCGGAATCAGGCCGGTGCGGCGTCGTCGAGGCGCAGCTGCACGCGCGCGCGCCCGCCGAAGTGGTTGATCTCCAGCCTGCCCGCAACATGCACCCGCCCCAGGCCCTTTTGCGTCATTGCCTGGCCCAGCCCGGTGTCGAAGGCGCCAAAGGCGATCGCCTCCAGTGTGGGGCCGTCCGTATCGGCCAGGCGCAGGCGCAGATGGCCGCTGCCGACCTGGCGCGCATCGAGCACCCGCAGCGCGGGAAAGGCAAAGCGCGGGGCAGGGGCGGCCTGGCCAAAGGGGCCCGCCGATTCGAGCTGCCCGATCAGTTCGGGCGTGGCCGCGCCTGGAAACATCAGCGCGTCGATATGCAGCGCGCGCGGGCCCGGGGCATGGGCCCCCTGGCGCGCCAGAAGTTCCCCCAGCCGCGCCATCGCCGCCTCGAGCTGTTCGCGTGCCACGCTCAGCCCCGCCGCCATGCGATGCCCGCCGCCGCGGATGAGCAGGCCCTCGCCGGCCAGACGTTGCACCGCCGCGCCCAGATCGACCCCGCTCACCGAGCGACCCGAGCCCTTGCCTTCGGCACCGTCGAGCGCGATCACCACCGCCGGGCGGTTCGCCGCCTCCTTTAGCCGCGCGGCAACGATGCCGATGACGCCGGGATGCCAGCCCTCGCCGGCGGCCCAGACCAGCGGACCGTCGAGCCCGCGCGCCTCGGCCTGGGCGAGCGCCTCTTCGCGCACGGCGGCCTCGATTTCGCGGCGCTCAGTGTTAAGCCGGTCCAGCTCGGCCGCCAGGCGCTCTGCCTCGGTGGCGTCATTGGTGGACAGAAGCCGCGCGCCCAGATCGGCTGCGCCGACGCGCCCGCCGGCATTCACCCGCGGGCCCAGCACGAAACCCAGATGATGCGCCGAGGGCGGCGCATCGAGCCGCGCCACATCGGCCAGCGCGCGCAGCCCCGGTCGGACGCGCCGGGCCATCACCGTCAGCCCCTGGCGCACGAAGGCGCGGTTGACCCCGGTCAGCGGCGCCACATCGGCCACCGTGGCCAGCGCCACCAGATCGAGCATGGTCATCAGATCAGGCCCCTGCACGGCGCGCCCGCGCAGCCGGCGGTTCGTCTCGACGAGCAGCAAGAAAACCACCGCGGCGGCGCAAAGATGGCCCAGATCGCCGCTTTCATCCTGCCGGTTGGGATTGACCACGGCCAGCGCCGGTGGCAGTTCCTCGCCGCCCAGATGGTGGTCGAGCACCAGCACATCGGCGCCTTTCGCCGCCACGATGGCGTCATGGCTGAGCGTGCCGCAATCGACGCAGATGATGAGCGCATGGTCGCGCGCCAGCGCAGCCATGGCAGGCGCATTGGGGCCATAGCCCTCGTCGATGCGGTCGGGGATGTAGAGCGTGGCCATGTGCCCCAACGCTCTGAGCCAGATCAGCATCAGCGCCGCCGAGGCGCCGCCATCGACATCGTAATCGGCAAAGACGGCGATGCGCTCGCGCCGGTCCATCGCCGCCAGAAGCCGCTCGGCCGCCGCGCCCATGTCGCGCAGCGACATCGGGTCGGGCAACAGCGAGCGCAGCGAGGGGGCGAGGAAATCCGCCGCCTGCCCGGGTAGCACGCCGCGCCGGGCCAGCACCGCGCACAGCGCCGGCGGCAAAAGCGCCTGCTGGGCCAGCGCCTCGGCCAGGCGGGTCTCTTCCAGCGCCGGGCCCAGCCAGCGCCGCCCGCTGAGCGAATGCGCGACGCCCAGAAAGGGCTCGGGGCCGGGGGTGGGCGCGGGAGGGACGCCGGCGGGATCGTTCATCTTGCCGGCGTGCGATAGCTCATGCGGCGCACCGAGCCGGTCTTGGAGCGCATGAGCAGGGTCTCGGTGGTCAGCCAGTCCGGCTCGCGCCTGATGCCCGGCAGGATCGAGCCATCGGTCACCCCGGTGGCCGAGAAGATGACATCGGCGGTCACCATCTCGTCGCGCGAATAGATGCGGTCGAGATCTGTGATGCCGGCCTTGGCGGCGCGGGCGCGCTCGTCATCGTTGCGAAAGGTCAGCCGGCCATAGATTTGCCCGCCCATGCATTTCAGCGCAGCCGCCGCCAGCACCCCCTCGGGTGCGCCGCCCGAGCCCATATACATGTCGATGCCGGTCAGTTCGGCCTCTGCGACATGCATCACCCCGGCGACATCGCCATCGGTGATCAGCCTGATCGCGGCGCCGGTCGAGCGCACCTCGCGGATCATCTCCTCATGGCGCGGGCGTTCGAGGATGCACACGGTGATTTCCTCGGCCGGCCAGCCCTTGGCGCGGGCCAGCGCGCGCACGCGCTCGGCCGGGTCCATGTCCAGCGTCACCGTGCCCTCGGGAAAACCGGGGCCGATGGCGAGCTTGTCCATATAGACATCGGGCGCGTGCAAGAGCGTGCCACGCGGGGCCATGGCAATGACGGTCAGCGCGTTGGGCATGTCCTTGGCGGTGAGCGTAGTGCCCTCCAGCGGGTCAAGCGCGATATCCACTGCCGGGCCCCCGCCGGTGCCGACCTCCTCGCCGATGAACAGCATCGGCGCCTCGTCGCGCTCGCCCTCGCCGATCACCACCACGCCCTGAATGTCGAGCATGTTCAACTGGTTGCGCATGGCATTGACGGCAGCTTGGTCGGCGGCCTTTTCATCGCCGCGCCCGACATGGCGCGCCGAGGCCAGCGCCGCGGCCTCGGAAACGCGGGCAAGGCCGAGCGAGAGCATGCGGTCGTGAAATTCGGGGGTGTCGGGCATGGCGGAAGAATCCTATGTGAAAAGGCGTGCTCACCTTCTAGCCAATCGCCCGCATCGCGCCAAGCCGAGCGCCGGCGAAAGCGTAAAATTCTCTGGCCGGGCATGCGGGCAGTGCGTGCGGGGCGCGCGTGCAAGGCAGGGCGCGCAAGGCGGGGTTTTCACCCCTGTCGAGTTGCGTTAGGCTTGCGCCTCGTTTCGGAGCAGACCGCGCCATGCGCCCCTCCGTCAATCCACGCTTCCCCGACAGGACAAAAGAAATGACCCAGGCCAAGACGGGCGACACCGTCCATTTCCATTATACCGGCACGCTCGATGACGGCACCGTATTCGACAGCTCCGAGGGCCGCGAACCGCTTTCCTTCACCTTGGGCGCCGGGCAGATCATCCCGGGGCTTGATAATGCCATCGACGGCATGGCGGTGGGCGAGCAGAAGACCGTCACCGTCGCCGCCGACGAAGCCTATGGCCCGTGGCAGCCCGAGGCGCGCCAGGCCATCCCGCGTGATCAGATCCCGCCGCATATCCCGGTCGAGCCGGGCACGCAACTGCAGATGCAGGCGCCCAGCGGCGAGCCGATTCCGGTGGTGGTGGCCGAGGTCAGCGATGCCGAGGTGGTGCTCGATGCCAACCACCCGCTGGCGGGCAAGGATCTTACCTTTGCGGTCGAGGTCGTCGCCATCGGCTGATCGCGGCGGCTTCGCTGCCCGCCAGGACAAGGCCGGCATCCTTGCCGCAAGTGGGCGGGCCGGCGTTGACAATCGCTGCCCCTTGCGCCGACATGTGCCCGCAGAACAGGGGCGGGGACGGATTCATGAGCGACGCGGCAACGGCAGGCAGTGACGGGGCGCGCTGGGATTTCTGGGTAGACCGGGGTGGTACCTTTACCGATGTGCTGGGCCGGTCGCCCGACGGCGTTCTGCACCCGCTCAAGCTGTTGTCAGACAATCCCGGCGCCTATCAGGATGCCGCCATCGAGGGCATTCGCCGGCTGCTGGGCGGAAAGATCGATCCCGCGCGCATCGGCACGGTGAAGATGGGCACCACGGTGGCCACCAACGCGTTGCTTGAACGCAAGGGCGAGCGCGTGGCACTCTTGATCACGCGCGGTTTCGCCGATGCGTTGCGCATCGGCTATCAGGCGCGCCCCGACATCTTCGCCAAGGAGATCATCCTGCCCGAGCAGCTTTATGCGCGGGTGATCGAGGTCGAAGAGCGGCTGTGCGCCGATGGCTCGATCGAACGCCCGCTCGACGAGGACGCGTTGAAACCCGCCCTGCAGGGTTTACGCGACGAGGGCATCGACGCCATTGCAATCGTGTTGATGCATGCCTGGAAAAACCCGGCGCATGAGGCGGCGCTGGCGCTTCTGGCGCGCGGCATGGGCTTTGGCCAGGTCTCGGTCAGCCACGAGGTGAGTCCGCTCATCAAGCTGGTGGGGCGCGGCGATACCACGGTTGTGGATGCCTATCTCAGCCCCATTCTGGCCCGCTATGTGGCGCGGGTGGCGGGCAAGTTGGGCGCCACGCCGCCGGGTCAGCCCGGCCCCAGCCTGCAATTCATGATGTCCTCGGGCGGCATGACCGCGGCCGAGGCCTTTCAGGGCAAGGATGCCGTCCTCTCGGGCCCCGCCGGCGGCGTGGTGGGCATGGTGGAAACTGCGCGGCTGGCGGGTTTCGAGCGGGTGATCGGTTTTGACATGGGCGGCACCTCGACCGATGTCGCGCATGCGGCGGGCGAGTATGAGCGCGCGTTCGATACCGAGGTCGCCGGGGTGCGCATCCGCGCGCCGATGATGCGCATTCACACCGTCGCCGCCGGCGGTGGCTCGGTATTGCATGCCGAGCCGGGGCGCTTTCGCGTGGGCCCTGACAGCGCCAGCGCCGACCCGGGCCCGGCCTGTTACCGGCGCGGCGGGCCGCTGACGGTGACCGATGCCAATGTCATGCTGGGCAAGCTTGACCCCGATCTCTTTCCCGCCATCTTCGGCCCCGGCCAGGACCAGCAACTCGACCGCGACACTGTTGTAAGGAAGTTTGGTGAAATCGCTGAACGGCAAGGGAAAACGCCCGAGCAGGTGGCCGAGGGCTTTCTGCGCATCGCGATCGAGAACATGGCCAATGCGATCAAGAAGATCTCGGTGCAGCGCGGCCATGACGTGACGCGATACCTGCTCAACAGCTTCGGCGGCGCCGGCGGCCAGCATGCCTGCCTGGTGGCCGATGCGCTGGGCATGGAGGCGGTGCTGATCCACCCGCTTTCGGGGCTCTTGTCGGCCTATGGCATCGGTCTGGCGCGGATCGAGGCCAGCCGCCAGCAAGCACTGCTCAAATCGCTTTCCAGCGCATCAATAAATGAAATCAATGCACTGATTGGCGAACTTCATGCCGCGGTCGAAGCAGAAATGGCCGCCCAGGGCGTGCCGGCGGCGGCCGTCGCCACGCGCCCGGTGCTGATGCTGCGCTATGCCGGCACCGACACCGCCCTGCCGGTGGATTTCTCTGCCCGCGACATTGCCGCCGCGCAAACCGATTTCGAGCGCGCGCATCGCGCGCAATTCGGCTTCGTGCATGAGGACAAGGAAATCACCGTCGAGGCGATCGATTTGCAGGCATGGGACGAGCGCCCCACCGCGCGCGAGGAGAAAGCCCGAAGTCTTGCCAAGGACGAGGCGCAAGCAAAAGAAAATAAACACTTCTTTTCCGGCGGGGCCTGGTATGAGGCGGGCGTGTTCCGGCGCGAGGTGCTGGCGCCGGGCAACATCATCACCGGTCCCGCGATGATCATCGAGCCCAACCAGACCATCATCGTCGAACCCGGTTGGCGCGCCGAGATCACCGCGCGCGATCATGTCCTAATCCGCCGGCATATTCGCGCCGAGCGCGCGCAGGTGGTGGGCTCGCAAAAGGCCGATCCGATCTTGCTGGAGGTGTTCAACAACCTGTTCATGAACATCGCCGAGCAGATGGGCGTGGCGCTTCAAAACACCGCGCATTCGGTCAACATCAAGGAACGGCTTGATTTTTCCTGCGCGATCTTCGATGCCTCGGGCGCGCTGGTGGCCAATGCGCCGCATATGCCGGTGCATCTGGGCTCGATGGATCGTTCGGTTGAAACCGTGATCCGGCTCAACCCCGATCTGCGCCCGGGCGATGCCGTGGCGCTGAACGCGCCCTATAATGGCGGCACGCATCTGCCTGATATCACGGTGGTTTCGCCGGTCTTCGATGATGCGGGCAGCGAGGTGCTGTTCTGGGTGGCCTCGCGCGGGCACCATGCCGATGTCGGCGGCACCGCGCCGGGCTCGATGACGCCGCTGGCCACCAATGTCGATGAAGAGGGCGTGCTGATCGACAATTTCAGGCTGGTCGAGGGTGGCCGCTTTCGCGAGGCCGAGCTGCGCCGGCTTCTGACCGATCACCCATATCCCTGCCGCAACCCCGATCAGAACATCGCCGACATGCAGGCCCAGCTTGCCGCCAATGAGCGCGGCGCGGCCGAGCTGCGCAAGATGGTTGGCGAGTTCGGCCTCGATGTGGTGCGCGCCTATATGGGCCATGTTCAGGACAACGCCGCCGAAGAAGTGCGCCGCTTGCTGGGGCGCCTGCAGGATTGCACCGCCGAATACGAGACCGACAGTGGCCAGGTGATCCGCGTTGCCATTAGCGTTGATCGGGAAAAGCGCGAGGCTTTGGTCGATTTCACCGGGACCTCGCCGGCGGCGGAGAACAATTTCAACGCCCCCGAGCCGGTCACCCGCGCCGCGGTGCTCTATGTGTTCCGGGTGATGGTGGAGGCGCCGATTCCGATGAATGCGGGCTGCCTGCGCCCGATCCGCATCAAGGTGCCGAAGGGTTCGATGCTGGCGCCGGAGTATCCGCGCGCGGTGGTAGCGGGCAATGTGGAGACCAGCCAGCATGTCACCAACGCACTGTTTCAGGCGCTCGGCGTGATCGCCAATGCACAAGGCACGATGAACAACCTCACCTTCGGCAATGACCGGCACCAGTATTACGAGACCATCTGTTCGGGCGCGCCGGCGGGGGTAACGAATGCCGAGCGCGAATTCGACGGCTGTTCGGGGGTGCATACGCATATGACCAATTCGCGCCTGACCGACCCCGAGGTGCTGGAGTTGCGCTTTCCCGTGCTGCTAGAGCGTTTCGCGTTGCGCCCGGGCTCGGGAGGGGCAGGGCGCCGGCGCGGCGGCGACGGCACCGAGCGTGTGATCCGCTTTCTGGAGCGGATGGATTGCGCGATCCTGTCCTCGCACCGCACCCGCGCGCCGCAGGGCGTGGCCGGCGGCGGGCCGGGGCAGGCCGGGCGCACGCTGGTGCAGCGGCTGGACGGGCGGGTGGAAGAGCTGGCCCCCAGCGCGCAGACGGTGCTGGAATCAGGCGAGAGCGTCAGCGTGATCACCCCCACGCCGGGGGGCTATGGCAAGGGCTGAGGCCTTGCAAATTGGCCGGGAGCGGGCAGGAGGGGGCTTGTCTGCCCCCTCTTTCCCGGCCGTCGGCAAGGGAAATTCACCCCGGAGCGTATTTTGGGCAAGATGAAGGGGCCGGGTGGCGCTGATTGCCGTTCAGAAATCGGTGGGCGCGCCGCCCTCTTCCTTTCGCCTTGCGACAAAGGTGGCCAGTTCCTCGCGAAGCGCCTCATCCATCGCCGGGGGCTCGAAGCCATCGACGATCTGGCGGTAGAGCCGGTGCGCGCGCTCGGGTGTCTGGGTGGCGCCGTCAATCTCCCAGGCCTCGAAATTGCGCCAGTCCGACACGATCGGCGAATAGAAGGCGTTCTCGTAGCGTGCACGGGTATGGGCGCAGCCGAAGTAATGCCCGCCCGCGCCGACCTCGGCGATGGCGTCGAGCGCGATATCCTCGGGCGTGGTGGCGCTAAGCGCTGGCTCGAAATAGCGCTGGATCATCTGCAGCACTTCGCAATCCATGACGAATTTCTCGGGGCTGGCGATCAGCCCGCCTTCCAGCCAGCCCGCCGCGTGATAGACGATGTTGGTGCCCGACTGCACCGCCGCCCAGAGCGAATTCATCGTCTCCCACATCGCCTGGCCGTCGGGAACATTGGCGGTGCAACTGCCCGAAGAACGAAGCGGCAGCCCGTAGAGGCGCGCCATCTGGCCGGTCATCTGCGTGGCGCGCATGTATTCGGGGGTGCCGAAGGCCGGCGCGCCCGAGCGCATGTCCACATTCGAGGTGAAGGTGCCCATCGCCACCGGGCAGCCCGGCGCGGCGTATTGCAACAGCGCGATGGCGGCCAGCGCCTCGGCCACCGACAGCGTCACCGCGCCGGCCATGGTGACCGGTGCCATGGCGCCGGCCAGGGTAAAGGGGGTCACCACCACGGGCTGGCCCCGCCGCGCCAGACGAAGCGCGCCGTCGATCATGGGAAAGTCATGTTTCAGCGGCGAGGTGGAATTGATATTCGTGTACATCCGGGGGGTTGCGTTGAATTCCTCATGGCTCAGCCCACCGGCGATGCGCACCATCTCCATCACATCCTCAACCCGTTCGGGCCCCAGGCAATAGGCGTGCACCACCTTGTCGGTGAGGATGAGCTTTTCATACAGGCAATCGAGATGGCGCACGCCCGGGTGGATATCGACCGGCTCGACCGGATAGCCGCCGGCCAGATGGATGCAGTTGAAATGCTGGATCAGCATCAGGAATTCGCGGAAGGTTTCAAAATCGCCCGGGCGCTTGCCGCGCATCATGTCCCAGGCATTGGGCGGCGAGGAGACATTGACGAACACCATGTGCCGCCCGCCGATGGTGACCATGCGTTCGGGGTTGCGCGGGGTGATGGTGAAGGGGCCCGGCGCGCGGCGCACCATCTCCATGACGAAATCCTCGTCCATGCGCACATTCGGGCCATCGACCCGGCAGCCGGCGCGGGCTAACAGCGCCAGCGCCTCGTCATTGATGAACTCGATGCCGATCTCGGAAAGCACATGCATCGCGCCGCGATGAATGGCCTGCACGCCCTCGTCATCGAGCGGCTCGGTGGGGCGGTCGGTATTGAGAGGCACGCGCCAGGGGGGCTGTTCGAGGCTGGTGCCGGCGCTGCGGCGGGTATTGCCGCGCCGCCCGCCGCTGCGCCTGGGCGCCTGGGTTTCGGGCGCCTCGGGCGCGGAAGGGGGGAGGCTTTCATTCATCACCCGGCTCTCCTGCCGTTGCGGTGCCGTCGGGTGGCAACGCTAATGCCTGCCGCGCGCCGCCGGCAAGCGCAGAATCGGCAACGCGCTGTTGTGCATGAACCACCGCCGCAGGGCAGGGCACGGGGCGCTCAGAGCTCGGGCACCGGCAGCGCGCGCACCCATTCGGCGGCCTCATGAGCGTGCACGGCGGCGTGGCGGATATGCGAGTCGAACCCGTGCGCCAGATCGTGGATCAGCGCCCGCGAGCGGATATGCAGGTAATGCTCGCCGGTATAGACCGCCGCGCGGGTATAGCCGAAAAGCGTCATCGGCGGGGCAAAGCGCGAGCGGCCATCGAAGAGGTAAAGCCGGAACGCGGGGTAGAGCATCTCGAGCGTCGCGGCGATATGATCGCGCTGCTCGGCGCGGTGGCGCGCGGCCAGCCCGCGCCAGATGCCCTGGCCGCGCGCGAACAGCTCCAGCGCCTGCATCGGCATGCAGGTTTCGATATCGCTTTCGGGCATGCGCGAGAAATGCAGCCGCGTGCGGGTCTGGCTTTGCAGGCGGCGGCGCTCCTGTTCCGATGCCTGGGCCTGAAAGGCGATCACCGCTTCGGTGCGCATCAGATCGGGCAGATGCGCGGGCACATAGCGCACCTTCTGGCCGGCGGCCTCGGCGTGCCAGCGTTCCATCGCGGTGCGCATCTCGGCATCGAGCGCGGCCTCGGTCTCGACGGCGGTGAGCGCCTGGGGCTGGGTGCCGCGATCCTCGCTCAGCCCCAGCAGCCAGTCGGCCGAGACATGGAAATGCCGCGCGATCGAGATCACCGTCTCGGCGCGCGGCAGGCGCGGATTGGCGCCGCTGGTGAGTTGCGACAGCGCCGAGCGGTCGATGCCGATGGCCGTGGCCAGCGCCGTTTGCGTCAGCCCTGCGCCAGCTTGCAACGCCGCCAGCCTTTCACGAAATCTTGCCGCTGCCTGCCGCTTGTCCATGCCGCCTCCTGTTGTCTTTGGTAACGCAATGTAACCAAAAGCGTCAAGTGCGGGTGACAGTGACGTGTATTCGCGCATTGCCGCAAGCGGGCGGCTTCGGGCAAAGCTGGGGCATACTGTAATCAGACAGGAGGGCGCATGCGGATCGAATGGCCGACCGTGGGGATGATCGTGCTGGCATACGGGGGCTGGGCGGCGGCGGGGTTCTGGCTCTGGCCCAACGTGCCCTGGCTGGCGCTGGCGGTAATGGCGGTGCTGGCGGCGTTGCATTCCTCGCTCACCCATGAATGCCTGCACGGCCATCCCACCCGCCACCGCCTGCTCAACGAGGCGATGGTAAGCCTGCCGCTGACGCTGATCTACCCTTATCGGCGCTACAGGGCGCTGCATCTGGCCCATCACAATGACGAACGCCTGACCGACCCGTTCGACGACCCCGAAAGCTATTACCGGGCGCGCTGGCAATGGGCGCGCTTGCCGGGCTGGCTGAAGCGGCTGTTTTGGGTGAACAACACCATGGCCGGGCGCGTGCTGCTGGGGCCGGTGCTGGGCGCGGCGGGGTTTCTGGCGGCCGAGGCGCGCGGGCTCGTTGCCGGGGCGCGCGGGTTGCGGCTGGCCTGGGCATT
This sequence comes from Pararhodobacter sp., assembly GCA_020832665.1. Lineage (GTDB taxonomy): Bacteria > Pseudomonadota > Alphaproteobacteria > Rhodobacterales > Rhodobacteraceae > Pararhodobacter. The sequence goes on along the minus strand of JAFIEG010000093.1, from coordinate 3,848 downwards.
GCATCTGGCCAGCCTGTTGCCGGTGCTGGCAGCGCTATGGGTGATGGGCATCCCGCTCTGGCTATACCTGCTGGCGGTGGTCTGGCCGGCGCTGTCGCTGATCGCGATTCGCACCTATGCCGAGCATCGCTGGCATGTCACGCCCGAGGGGCGCACAATCATCGTGGAAAGTTCACCGCTTTCCTGGCTGTTTTTGCACAACAATCTGCATATCGTGCATCACCGGATGCCGACCGCGCCCTGGTATGCGCTGCCAAGGCTTTACGCCGAGCGGCGCGAACACTGGCAGGCGCTCAATGGCGGCTATGTCTGGCGCAACTACTGGCAGCTTTTCCGCGCCCATGCGTTGCGGCCCAAGGAACCCGTCACGCACCCGGCCTTGCGGCTTTTCCCCGATGCGCCCGAGCCGCCCGAGGCGCCGCGCCCGCCCTTCACATCAAGCAAGGGAAAGCGCGCGGCGTGAGCATGCTGGCCTGCCTGCCCATGTATGACTGGCCCGAAGTGCGCGCGCGGGTCGATGCCTTCTATGGCGAATTGCGCGCGCGCTCCAAGCTCGACCTGCCCGAGGCGCTGACCCGCCCGGCCGACGAGGACGCGCTGTTCACGCTCTGGCGCGACCCCACGCTGGTTCTGGGCCAGGCCTGCTGGGGGCCGATCTCATTGGGGATGCTGCCGGGGCTGCGCGTGCTGGCACAGCAGGATTATTCCGATGTGCCCGGCGGCGATGGCCCGCTTTTCCGCTCGGTCCTTGTGGTCAGGCGGGGTGTGGGGGCGCAGGGGCGGACGACTGCGCCGGCCAACCCCGCGACCCCACCGGTCGGGCAAGGCTGCATCTTGCCCGATCGGCCGCTGGCCGGAAAGCGCCTTGCCTTCAATGCCAGACATTCGCTTTCGGGCTGGATCGCGCTTGCCCGCGATCTGGACACCGACCCGGCGGCGCAGGCGGCGGGGCTGATTGAATCCGGCAGCCACCGCGCTTCAATTCGCGCCGTCGCCGAGGCAACCGCCGACATCGCCGCCATCGATTGCCGCGCCTGGGCGCTGGCGCTGCAACACGAGCCTTGCGCGCGCGATCTGACCGTGATCGGCTGGAGTTCGGCGCGGCCGGGCCTGCCTTTCATCACCGGCGCGGGCATCGACGAGAGAACGGCCGCAAGGCTGCAAGAGACACTGATCGGGATGGGCTGCCATCCCCCGGGGGAGGAGTTTTCATGACAAGACGATACCGGGCCGTGGTCATCGGCGGCGGGGTGGTGGGCTGTTCGGTGCTCTATCATCTGGCGAAGGCGGGCTGGCGCGATGTGGCGCTGATCGAGCGCTCCGAGCTGACCTCGGGCTCGACCTGGCACGCCGCCGGCGGGTTCCACACGCTCAACGGCGACCCCAATGTGGCGCGGCTGCAGGCCTATACGATCTCGCTTTACAAGGAGCTGGAGGAACTTACCGGCCAGTCCTGCGGGCTGCATCTGGTGGGCGGCGTGCAGATGGCCGACAGCCCCGAGCGCATGGATTTCCTGCGCATGGCGCATGCGCGCGGGCGCTGCCTTGGCATGCAGACCGAGCTGATCACGCCGAGCGAGGCCAAGGCCATGTTCCCGCTGATGGATGAGCGCCATTTCGTCGGCGCGCTGTGGGACCCGGTCGAGGGCCATCTGGACCCGTCGGGCACCACCCATGCCTATGCCCGCGCCGCGCGCATGCTGGGCGCCGAGATCTTGCTGCGCAACCCGGTGCGCGATCTGACCCAGACACCCGACGGCACCTGGACGCTGCACACCGAGGAAGGTGCCATTGAGGCCGAGCATGTGGTCAATGCCGGCGGGCTGTGGGCGCGCGAGGTGGGGCGCATGGCGGGGCTGGAACTGCCTGTGCTGGCCATGGAGCACATGTATCTGCTCACCGAGCCGATGCCCGAGGTGATCGAATTCAACGAAAGCACGGGGCGCGAGCTGATCCATGTGATCGATTTCAAGGGCGAGATCTACACCCGCCAGGAGGGGCAGGGCATCTTGCTGGGCACCTATGAAAAGGCCGCGAAACCCTGGTCGCCCATCAACACGCCCTGGGATTTCGGCCATGAGCTGCTGCCGCCTGATCTGGACCGCATCGCCCCCTCGCTGGAGGTGGGTTTTCGCCATTTCCCGCCTTATGAGCGCGCCGGCATCAAACAGGTCATCAACGGCCCCTTCACCTTTGCCCCTGATGGCAACCCGCTGGTGGGCCCGGTGCCGGGGCTGACCAATTACTGGTCGGCCTGCGCGGTGATGGCCGGTTTCAGCCAGGGCGGCGGCGTCGGGCTGGTGCTGGCCAACTGGATGACCGAGGGCGACCCGGGCCACGACGTGTTCGGCATGGATGTGGCGCGATTCGGCGAATGGGCGACGCTGCGCTACACCAATGCCAAGGTGCGCGAGAACTATTCGCGCCGCTTTTCCATCCGCTTTCCCAACGAGGAACTGCCCGCCGCGCGGCCCGTTGAAACCACGCCGCTATACGATCTGCACCGGCTGGAAAACCACGCCGTCATGGGCGACAGTTGGGGGCTGGAAACGCCGCTGTGGTTCGCACCCTCGGCGGATGAGGCGCATGACGTGCTTTCCTTCCACCGCTCGAATGATTTCGCACATGTCGGCAACGAAGTGCGCGCCACGCGCGAGCGCGTCGGCGTGACCGAGATCGCCAATTTCGCCAAATACGAGGTCACCGGGGAGGGCGCCGAGGCCTGGCTCGACCGGCTGATGACCAACACCATGCCGAAACCGGGAAGGCTGGTGCTGACGCCCATGCTCAACGAACGCGGCAAGCTGATCGGCGATTTCACCATCGCGCGGGCAGAAGATGACCGCGGACAGGGCGCGCGTTTCCTGATCTGGGGTTCGCTGGGGGCGTCTTGCTATCATATGCGATGGTTCCAGGCGCATCTGCCCACCGACGGCTCGGTGCGGCTGCATCGCTTCCACACCGATCTGGTGGGGCTGATGATCGCCGGGCCGAAATCGCGCGATGTGCTGGCGGCGCTGGTCGATCAAGATGTCTCGAACGCCGCTTTCCGCTTCATGGATTTTCGCGAGATGGATGTCGCCGGCGCGCCATGCATGGTCAACCGTATCAGTTATAGCGGTGATCTGGGCTACGAGATATGGATGAAACCCTCATGGCAGCGGCGCGTCTATGCGGCGATAAAGGAAGCCGGCGCGGCTCATGGCATTGCCGATTTCGGCATGCGCGCGCTCCTGTCGATGCGGCTGGAGAAGAACTTTCCCACCTGGTTTGCCGAGTTGCGCCCCATCTACGGGCCTTTCGAGGCCTCGATGGAGCGTTTCGTCAAGCTGCAAAAGCCCGATTTCATCGGCCGCGAGGCGGCGGTGGCCGAGCGCGACGCCGGCCCGCGCCTGCGCCGCGTGTCGCTGATCATCAACGCCGGCACCGCCGATGTTCTGGCCGACGAGCCGATCTGGGCGCGCGTGGGCGAGGCCGATTTCGGCACCATCTCGCCGCCCGAGGGTTATGGCGCGTCGCGCTTCGATGCGAAGGGCCAGACGCTGCCTGCCCCCGACCCGGCGCGCGATGGCGAATGGCGCGTGGTGGGCTGGGTCACCTCGGGCGGCTATGCGCATCATGTCGGGGATTCCATGGCGCAGGGCTATCTGCCGGCAGCGCTGGCCGAGCGCGGCGAGGAAGGGCTGTTCGCGGTGGAGATCATGGGCGAGCGCCGCCCGGCGCGGCTGGCGCTGGAGCCGCCTTTCGATCCGCAGGGCACGCGCATGCGCGACTGAAGCCGCCCATGCGCGTGCCGGGGGGGGGGGGGGGGGCGGGCCGCGCCCCCCCCCCCCCCCCCCCCCCCCCCC
>JAFIEG010000092.1 GCA_020832665.1 Pararhodobacter sp. | reverse complement strand
CCGCGCAGGATGCCGAGCGCGCTACCGAGCGCGCCGCCGGCGAGGCGCGCGAGGCCCGCGCCGCCGCCCAGGCGCGCGCGGATGCCGCCGGCGAGGCTGTGCGCCATGCCGGCGCGCAGATCACCGAGGCCCATGATTGCAGTCCCGAAGTGCTGCTTCGCTCGCTCGATTCCGCCCAGGACGAGATACCCGCGCTGGACGCGCTGGAAACCGAGATCGCCCGGCTCAGGCGCGCTCGCGACGCGCTTGGCGCCGTCAATCTGCGCGCCGAAGAAGACGCGCGCACCATCGGTGCCGAGCACGAGGCGCTGGTGGCCGAACGCGCCGATCTGGAAGCGGCGGTGGCCAAGCTGCGCGCCGGCATCAACGCGCTCAACCGCGAGGGGCGCGAGCGGTTGCTGGCCGCCTTCGAGCGCGTCAACGAGAATTTCGGCGCGCTGTTTACTCATCTTTTCGGTGGCGGCGAGGCGCGGCTGGTGATGGTGGAATCGGATGACCCGCTGGAAGCCGGGCTGGAGATCATGTGCCAGCCGCCGGGCAAGAAGCTTTCCACCCTGTCGCTGCTTTCCGGTGGCGAGCAGACCTTGACCGCGTTGGCGCTGATCTTCGCCGTGTTCCTGGCCAATCCGGCGCCGATCTGCGTGCTCGACGAGGTGGACGCGCCGCTCGATGATGCCAATGTCACGCGCTTTTGCGATCTGCTCGATGAAATGACACGGCGCACCGAAACCCGCTTTCTGATCATCACCCATAACGCCATCACCATGGCGCGGATGGACCGGCTGTTCGGCGTGACCATGGCCGAACAGGGGGTCAGCCAGCTTGTCAGCGTCGATCTGAAACGCGCCGAGGCGCTGGTCGCCTGATACGAAAGCTGTCCGATCGGTTCAGATGCTTTTGTGGTTGTGCCCGCCCGTGCCTGCTCATGCGCAGCGCGCCGGCTTGACCCGGGTTTCTTACCCCTCGAAGCGGTAGCGGTGCAGGCTGCTTCCCTGTTCGCGCAGCCAGCGGCGCGGGGCGGCATAGCCGGGCATCAAGCGTGTCACTTCGGCCCAGAAGGCGGGCGAATGGTTCATCTGCGCCAGATGCGCCACCTCATGAGCGGCGACGTAATCCAGCACCTCGGGCGGGGCCATGATCAGCCGCCAGGAAAACATCAGATCGCCCGCGGCGTTGCACGAACCCCAGCGCGAGCGCGTGTCGCGCAGCGTCAGCCGCCCCGGGCGCAGGCCGAGTTGCGCGGCGAAGCCGTCCACCTTTCCGGCCAGCCGGTCGCGCGCGCGCAGCTGAAGAAAGGCGCGCGCCAGCCGCCCCGGCGCGCCGCGCTGCGGCACCAGAAGCGCCGTGCCCTCGATGTGCGCATGGCGCACCGGCGCGGTCGATATTTCGACCAGCCGTCCCTCGACCGGCAACCGGCTGCCCGGCCCCACGCTTGCAGCCGAGGGCATTTCGGCCAGCGCGCGGCGCAGCCAGCCCTCGCGCTCGACCAGAAAGGCGCGTGCCGCGCCAACGGGCAGCAGCAGCGGCATGGTGAGCGTAATCTTGCCGTCCAGCCGCGACACCCGCAGCGACAACTGCCGCGCCCGTGACGAGCGGCGCCAGTGCACCATCAGCGGCGGGTCGCCTTGCAACATGTCGGTGCCTGCCGTCGCCTTTGTCATGCCCGTTCCCGCCTTGCCTGCCGATCGTCAGAAAACACCGTGACAAAGGCTTTGACAAGCTTGGGCGGTTATGGCAACGGGCGGCGATCCGGAGTCAGGAAGGGAAGACCATGCCCAAGGAAGAATGGGGGGTGAAGCGCATCTGCCCCACGACAGGCAAGCGATTTTACGATCTTAACCGCTCGCCGGTGGTCAGCCCCTATACCGGCGAGGTTGTCGAGATCGAAACCTCCGGCCGAAAGAACGGCAATAGCGGCGCCGAGGCGGCAACCAAGGCCAAGAAGCCCACCGCCGAGCCGGTCGAGGCCGATGACGTGCTGCTCGAGGACGAAGTCGAGGCCGATGACGATCTTCTCGAGGACGAGGACGATGACACCGTCTCGTTCGACGAATTGTCGGATGTGGCAAGCGAGGACGACAGCTGAGCCACATCACCGGCGTGCGGGGCGATTTTCCACTTGCGCCGTGCCAGCCGGTTGCATAAACAGCGCGAGCGATCCGCCGGGTCGCAGCACGGTGGGGCCATAGCTCAGTTGGGAGAGCGCTTGAATGGCATTCAAGAGGTCAGGGGTTCGACTCCCCTTGGCTCCACCAATCATCTCTGACCTCCAATAATATCAATAAGTTGCTGGTAGGGAATGATTTTTTCGAGCCACTGTCACGGTGAGGTGTTACAGTGAGCAAGCTCGAGAAGATGCCTGGACACACCCGACTCTACCGCCGAAATGCCGTCTACTATCACCGCGCCGCGATTCCGACCGACATCGCGGACAGCTACCCTAAGACGGCAGAAACCTTCTCCCTGCGCACCAAGGACTATGGCGAGGCTCTCCAGAGGGTGCGCGTGGCAGCTGTCGAGGTCGACCAGAGATTCGCGGCGCATCGTGCCGAGGTGAAGCGGAAGGCCGAATGGCAGGCCCGAACCCACGCAAGCGAGCTATCCCCCAGGCAACTCAAGGACATTGAGGCGGTTTACTACGCCCATATGCTTGACGAAGACGAGGAAACGCGCCTCGAGGGGTTCGACGACTTCACGGAAGACGGTGATGGCGAGCGCATCTGGCATAACGAGCGGCCTGATACCCCGAGGAAAACCTTCGAAGAGGCGCAGGACGACAATTTGCTTTTCGACGCAGCAGCGCGGTATGCATTTGCGCGTGGCAAGACCGATGGCTTCTGGGATGATGAGGCCGAGGAAGTCCTCAGTTGGTCGAATGTCGATGTGAAGCTTCAACCGGGTTCCGCCAGCTGGCCAAAGGTGGTCCGAACTCTTCAGAGCGCAACCATCAAAGCCGCGAAATCCAAGAGCCTGCGAGATGAAGGTGAAGTCGTCGAGACACCTCATATCTCGACACAGAGGCTGGAAACTGTTGATTGTCACTGAGAACTGGCCCGGCATTGTCACCGAGAACTGACCCACCCAGTTGTTATGTTCTGTGCGTCATGATGGCGTCAATACTGCTGCCTCCTTCCGTTTCTTCTTCGCGGTTTCCGAGCTGGCCTTGAAGCGGTAGCTGTCGTTTCCGGTTTCAAGGATGTGGCAGCGATGGGTCAGGCGATCGAGCAAGGCGGTGGTCATCTTGGCGTCTCCGAACACGCTGGCCCATTCGCTGAAGCTCAGGTTCGTGGTGATGATGACGCTGGTGCGCTCGTAGAGTTTGCTGAGCAGATGGAAGAGCAGCGCACCGCCTGAGGCACTGAACGGCAGGTATCCCAGCTCATCGAGGATCACGAGGACAGTTTTTTACCAGCGCTTCGGCGATCTTCCCGGCCTTTCCCTGGGCCTTTTCCTGCTCCAGCGCATTGACCAGTTCGACCGTCGAGAAGAAGCGAACGCGTTTGCGGTGATGCTCGATGGCCTGGATGCCGAGGGCTGTCGCAACATGGGATTTCCCCGTGCCGGGACCGCCGATCAGCACCACATTCTCGGCTCCATCCAGGAACTCGCATCGATGGAGCTGACGCACCAGGGCTTCGTGCATTTCGCTCGCGGAGAAGTCGAAGCCCGAGATGTCCTTGTATGCCGGGAAGCGTGCGGTCTTCATGTGATACGCGACAGATTGGACCTCGCGCTCGGCCATTTCCGCCTTGAGCAGTTGCGACAGGATCGGCGTCGTGCCAGAGGCACGCTTTCAGCGTGACGCGGCCTCGAACGCGGGCGATCCCTGCTCGAGCAGATCCTGCACGGCTTGCGCCATGCCTGGCATCTTAAGGCTGCGCAGCATGATGACGATGGCGGCTCCGGCAGGATCATGACGCATGGCGTGCTCCTCCCGCAGGACGCAACCCATCATAGCGTGCGACATTGGCCTCAGGCTCCTTGCTCAGCGACAAGGCCGCTGGAGGGTTTACATCCGGCTGGTCAGTCGGCTTGCCGTCCAGCAGCCTGTGGAGCAGGTTCAACACATGGGTCTTGGTCGGCACGCCAGCCTCCAGGGCCAATTCCACAGCGCAAAGCACGGCCTGTTCGTCATGATGCAAGACAAGCGACAAGATATCGACCATTTCGCGGTCGCCGCCGGGCTGACGCAGTATCTTCGCCTGCAGCACGCGGAAGGGTTCGGGCATTTCGACGAAGGGGGCGCCCTTGCGCAAAGCCCCTGGCTTGCGCTGAACCACCGCCAGATAATGGCGCCAGTCATAGATGACACGCCCTGGCTGGCGGTGGGACCGTTCAATGATGCGCTCATGCGTGCAGATGACATGGCCTTCGGCCACAACCACCAGGCGTTCGGGGTGGATGTGCAGGCTGACGGGGCGGTTCGCGAAGCTGGCGGACACGGAATAACGGTTGCGTTCAAAGCTGATCAGGCAGGTGGGTGAGACGCGCTTTCTCTCTTCGACAAAGCCATCAAACATCGTGGGTAGCGGCATCAGCGCGGGCTTTTCGGCCTCCCACACATCGGCGATGCTGCCAGGCAACGTGCCATGCGCCGTCTCAGCCCACAGCAGCTTGCAGCGGTCTTCCAGCCAGACGTTCAGCGCTTGAAGGTCAGGAAAGGCCGGCATGAGCTGCCACATGCGATGGCGCGCGTCGCGCACGCTCTTCTCGACTGCCCCTTCTCCCAGCCCGCCGCCGGATTGCAGAACTCGGGATCGAAGACATAGTGGCTGGTCATGGCCAGGAACCGCGCATTCACGTCGCGCTTCTTGCCTGCCCCAACCCGGTCCACGGCGGTCTTCGCTCGACCATTGTTCTTGAATCAATGGCGAACAAGGTCTCGCTATCGTAGATGCCGCGCCCAGGGACGCCTTCGAAGACGCGGAAGGCATGCCAGTGCGCATCGAACAGCATCTCATGCGTCTGCAGAAGATAGGCCCGCACCAGAAAGGCGCGGCTGTGCGACAGCTTGATGTGCGCAACCTGCAGCTTGATGCGCTCGCCACCGACATAGGCCCAGTCCTCGCTCCAGTCGAACTGGAACGCCTCGCCTGGTGCGAACACCAGCGGCACGAAGGTCCCCCGATCGGTCGTGTGATGCGCACGCTGGCGTTCGCCCTTCCATTCCCGCACGGAGGCCGCAACACGCTCATAGGAACCGTCATATCCAAGCTTCACCAGATCGGCGTGCATCAGCTTCGCCGTCCGGCGTTCCTTGCGTGATTTGCGCTGATCAGTCGTCAGCCATGCTGTCAACTGCTTGGCATACGGGTCCAGCTTGCTCGGGCGGCCCGGCGTCTGGAACGCAGGCTCGACAATCCCCTCCCGCAGATACTTCTTGATCGTATTGCGAGACACGCCGGTCCGGTTAAGGATAGCCCCTGCCGCGTCGAGCAGCTCTTCCTTGACGAAATCCGAGATTCGCCCCCGCGCCAGGTCGGCCCGCCAGGATTCGATGACCGTTTCCAGGCGATCTTGCCGCTTCGTCCAGCGCCGGTCAGGATTGGCGTAAACCTCGACCCCGCGTATGCCCTCAAGCTGGGCCTTCACCGCCTCGAACAGCGCATCCTCGCTTTCATCGAAGCGCACTTCCTCGTCGGCCTCCAGCGAGTGGCTGCGCTGGGTATCGATGAAGTGGTCGATCACCTCGTCGGTGAGTTGATCATAGGTTCCGCTTGCCCGCTTTTCGGCCATCGCCAGAAGCGCCGCGCATTCATCGCCCACCTCGGCATACTTGCGAAGGATTGCCGGCGAAGGCTGCCCGTCAGCCCGCCCCAGCCAGCGAACGAACTCGCGGATATTGCCGTCGATATGGGGTCGCAGTCTTGCCGGGATCGCCCGGCGATACTTCCAGCGCCCGTCGATTCTATGGAGATACTTCACAACCGCAGCCATTTGCCCATGCCACGTTTTTGTACCAGCGTTTGGTACCAATCGCGGCGGGCAAGTCTTTGATTTTGCTCTTATCCCTGCGCTTTCAAGCGGTTAAGGATAGGATGGTGCCCAGGAGAGGACTCGAACCTCCACGCCCATACGGGCACTAGCACCTGAAGCTAGCGCGTCTACCAGTTCCGCCACCTGGGCAGGTTGCGTGAGGCGCTGATTATCCCCGCGTCGCGAGGCTGTCAACGGGGAAAGCGCGGGAATATTCTGCTGGTGCGGGCCTTGTGCCCGCCCGCCGGTTTCGGCCCTGTCAGACGCGCGCTGGAAAGGGCGGGGCCGGTTGCGTGCCCCTTTACCCTTGTCGTGGCACGGGTGCTTGGGTATGCAGCGAGACAGCCATGCGCGGCTTTCCAAGGGGGTAAGGCGATGCCGAAACTGGTCACCATCATTGGCGGTTCGGGTTTCGTGGGGCGTTATATTGCCCGGCGCATGGCGCAGGCCGGCTGGCGGGTGAGGGTGGCGGTGCGTCGCCCCAGCGAGGCGGGCTTCGTGCGCACCTATGGCGCTGTCGGCCAGGTCGAGCCGGTGCTGTGCAACATCCGCGACGAGGCCTCGGTGCGCGCCGCGCTGGCCGGGGCGGAGGCGGCGGTCAACTGCGTGGGCATCCTGTTCGAAAGCGGGCGCAACCGGTTCGATGCCGTGCAGGCGGAAGGGGCGGGGCGCGTGGCGCGGCTGGCCACGGCGGCCGGCGTGGCGCATTTCGTTCAGATTTCGGCAATCGGCGCCGATGCCGAAGCCGACAGCGATTACGGGCGCAGCAAGGCGGCGGGCGAAGAGGCGGTGCGCGCGGCCTTTCCCGGCGCGGTTATCCTGCGCCCCTCCATCATCTTCGGCCCCGAGGACCAGTTCTTCAACCGCTTTGCCGGCATGACCCGCCTCTCGCCTTTCCTGATGGTCGCCGGCGCCAATACCCGCTTCCAGGCGGTCTATGTGGACGATGTCGCGCATGCTGCCGCGAAGGCGGCGACGGGCGAGGTCGCGCCGGGCATCTACGAGCTGGGTGGGCCGGATGTGAAGACCTTCCGCGAACTGATGCAGATGATGCTGGCCGAGATCCGCCGCAAGCGGGTGATCGTCAACATGCCGTGGTTCATGGCGCGCCTCGTTGCCGGGGCGTTGTCGGTGCTGCAGGCGCTCACGCTGGGGCTGTTCACCAATTCGGTGCTCACCCGCGACCAGCTGCGCAACCTGGCGCGTGACAATGTGGTGTCACCCGGCGCGAAGGGGTTTGACGATCTGGGCATCACGCCGACACCGATGGAGCTGGTCCTGCCCGGCTATCTGTGGCGTTTCCGCCCCACCGGCCAGTACAGCGCCATTCGCGAATCGGCCGGCGGGCTGCGCGGTCAGGAATAGGCCAGGCCCAGCAGAAACACCCCCAGAATCACGCGATAGATCACATAGGGGGTGAAGCTGACAACGCGCAGCAGTTTCATCATCAGCGCCAGCGCCGCCCATGCGGCGAAGAAGGCGATGACACCGGCAATCAGCGATTCGCGCGCCAGCGCGGCGGCGTCGATCTCGGCGCGGCGCATCTCCAGCCCCAGCGCTGCGCCGGTGGCCAGCGTGATGGGGATCGACATCAGAAGCGCCACGCGGGCGGCCGAATGCCTGTCGAACCCCAGAAAACGCCCCGCCGTCATGGTGATGCCCGAGCGCGACACGCCCGGCACCAGCGCCACCGCCTGCCACAGCCCCATGACGACGGCATCGCGCAGGCTGAACTGGCTGGCGCTGCGGGTCTCGGGCATCAGGCGATGCGCGGCGTATAGCAATATGCCAAAGAGGATCATCATCCAGCCGATCACGGTGATGTTGCGTAGATGGTGCACCCAGCCGGTGAGCTGCAGCACTGCGCCCAGAATGAGGGCCGGCACGGTGGCGATGGCCAGCCCGAGCGCCAATCGCGCCTCGTAGCTTTCCAGCTGCCCGCGCAGGGCCGGTGCGATGCCGGCCAGCGCGGCGCGCACATCGTGGCGGAAATACAGGATCACCGCCAGGATCGAGCCCAGATGCACCGCCACATCCAGCGCCAGCGCCTCGCCGGACGGGCCGCCAAGCTCGTGCAGCAAGACAAGATGTGCCGATGAGGAGATGGGCAGAAACTCGGTAATTCCCTGCACGATGGCGAGGATGACGAGCTGAAACAGGGTCATGAAAGGCACCTTCTCAATTTCGGGGGCACAATATACGCAGTGGTGGCGGGGGGAAGGGCGAATATAGGTAAGGTGTATTGACATATAAAAGTGATCGCTGGGTGATGTGATCGTGGGTTGGCAGAAAAAATTGAAAACAAGGTAATGCATTATGACTTTTCTTTATCCCTGAACCGCTGTATCTGAGCATTTCACGTCAGGGAGGCAGGCCATGGCGCAAAGCCCTATGCTGAAATTCGTCACCGTCGAGAAGGAAATGCCCGCCAAGCGCGAGGCACAGGCGCGGCGCGCGGATTTCGACGAGATCTATGCCGAATATGCCGCTGAAAAGGCCGCCGAGCAGGCCGGGCGCTGCAGCCAGTGTGGGGTGCCCTACTGCCAGACGCATTGCCCGCTGCACAACAATATCCCCGATTGGCTGATGCTCACCGCCGAGGGCCGGCTGCAGGAAGCCTATGAGCTGAGCCAGTACACCAACACCTTTCCCGAGATTTGCGGCCGCATCTGCCCGCAAGACCGGCTGTGCGAGGGTAATTGCGTCATCGAACAAGCCGGCCACGGCACCGTCACCATCGGCGCCATCGAAAAATACCTGACCGACACCGCCTGGGAGCAGGGCTGGGTGAAGCCGCTGCGCCCGGCCGAAGAGCGCGCCGAATCGGTGGGCATCATCGGCGCCGGGCCGGGCGGGCTGGCCGCGGCCGAACGGCTGCGCCGCGCCGGCCTGCAGGTCACCGTCTATGACCGCTACGACCGCGCTGGCGGGCTGATGACCTATGGCATTCCCGGCTTCAAGCTGGAAAAGCCGGTGGTCATGCGCCGCATCGAACAGCTCGAAGCCGGCGGCGTGCAACTCGTGCTCAATTGCAAGGTCGGCGAGGATATCAGCTTCAGCGCCATTCGCGGCCAGCATGATGCGGTGATCGTGGCGACCGGTGTTTACAAGAGCCGCGAGCTGGGCGGGCCGGGCGCCGGGCTGCCGGGCATCGTGCGCGCCATCGACTATCTGACGGCCTCGAACCGGCACGGGTTTGGCGACGAGGTGCCCGAATATGACAGCGGCGAGTTGAATGCCGAGGGCAAGAGCGTTGTGGTCATCGGCGGTGGCGATACGGCAATGGATTGCGTGCGCACCGCCATCCGCCAGGGCGCGCAGAGCGTGAAGTGCCTCTATCGCCGCGACCGCGAGAACATGCCGGGCTCGCAGCGCGAGGTGCAGAATGCCGAAGAGGAAGGTGTCGAATTCGTCTGGATGACGGCGCCCGACGGCTTCGTTGGCGACGAGCAGGTGAGCGGCGTGCGCGTGCAGCGCATGCGCCTGGGCGCGCCCGATCTGACCGGCCGCCGCGCGCCCGAGCCGATCAAGGGCGCCATCTACACCGAGCCCGCCGATCTGGTGATCAAGGCGCTGGGCTTCGAGCCCGAGGATCTGCCCAAGCTGTGGGGCGAGCCCGAACTGCCGGTCACCCGCTGGGGCACGATCCGCGCCGAGCATGGCACGCATCGCACCGCGCTCGAGGGCGTCTGGGCGGTGGGCGACATCGTGCGCGGCGCCAGCCTGGTGGTCTGGGCCATCCGTGACGGGCGCGAGGCGGCTGATTCGGTTCTGGAATACCTGGCCCAGCCTGCCGCGGTGGCGGCGCAATGAGCGCGCCGGCTGACCTCGGCACCCGCACCGGCGGTTGCCTGTGTGGCGCCGTGCGCTTCAGCGCAAGGCTGACCAGGCAGGAATTTGGCGCCTGTCACTGCGAGATGTGCCGCCGCTGGACGGGCTCGGCCCTGCTGGGCATCTCGGTGCCCGAGGCGAATGTCATCTGGCAGGGGGACGAGAACATCGCCCGCTTTCAGAGCTCTGACTGGGCCGAGCGAGCGACTTGCCGCACATGCGGATCGCCGCTTTTCTACCATGTCACGATGGACGGGCCGATGGCCGGTGATCTGGAAATGCCGGTTGGCCTGTTCGATGACGCCAGTGGTCTGACCTTTACCAACGAAATCTACATCGACCACAAACCCGACAGCTATGCCTATGTCGGCGACAGACCGCGCCTGACGCGCAAGGAAACGCTGGCGAAATTCGGGATCTCGGAAGAGGAAGACCTGACATGACCATGTTTGACGAGAATTGGGTCGCCGCCGAAGAGGCAAAACGCCGCTGGCTGGGCGAGAACGGGTTGTACAGGGCCGAAGACGAGCATTCCTCCTGCGGAGTCGGGCTGGTGGTGTCGATCGATGGTAAGCCCTCGCGCCAGGTGGTGGTGAACGGCATCGACGCGCTCAAGGCGGTGTGGCACCGCGGCGCCGTCGATGCCGATGGCAAGACCGGCGACGGCGCCGGCATCCATGTGCAGATCCCCGCTTCATTTTTTCATGACCAGATCCGCCGCACCGGCCACGAGCCTGACCCGAGTGCGCGTATCGCCGTGGGCCAGGTGTTTCTGCCGCGCACCGATTTCGGCGCGCAGGAGCGCTGCCGCACCATCGTCGAAACCGAGGTGCTGCGCATGGGCCATACCATTTATGGCTGGCGCCATGTACCGGTGAACACCGCCGTTCTGGGTGAAAAGGCCAACGCCACCCGCCCCGAGATCGAGCAGATCCTGATCCGAAACGAACGCGGCACCGATGCCGAGACTTTCGAGCGTGAACTGTACGTCATCCGCCGGCGCATCGAAAAGGCCGCCGCCGCGGCCAATATCGCCGGGCTGTATCTGTGCAGCCTGTCCTGCCGGTCGATCATCTACAAGGGCATGATGCTGGCCGAGCAGGTGGCCGAATTCTACCCCGATCTGCAGGATGAGCGCTTCGAGAGCGCCTTTGCCATCTATCACCAGCGCTATTCCACCAACACCTTCCCGCAATGGTGGTTGGCGCAGCCCTTCCGCATGCTGGCCCATAACGGCGAGATCAACACGCTCAAGGGCAATATCAACTGGATGAAGAGCCACGAGATTCGCATGGCCTCTTCGGCCTTTGGCGAACTGGCCGAAGACATCAAGCCGATCATTCCTGCCGGCGCCTCGGATTCGGGCGCGCTGGATGCGGTGTTCGAGATGATGGTGCGCGCCGGGCGCGCGGCGCCGATGGCCAAGACCATGCTGGTGCCCGAGGCTTGGTCGAAATCGGCTGCCGAAATGCCCGAAGCCTGGCGTGACATGTATGCCTATTGCAACGCCGTGATGGAACCCTGGGACGGGCCCGCCGCGCTGGCTTTCACCGATGGCCGCTGGGTTGGCGGCGGGCTCGACCGCAACGGTCTGCGCCCCATGCGCTATGTCGTCACCGGCGACGGGCTGCTGATCGCGGGTTCCGAGGCCGGCATGGTGCCGCTCGATGAGCAGACGGTGCGCGAGAAGGGTGCGCTGGGCCCGGGCCAGATGATTGTCGTCGATATGGCCGAGGGGCGGCTCTATCACGACGCCGAGATCAAGGACCGTCTGGCTGCTGCCCAGCCCTTCAGCGAGTGGATCGAAAAGGTCGTGGAACTCAGCTCCGACCTCGACAAGCTGCCCGAGGCCCCGCTATTCGAGGGCAGTGCGTTGCGCAAACGCCAGATTGCCGCCGGCTATACGATGGAAGAGATCGAGCAGGTTCTCGTGCCCATGGCCGCAGACGGCAAGGAAATGATCGCGTCGATGGGCGATGACACGCCGGCGGCGGTGCTGAGCAAGGTCTACCGCCCGCTGAGCCATTTTTTCCGCCAGAACTTCAGCCAGGTCACCAACCCGCCCATCGATAGCCTGCGCGAGGCGCGGGTGATGAGCCTGAAGACGCGCTTCGGCAACCTCAAGAACGTGCTCGATGAAAGCTCGGCGCAGACCGAGATACTGGTGCTGGAAAGCCCCTTCATCGCCAATGAGGAATTCCGCGCCATGACCGAGCATTTCGGTGACGGGCTGGCGGTAATCGATTGCACCTTCGAGCCGGGCCCCGATGCCTTGCGCGACGGGCTTGAACGCATTCGCGCCGAGGCCGAGGATGCCGTGCGCTCGGGCGCCGCGCATCTGGTGCTGAGCGAAGAGCGTCAAGGGCCCGACCGTGTTGCCATGCCGATGATCCTGGCCACCAGCGCCGTGCATTCCTGGCTGACGGCCAAGGGGCTGCGCACGTTCTGCTCGCTCAACCTGCGCTCGGCCGAATGTATCGATCCGCACTACTTCGCCGTGCTCATCGGCTGCGGCGCGACCACGGTGAACGCCTATCTGGCGCAAGACACCATCGCCGAGCGCATCCGGCGCGGGTTGATGCAGGGCACGCTCGAGGAAGCCATGCGCCGCTACCGGGAAGCCATCGACGCCGGCCTTTTGAAAATCATGTCGAAGATGGGCATCTCGGTGATCTCGTCCTATCGCGGCGGACTGAATTTCGAGGCAGTAGGGCTGAGCCGCGCGCTGGTGGCCGAGTATTTCCCCGGCATGCACAGCCGCATTTCGGGGATAGGCCTGGCCGGGCTGCAGACCCAGGCCGAAAGCATTCATGCATGGGGCTGGAAGGGCGATGTCGGCATCCTGCCGGTGGGCGGCTTCTACAAGGCGCGCCGCTCGGGCGAGAAACACGCCTGGGAGGCGCAGACGATGCACCTGCTGCAATCGGCCTGCGACCGTGCCAGCTACGACATGTGGAAGCGGTATTCGGCCGCGATGCAGGCCAACCCGCCGATCCATCTGCGTGACCTGCTGGATTTCAAACCGCTGGGCCGGCCGATACCGATCGAAGAGGTGGAATCGATCACCGCCATCCGCAAGCGCTTCGTCACGCCGGGCATGTCGCTGGGCGCGCTGTCGCCCGAGGCGCATATGACGCTTAACATCGCCATGAACCGGATCGGCGCCAAGTCGGATTCTGGCGAGGGCGGCGAGGATCCGGCGCATCACCACCCGCTTCCCAATGGAGACAACCCCTCGGCCAAGATCAAGCAGGTGGCCTCGGGCCGGTTCGGGGTGACGGCGGAATACCTCAATGCCTGCGAGGAACTTGAAATCAAGGTTGCCCAGGGCGCCAAGCCCGGCGAGGGCGGGCAACTGCCCGGGATGAAGGTGACGAAGCTTATCGCGAAGCTGCGCCACTCCACGCCGGGGGTGAGCCTGATCTCACCGCCACCGCATCACGATATCTACTCGATCGAGGATCTGGCGCAGCTGATCTACGATCTCAAGCAGATAAACCCACGCGCCAAGGTTACCGTCAAGCTGGTGGCAAGCTCGGGCGTGGGCACCATTGCGGCAGGCGTGGCCAAGGCCAAGGCCGATGTGATCCTGATCTCGGGGCATAATGGCGGCACCGGCGCCTCGCCCGGCACCTCGATCAAGTTTGCCGGCCTGCCCTGGGAGATGGGTCTGACCGAGGCGCATCAAGTGCTGGCCATGAACAAGCTGCGCGAGCGGGTGACGCTGCGCACCGATGGCGGCCTGCGCACCGGGCGCGATATCGTGATCGCGGCCATGATGGGGGCCGAGGAATACGGCATCGGCACCGCGGCGCTGATCGCCATGGGCTGCATCATGGTGCGGCAATGCCAGTCGAACACCTGCCCGGTCGGCGTCTGCACCCAGGATGAGCGGCTGCGCGCCATGTTCAATGGCAGCGCCGACAAGGTGGTGAACCTGATCACCTTTTATGCCCAGGAGGTGCGTGAAATCCTCGCCTCGCTCGGCGCGCGCTCGCTCGACGAAGTGATCGGCCGCGCCGATTTGCTGGCCCAGGTCAGCCGGGGTGCGGCGCATCTCGATGATCTGGACCTCAACCCGCTACTGATCACCGTCGATGGGGCAGATCGCATCCGCTACGACCGCGACAAGCCGCGCAACGCCGTGCCCGATACGCTCGATGCCGAGATCATCCGCGACGCGGCGCGGTTCTTCGAGGATGGCGAGAAGATGCAGCTCAGCTACGCGGTGCGCAACACCCACCGCACGGTGGGCACCCGCGCCTCAAGCCATATCGTGCGCCGCTTCGGCATGAACAATTCGCTCCAGCAAGACCACCTGACGGTCAAGCTGGCGGGCAGCGCCGGCCAGTCGCTGGGCGCGTTCGCCGTGCGAGGGCTCAAGCTGGAGGTGTTCGGCGATGCCAACGACTATGTCGGCAAGGGGCTCTCGGGCGGACTGATCGTTGTGCGCCCGCGCATGACCTCTCCGCTGAAACCACATGAGAACACGGTGATCGGCAACACCGTGCTCTATGGTGCCACTGGCGGGCAGCTCTTTGCATCGGGCCGGGCAGGTGAGCGCTTCGCGGTGCGCAACTCGGGCGCTGAAGTGGTGGTCGAGGGCTGCGGCACGAATGGCTGCGAATACATGACAGGCGGCGTGGCGGTGATCCTGGGCGAGATCGGCGCGAATTTCGGCGCCGGCATGACCGGTGGCATGGCTTATCTGTATGACCCGGAGGGCATTGCGCAGGAGCTGGTCAACATGGATACGCTGGTCAGTTGCAAGGTCTCGGTCGATCATTGGGAGGCGCAGCTCAGGGGGCTGATCGAACGCCACGCAGCCGAGACTGGCAGCCCCCGTGCGCAGGACATCCTGCGCCGCTGGGATATGGAGCGCGGCCACTTCCTGCAGATCTGCCCGAAGGAGATGCTGGCGCATCTGCCCCACCCGCTGGTGGTCGAGCCCTCAGCCATGCCGGCCGAATAGGCCGGCCCCCTGCAATCTGCCGCGGCGAAAAGAGCGGACAGCGCGGCTCCCGCTCTTGGGCCGCGGCGCGGCTCGAATGGCCGTAAAAACGCGCGCGTACATGGCGCCGTCGGATGAAGCCGATGTCACCCCTTCATCGTGCCCGAAATACTCTGGGGTGAATGCCCCGGCCGAATGGCCGGTGCAGAGGGGCAAAGCCCCTCGTGGCGGCCCCCCCCCCCCCCCCCCGCCCCGGCCCCCCCCCCCCCCACCCCCCCCCCGGGGGGGGGGCGGGGCGGGGGCGCCCCCCCCGGCCGCGGG